>NZ_MUAV01000009.1:0-180718 GCF_003265965.1 Rhodovulum viride | reverse complement strand
ATGCCCAAGCGGTGGCGGCGTAACCGAGGCGGAAAACCACTTGGCCCCCCCCCCCGGAATCTGTTCAGGTCAACCGAACCACCTCTCATCCCCCTGCTGCGACAGCACCATGAGCCCTGCCGCTCCGGCCGCTCCCGCGCCTGGCCACCGCGCGACGCCCACGCCCAACCACTTGCGATGGGCAATCTCCTGCCACGCGCCCGTGCGCAGATCGAACTCCACCACATCGGTGCTGGAGGAAAACGGCCGGTTCGGGCTGTAGCTTCCGTCTGAATTCGCCAGAGCCGCGAACCTGTGCCGGTCCAGCGCCGCACCGCGATAGAAGGTTGTGTGGTCCCTGTTTGCTTCTTCAGCCATCACGTTAATCAGATGGAGAGCTGGAACGATTTCGCTCAAGTGGCAAGATCAAGACGCACGTGACCTGTCAGGTCCTCAGGCGGCG
Organism: Rhodovulum viride; assembly: GCF_003265965.1. NCBI lineage: Bacteria > Pseudomonadati > Pseudomonadota > Alphaproteobacteria > Rhodobacterales > Paracoccaceae > Rhodovulum > Rhodovulum viride. The sequence goes on along the minus strand of NZ_MUAV01000009.1, from coordinate 180,276 downwards.
TCCGCTGCTTTCTCTGCCAACCGACCGTCTTCTGTCCGGCCTCTTCCGTTCCTTCCCGCGTTGCACGGAATCCGCCACCCGGCATCAGCAGCAGGCATTCGAACGCCGTGACTTCGATGTTCGAGAAATAGCAGTCGGGGCCCTTCACGAAAGGGGGCTCTCCGTTGAGCTGCTGTAACTGCCGCAGGGCAGGCAGCGGATCAACTCCGAAAAAAGGCTTGCCGCCGACGTGCAAGGCGAGAGCCGCAGAATGGCACATGATGCTATCGAGACCATCCTCGACGAAATCGAGCATCAGTCCGGAGACAAAGTTGATGCGACGGGAGGTCTGCAGGTCCACACCACTTTTCTTGAGCGGTCCTATCGCTTCACGGGCAGCCTCTTCTCCCATGGTTTCAAGGAGAACCTGGTAGACTTCATCATTGCTTTGCAGACCTGCCGGCCCTTCCGCCTCGATTTCGCCGTAGAGGGGCTGCGCGATGGGCCGAGCTTCGGCTTCGGACATGCCAAAGCGCAAAGGTCCCAATCCGCTCTCTGGTAAGATTTCCCAGTTATCACTCATCGGAGTTTTCCTCTGTTTCATCGGATCATGCCTGCGTTCCGCAAGCATTCCGCCTAGCTGTCACATCCCGCGAGATTGCAGATGCGCTGCCTGAACAGCTCGAGCCTGTGACGTCGCCAGTCCCTGAGGGTTGCGACGGGGGTTTGCCCCTTCAGGACTGATTGCGGGAGCTGGGCGTAGCGCAGGAGGGTCTGCTCAAGGTCCTCGCCACTCTGGATGCGCTGGCGCTGCGGGACATCCTCGTTCCTGACGTTGAAGCGCTCGACCATGCCGTTCGTCTGCGGCCGCATCGGCGGCGCGAGACGATGCTCGATGCCGAGGTCCGCGCAGGGAAGGTCGAACGCGTGTTGTCCGGTTGCAACGCGCTTGCGCAGGCCGAAGAGGCGGTCGGTGAAAGCCTTGCCGTTATCGGTCAGCACGCGGGCGATCTTCATCGGGGCCGCGCGCTCCAGATCGCGAAGGAAACGGCGGGCGTTGGCCGCGGCCTGTGCGGGATAGAAGCGCACGAAGATCCTTGCCTTCGAACCGGCGCAGCACCAGGACGTCCTGCCCCGGACCCCTGGAAATCCGGCCCATGCGGGCGTCCTGACGGAAGAAGCCACTCATGAAATACCCTCTTTCAATACCGCGAAAGTAGTGGCGCACGTCGTGCCGTGACACCCCCCCGACTGCCGTTCGCTTTGGGAGGCGCGGGCATTGGCGGCATCGTGCCGATTTGAGGGGCGGCAAGGCTGGCCGACGGGACAGGACCGAGCCCTGCCAAGATCAGGTACCGAGGCCGTCCCGGGGGGCCACAAGGGCGCAATTCCCGGTGGCCAGGATCGCGCCGAGACTGCTCTCGCCGCGGCGACCACGAATGGCCGCTTCCGTGATCCGCGGGCGGCGCGGGCTTGAGGTGTCGAACGTCGGCTATCGGCATATTCCGTTGAAAAACTCGTGCTTGATCGAGGTGCCTCTGGCTGATTCAATTCCCTCACTGGGTGGGAGGATCGGCACTGATGGGACCGCGGCAGGAGGCGCAGCCGGCGCTGTTCTGCGAGTTCTCGCTGGAAGATCATGTCCCGCCAGATCACCTTCTGCGCTCGATTGACCGGTTCGTGGATCTGTCCGGCATCCGTGCTTACCTCGCCGATTTCTAAAGCCATGCGGGTCGTCCGTCTGTCGATCCGGAGTTGCTGATCCGCATGCTGTTGGTGGGGTATTGCTTCGGCATCCGGTCTGAACGGCGGCTCTGCGAAAAGGTGCATCTGAACCACGCTTACCGTTGGTTCTGCCGCCTGGACCTCAGTGACCGGGTCCCGGATCACTCGACTTTTTCGAAGAACCGGCACGGTCGGTTCCGTGACAGCGAGCTATTGCGGCATCTGTTCGAGACCACCGTGGCCCGGTGCATCGACGAGGGGCTGGTTAGCGGCCAGCGCATGGCAGTTGATGCCAGCCTTATCGAAGCGGATGCGAACAAGCAGAACTCATCGCCGAAGGAGGACTGGGACGCGAGGCAGATCAATCCCGCTGATGCGCCCCGAGCCGTTCGCGAGTATCCGGACGTCTTGGACCAAGCCGCATTCGGCGCACCAAGCGAGGTCCAGCCCAAGTTCACCTCGCATTCCGACCCGGCGAGCCAGTGGACCGCGGCCCGGAAAGGCCCGGCATTCTTCGGCTATTCTGACAATTACCTGATCGACACGGACCATGGTGTCATCGTGGACGTGGAAGGTGAGGCGGAGCAGAAAACGATCCGGGGGATCGTTTTCCCGCCGAACGGGTCGATCCGGCAGGCCGAAGCAGGATCAACCAAGACCATGCTGAGGCGCGTGAAGGCCAGGTTCGACCGTCACCCTGAACGCCTGATCGCGGACACGGCCTACGGCACCGGGCCGATGCGGGGCTGGCTGGTCGATCGCAAGATCGCCCCGCATATCCCCGTCATCGACAAGTCGGGGCGCAATGATGGGACCTGGACCCGCGCCGACTTCGAGTGGGATGCAGAGAACGACCAATACATCTGCCCCGAGGGGCACGAGCTGAAGCAGGTCCGCCGGAACTATTCCGACCCCACCCGCGGGCCGACCGGCAAGGGGACCGCCCGCTATCGCGCCCTGAAAGAGGTCTGCCAAGCCTGCCCATCCAAGGCCATGTGCTGCCCGAACGCGGATGCTCGCAAGATCACCCGCGAGGAACAAGAAGACGCCCGACAGGTTGTCCGCCAGATCGCCAGGACCGACCAATACGTGATCTCGATGAAGCCGAGGAAGAAAGTCGAGAGGCTCTTTGCCCACCTCAAGCGCATCCTCGGCCTGAACAGGCTCCGACTACGCGGCCCATGCGGCGCAAATGACGAATTCCTGCTTGCCGCAACCGTCCAGAACCTCCGGAAACTGGCCAAGATCCTTCCCGCACCGCAGCAACTGGGAAAAGCATGACAGGAAAGGCATTCACGGCCGCCTCAGGCGGGGAATTGCTGCGGTCGCGAACAGGTGTTTTTCCACGGAATCGGCGGGGAAGCTTCGTTGGCTCTGGCTTGCAAAATCACCGAGCGACCACTATTTTTTAAGACATCCTGGAACTGGAGATGCCATCAACATGGACCTGAACCTCGCCGCATTCGCCCCTTCGATTTTGCTGCGAGAAGTTCTGTCCCATGCCTGCATCCGTTTCCCTCTCCGGCCTGTCTTGGTCCACGCCTGACGACGCGCCCCTTGTTACCGATCTCAACCTGACTTTCGGCCCGGAGCGTACCGGCATCGTCGGACGCAATGGCATCGGCAAGAGTACCCTCCTTAGCCTGATTTCTGGTGATCAGCATCCCGCTTCGGGGCAGGTCCGCGTGACCGGCTCCATCGCGATGATGCGGCAGGAGGCGTTGGAGCGGCCCGATGACATCATCGCCGATCTTTTCGGCGCACGATCCGCGCTCGATCTGCTTGACCGGGCGGAGGCCGGGCTTGCCGATGCCGATGAACTGGCAGACGCGGATTGGACCCTGCCCGCGCGGATGGAAGGGGCGCTTTTGCGCTGTGGTTTGTCGGTCGGGCCGCAGACCCTCCTGGCGACGCTATCCGGCGGCCAGCGCAGCCGTGCCGCTCTTGCCGCCCTGATCTTTGCCGAGCCGGATTTTCTGTTGCTGGACGAACCGACGAACAATCTCGACCGGGACGGTCGCAAGGCGGTGATCGACCTCATCCGGGGGTGGACAGGGGGTGCGATCATCGCCAGCCATGACCGCGAGCTTCTGGAGGAAATGGACGCCATCGTCGAACTCACCTCGCTTGGCGCGGCCCGGTATGGCGGGAATTACAGCGATTTCCGGCAGCGGAAGGACACCGAGATGGACGCGGCAGCGCGTGACCTCGCGGATGCGGAGAAAACCCGCGCCGACGCTGCCCGTCGCGCGCAGCAGGCAAGCGAACGTAAGGCCCGCAAGGACAGTGCCGGACACCGCGCGCGCGCAAGGGGCGATCAGCCGAAAATTCTGATGGACGCCGCCAAGGGGCGGGCCGAGGCGTCGGGCGGTGCGGGTGTGCGCCTGCGCGATGCCCGGCGCGAGGCGGCAGATAAGGCGTTGTCCGCCGCCCGCGTTAAGATCGAACCCCTGCAACCCTTGCGCATGGACATTCCCCCAACCGGCCTTGCCACCAGTAGAACGGTGCTGCGACTGGAGAAGGTGACCGGCGGCCATGATCCCGATCATCCCTTGATCCGTGATCTGTCGCTGACCGTGATTGGTCCCGAGCGCATTGTCATTACAGGGCCGAATGGCTGCGGAAAGACGACGCTTCTGAAGATCATTACCGGAGAGATCGTGCCGCAAAGTGGTCTCGTGGCGCTTTCGGTTCCATTTGCGCTGCTGGATCAGCATGTCCAGCTGATCGACACCGCTCTGTCCCTTCGCGATAATTTTCGTCACCTTAATCCCTTGGCTGATCCCCATACCGCGCACGCGGCACTGGCCAGGTTCGGTTTCCGCGCCGCGGATACCTTGCGTTACGCGGGAGAGTTGAGCGGGGGCGAGCGTCTGCGCGCTGGACTGGCCTGTGCCCTCGGAGCCACCCCGCCGCCGCCGTTGCTGATCTTGGACGAGCCGACCAATCACCTTGATCTTGATGGTATCACAGCACTTGAGGCTGCGCTGGCTGCTTATGATGGGGCAGTTTTGGCGATCAGCCATGACACGGCATTCCTTGACTCCCTCGCACCGGGCAGGACGATTGATCTTGGGGCATGACCGCTTTGTCCGCATACCCGCCCTCCGGACCGCGACTCTCCCAGACACCGCAGCCATCGCTGCCCGTCGCCCGGCCCGCTTCAGCAGAAATCGCGGGCGTCATAGAGAGTATGCAGCGCTTACCGTTCCAGTCGTGTTCGATATGGGGCAGCCAGTTGGCCGCCTTCGCCAGCGGCGGACCGGGGCCCGCCGTGCCATGGGCGATCCTGGTCCCATCCCGCACCCGGCAGAAGCCGATCCGCTGCTCGCGCAGATGGGCCCGGCGCCGCCACGGGATCGGCCTCTTCCCGGAGCCGCAGTCAGTTCTGCACGGCCCCGCGCGGGGTGTCCGGATGGCGGGCCGGAGGCTCCAGAACCTCGGCCCGGATCACCGCGGCATTCTCGCGTTCGGCCACCAGCCATGACGCGAAGGCCGCGCCGCCCGACCCGTCGAGCGCGTCGAGAAACACCTCGCCAAGCCGCCGCGCGGCATCCTCAAGCTCGTCAAAGCTGGCTGCGGCGTCGCCGAGACGGGTGCGGATCGCCTGCCGATCGGCGCTTAGCCCCTCGTCATCGAAGGCCACACGCTCGCGGTCAGCGATGATCCGGTGTCGGGCGGCGACTTGCCGGTCGACAGGATACGCTCTGGCGGCACCGGGCTGTTGGTGAGGTTCTCACCAGGGGCCGGGATCCTGCATGCCCGAATTGGCGGGCTCGTGGTCGCCGCGACCCTGATGCGCCGGAGGGGCGGACAAAGGCGGATCGTCGCAAACGCCGAGACGCTTGGCATGCTGCGCCGGGTGAGCTTTGCGCATCTTCTGCCCGTCGACCCGGACCGGCCGCGCGCCCTGGCGCGGCTGCACGATGTCGCTCTGGCGGTCCCGGCCACTGCGCCCGCCGCCAGACCGCGGCCGGTGCTTGGCCCGGTCCGGAGGACCGCCGTGCCGAAGTGACCCGACCTCTTTTCTTTCCAAGGAATTCCCCAATGTTCACCGAGCTTTTCTTTTCGGGTCTCACCTGTCATTTCGCCCCGGCCCCGACGCGGCGCGAGGAGGACATGACCTTTCTTGGCCGACTCCGGCGCCGGATGCGGAGGCGGCAGATTTTCGTCCCCTCGAAGGCATGCCCGACTATCTGCGGAACGAAAGCGGGCTGACACGGGGCGATATCCGCACAGCGCGCCGCCGCCACGACTGGTAGCGCCGCACCGTCGTCTCCTGCGGGAGGCCATGCCGGGACCGGGCGCCAAGGGGGGCCGCCCGCTGCTCCGGATCGTCCTTCCGATCCCGCCCGTAACGCCTCTGGATGGGTCAAGGGGAACCCGTCCGGATGACCAGGGACCGGGCCAGGACGCGCCCGTGTCGCGCCCGTGTCGCGCCGGGTTCCGCACCGCGACCTTCGTCTGCGCGGGGGTGGATCGAAGCCGTCGCGGTCGCGGAGGCGGGCTCCTGTCCGTTGGCTGCGGCCCCGAGGGGCGCCTTGTCGGCAAGAGGCCATCCCGAACCGACATAATTTATTTATCATTTATTTTCTTATTATTACTGGCTCACGCTAAGACCTCACATCAACTCCTGATCTCCCCCATCCGGCCGGACCGACACGACACCCTGCCGGATCCGGGCCTCAGGGGATCGCCGCCCGCCACCCGGCGCAATCCTATGGCGACCCTCCGTCGCGGCGGCCCGGCACTGGACAAGCCCCGCGGCCGGGCGCTAGCTCTGAGGCAAACGGAGGGGCGGATGCAGATCAGCGAAACGAGGGCCATCGTCACCGGTGGCGCGTCGGGACTTGGCGCGGCGACGGCGCGGGCGCTTTGCGCGGCCGAGGCGGCGGTGACCATTCTTGACCGGGATACCGACCGCGGCATGGAGCTGGCCGCCGAAATCGGCGCGGGCTTTCAGCCGGTCGACGTGACCGACGAACCCTCGGTCGAACAGGCCGTGGGCGAGGCCTCGGCGCAGATGGGCGGTATCACGGCCTGCATCAGCTGCGCGGGCATCGCGACGGCCGAGCGCACGCTGGGCCGGTCCGGGCCGCACGGGCTGGAAAGCTTTCGCCGCACCGTCGAGATCAACCTGATCGGCAGTTTCAACGTGCTCAGGCTGGCCGCGGCCGAGATGGCGCAGAACGCCCCCGATGACGACGGCTGCCGCGGGGTGATCGTCAACACTGCCTCGATCGCCGCCTATGACGGGCAGAAGGGGCAGGCCGCCTATGCGGCCTCGAAGGGCGGTATCGCGGCGATGACGCTGCCGCTGGCGCGCGATCTGGCCGGACTCCGGATCCGGGTGATGGCGATCGCGCCGGGGATCTTCCGCACGCCGATGCTGGAGGGGCTGGGTCAGGAGGTCATGGACGGGCTCGCCGCCGATGTGCCGAACCCGCCCCGGCTGGGCGATCCGGCGGAATACGCAGCCCTTGTGCTGCATATCCTGCAGAACGGCTACATGAACGGCGAGGTGATCCGGCTGGACGCAGGGCTGCGGATGAGATGAGCCCGCGGCAGACCCGCGTCACGCCCCTGGGCGAGATCGTCGCCGACCCGGCACGCGGTCTGTTCATGGGCAATCGCGGCTGCCTGCACGATGCCGAGGGACGGCTTGGCCGGGCGCGCTGGCGCCACAAGGCCTGGATCTGCTGTCTTTTGCAGTTTCGCGACCGCCACCGCGCGGTGATGACGCCGGGGCGCTATACCGAGCTTTTCTTTCTGGACGAGGCGGTGGCGCTGGCGGCCGGGCACCGGCCCTGCGCCGAGTGCCGCCGCGCCGATTTCCGGCGCTTCGCCCAGGCCTTCGGGGTCGGGACGGCGACAGCGCTCGATGCGGCTCTGCATGCGGCGCGGCTTTGCCCGTCCAGCCGGGATCAGCGGCGCCACACGGCCCCGGCTGCCGCCCTGCCCGACGGCGCCTTCGTGCTGCTGGAGGGAACCCCGCATCTGATTCTGGGCGCCGCCGCCCTGCCCTGGCAGCCTTTGGGCTATGGCGCGGCCCGCCCCCGCCCCTTTGGAGAGGTCACGGTTCTGACCCCGGCGCCGACGGTCGCGGCACTGGCGGCGGGCTATCGGCCGGTGCTGCACCCAAGTGCCGCCGCCGGACCGGGCTAGCCTGCGTTCTCGGCCTTTTCGGCCAGCTCCAGCCAGTCTTCCTCGGCCTTGGACAGGGCCTCCTGCCGCGCGACCAGCGCCTCGGTCGCCTTGCGGAATTTCACCGGCTCGCGGGTGAAAAGATCGGGGTCGTCGAGCAGTTCCTCGAGCTTGGCGATCTCGGCCTCCAGCCGCGCGATCTCGGCCGGAAGCGCGTCGAAGCGGTGCTTTTCGGTATAGCTGAGCCCCGGCGCCTTCTTCGGGCGTGAGGGTTCCGGTTTGGCCTGCGCGGCGGAAGGTTTCTCGGCGGACTTCCCGCCGGTCCGGTCGGAACCGGCGGTCTCGGCCCGCTGCGCCCGGTAATCGCTCCAGCCGCCGGCATAGACGACCGCGCGGCCGTCGCCCTCCATGGCGACGGTGGTGGTCGCGACGCGGTCGAGGAAATCGCGGTCGTGGCTGACCAGAAGGACGGTGCCGTCGAAGTCCGACACCAGCTCCTGCAACAGATCGAGCGTCTCGACGTCGAGATCGTTGGTCGGTTCGTCCAGCACCAGCAGGTTCGATTCGCGCGCCATGATCCGGGCCAGCAGCAGCCGCGCCCGTTCGCCGCCGGAAAGGGACCGCACCGGCGCGCGGGCCTGGGCGTCGTCGAAGAGGAATTCCTTGAGATAGCCCACGACATGCTTGGGCTGACCGCGGACCAGAACCTGGTCGGCCTTGCCCGACACCCGCATCTCGGGATCGCCGGTCAGGCTTTCCCACAGCGTCATGTCAGGGTCGAGCGCCGCGCGATTCTGGTCGAAGACGGCCATCTGCAGATTGGTGCCAAGCCGGACCTCGCCGCTGTCGGGGGCAAGCTCGCCGGTCAGCATCTTCAGAAGCGTGGTCTTGCCGACACCGTTGGGACCGACCAGTGCCACCCGCTCGCCGCGCTGGACGCGCAGCGAGAAGGGCTTGAGGATGACGCGGTCGCCGAAGCTCTTTGAAATCTCGGTGGCTTCGATCACCCGCTTGCCGGATTTGGGCCCCGCCTCCAGCGCCATCGCCGCGGTGCCCTGGCGGCGGATCATCGCCGAGCGGTCGTCGCGCATGGCATGCAGTGCCCGCAGGCGGCCCTGGTTGCGTTTGCGCCGGGCCGAGATGCCCTCGACCGCCCAGCGGGATTCGGCCTTGATCTTTCGGTCGAGCTTGTGGCGAGCCTCGTCCTCGTCGGCCCAGACCTTGTCGCGCCAATCCTCGAAGTCGGCAAAGCCACGATCCTGGCGGCGGACCTCGCCCCGGTCGATCCACAGCGTGGCCCGGGTCAGGGCGCGCAGGAAGGCGCGGTCGTGCGAGATCAGCACATAGGCCGACCGGGTCTCGGCCAGCTGGGCCTCGAGCCAGCCGATGGCCTCGATATCGAGATGGTTGGTGGGCTCGTCGAGCAGCATCAGGTCGGGTGCGGCGGCCAGCAGGCGCGCCAGCGCCGCCCGCCTGCGCTCGCCGCCCGAGGCGGTGGCGGCCGGGGCGGAAAGATCGAGCTTGAGCCCCTCGGCCGCCATCTCGGCGCGATAGCCCTCGCCGGGGGCCAGTGCCGCGGCGGCGAAATCGCCCAGCGTGGCATAGGCCGAGAGGTCGGGCTCCTGTTCCATATAGCCGACGGAGGTGCCGGGCGAGAGCACGCGGGCGCCGGAATCGGGTTCGACGAGGGCGGCCATGACCTTCATCAGGGTCGATTTGCCCGACCCGTTGCGGCCGACCAGCGCGACCCGGTCGCCTTCCTGGATCACCAGATCGAGCCCGGCAAAGACCGGGCCTCCGCCGAAGGTGAGCGAGATCGACGACAGCTGAAGAAGGGGTGCGCGGGCCATGAGCGCTGGGTATGATGCCGGGTTGCGCCGGTCAAGCGGCAGAAGAGGGAAACCCCGGGCGGGGCGGGGCGGGCAAAATTCTTCGGCGAAGAATTTTGGGACCCGGGGCGGCGGCGCCGGGGACCGTTCACGGAATTTCGTGCGAAATTCCGGGCGCGCTATCCGGCCGAGGCGCGCAGCAGTCGTTTGCGGGCGGGAGGAATCGCCCGGATTTCGAGCCCGGTGAAGACATGCAGCGTGTTGAGGTCGCGATCGACCACCGCATGGTCGGACACCCAGCCGCCCATCACCAGATAGCTGCGCAGGAGCGGCGGCATCCCCAGCATCGCCCGCCGGGCATCTGGCTGGCGCCGCCGCAGCATCTGCCCGAAGCGGAACACGTTCGGCGCCTTGACCCTCGGCAGCCAGCGTTTCGGCGCCAGATGCCGGTCCTGCAAGAGCGCGAAGGCATCCATGTAGGTCTCGGCCTCGGTGCCCTTGAAGGACGAGCAGCCGAACAGCATCTCGACCTTCTCCTCATCCACGAATCGGGTCATCGCCCCCCAGGCCACGCGCAGGATGTCGGGGTCGCGCCAGGCCGGGTGGATGCAGAACCGCCCCATCTCGACCATCGGCCCGTCGAAGGTTTCGAGCGCGGACAACTCGTAATACTGGGCCGAATAGCTTTGCCCGATCTCGGCCCCGCCCTTCAGCGGCAGCAGCCGGAAACAGCAGACCAGCGTGCCGCTGCGGGTCTCCTCGACCAGCACATGGCGGCAAACCGCATCGAAGCAATCCGCGTCGGCCCCTTCGGGATGGGTGTCCGTGGCGCGAAAGGCCAGATAGCGCAGGCGCTGCGCGGCGAGAATGTCGGCCGGGGTTTCGGCCAGCCGCGCGGCATAGCGGCCCTTGCGAAGTGACAGCATCGTGACGGCTCCACGGGACTGGCGGGACTGGATCGCCCGCCTAGATATTGTCCGAAGGCCGATAGCACACAAGATGTGACGAAACCCTGACAGGACCCGCGAGACCAAATGACCCAGAAAGTTTCCAAACCCGATTCCGAATGGCGCGCCGAGCTGTCGGACCTCGCCTACCGGGTCACCCGCAAGCACGCGACCGAACGCCCCTTTTCGCATGACGATTTCCCGAAGGCGCCCGGCACCTACACCTGCGTCTGCTGCGGCGCCCCGCTTTTCGCGCAATCCGACAAGTTCGACAGCGGCACCGGCTGGCCCAGTTTCACCCGTCCGGCCAGCCCCGAGGCGGTCGGCGAGCAGAGCGACCGGAGCCTTCTGATGAAGCGCACCGAGGTGCATTGCGCGGCCTGCGCGGCCCATCTGGGCCATGTCTTTCCGGATGGCCCCGCGCCGACCGGGCTGCGCTACTGCATCAACGGCGTGGCGCTCGACTTCACGCCGGAAGGCACCGGAGACGGCACCGACGCGGACTAGCGTCAGAGCCCGATCCCCAGGCCGCGTCCCGGGCGGGACGCGGTGCGCGCCTAACGGTCGCCGATGATGTCCTCGGCATTGAACTGGCCGATATTGCCCAGCATCTGCCGCAGGAACGAGACGCCCTTGATGTTGCTTTCGGTCACACGCCGGTTCAGCGCGATCACGCGGCCGTCCTCCAGCCCGAACCGTTCGACATTCTCGACCGTCCCGGCCTTGTCGAAGGAGATCGCGACGACCTGACGCTCGGTCTCCTTGGGTTCGCGGAAACCGACCGTCTCCCAGTCGCTTTGCACGTAATACCATGCGTCGTCGCGCATCACGCCGCCCATCGTCGGCGGTCCGACCAGTTCGGCCACGCTGTCGCGCGTGTCGACACCGACCGTGACCCCGGCGAGATCCTCGTCGGACGGAGCATAGCCGTGGCTGCGCTGGATCGGAGAGCAGGCCAGCAGACCGGCGGAGAGAATGGCAGTCAGCGCCAGTTTGGCGTGCACTGCCCGGGGCCTTGCCATCGCAACCTCTTGTCACAGGGGTTTTTCACTTCTATCCCGCTTAGCAGATCGTATGCCCCGGGTTCAAGAATGGAACGTGAACCATGGCCAACACAGCTGAAACGCCCAAAGGCACCCACCCGCCCCTGCGGCTTGACCGCCGCGGAGGCCGCGACCCGGTCGCCTTCACGCTGATCCCCGAACCCGCCGAGCGCAGCGAGATCGCCGGTCGGCTCGGCCTTTCCGCGCTGAAGAAGCTGCGCTTCGCGGGCGAGATCCGGCCCGAAGGCGCGCGCGACTGGCGGCTCGAGGCCGAGCTTGGCGCCACGGTGGTGCAGCCCTGCGTCGTCACGCTGGCGCCGGTGACCACGCGGATCGACAGTCCGGTCCTGCGGCTTTACCGCGCCGACATGCCGTCCCGGCCCGAGGGCGACGAGATCGAGATGCCCGAGGACGACAGCGAGGAACCGCTGCCCGACACGCTCGACCTGGCACGGGTGATGGAAGAGGCGCTGGCGCTGGCGCTGCCGCTTTATCCGCGTGCCGTGGGGGCCGAACTGGGCGAGGCGACCTTTGCCGCGCCCGGAACGGCGCCGATGCAGGATGCCGAGGTCAAGCCCTTTGCCGCTCTGGCCCGGCTTCGCGACCGTGCGGAGGGCGAAACCGACGACGGCCAGGACGGCGAGACCGGCGGACGCGACAGCGGCGACTGATCGGGGCGGACGGGTTTTGCCGCGGGCCCTGCCCCGGCCTGCGACCTCGCCCCGCCCCTTTGAGCGTGCTGCGGGGCCGGTTTCGGGATCGGGATACCCCGGTGTCGCAACGCGACGGAAAATCGCGCCTCGCACCTGAAAGACAGGGCGAGAAAGGGGCTTGCGCCCGACCAGAATCGCAGTATGTTCCCGGCCTCGCTTGCACGATGGATCGGACGCCGCGCCAAGGGCGCTGAGAGACGCGCGTTCCCAACGAAAGAACACCGGGCCAAGGCCCCTCCAGACCGAGGTTGAGACATGGCTGTCCCTCAGAATAAAGTCACGCGGTCCCGCCGCAACCAACGCCGTTCGCACGATGCGCTCGTCCCGGGCAACCCGGCCGAATGCTCGAACTGCGGCGAGCTGAAGCGTCCGCACCACGTCTGCGCGGCCTGCGGCCATTATGACGATCGCGAGATCGTGGCCCAAGCCGACGAGATCGACCTGGACGAAGAAGACGCGGCATAATCCGCCCCAAAAGGCGCGCGTCTCTCCATGACCGAAGAGCATCTCCAGGAGCTGCGCGCCGCCCCGCGCACCGTGATATCGGTGGACGCCATGGGTGGCGATCGCGGCCCTGCGGCTGTTGTCGCGGGCATTGCCTTGTCCGCAGCCAAGAATCCGGACATCCGCTTCATTCTGCATGGGCAGCGCGACGAGCTTGAAAAGCTGGTCGCGCGTCGCAAGCCCCTGCGCGGGCGGGTGGAGATCCGGCATGCGGATGGCGTCGTCACCATGGACGCCAAGCCCAGCCATGTGATGCGCCACGGCCAGGACACCTCGATGTGGTCGGCCATCGACTCGGTGCGCCATGGCGAGGCCACGGTGGCCGTGTCCTGCGGCAATACCGGGGCGCTGATGCTGCTGTCGATCATGCGGCTCAGGAAACTGCCGGGCGTGAACCGGCCGGCCATCGCCTGTCTTTGGCCGTCGCGCAATCCCGGCGGCTTCAACGTGATGCTCGATGTCGGCGCCGATGTGCGCGCGGACGAGCGCGACCTGCTGCAATATGCGCTGATGGGCACCTCTTATGCCCGGAACGGGCTGGGGCTCGACCGGCCGCGCGTCGGGCTTCTGAATGTCGGCACCGAAGAGAACAAGGGCCGGGCCGAGCTGAAGGCCGCCCATGACCTGATCGAGGCCGCGGCAGAAGAGGCGAATTACAGCTTCGTCGGCTTCGTCGAGGGCGGCGATATCCCCTCGTCGAAGGTCGATGTCATCGTCACCGACGGGTTTACCGGCAATGTGGCGCTGAAGACCGGCGAGGGCACCGCCAAGCTGCTGGGCGATTTCATGCGCGAGGCCTTCACCGCGACGCCGCTGTCCAAGGTCGCGGCCCTGCTGGCCTATACCTCGCTCAGGCGTCTCAAGAAAAGAATGGACCCCAGGCGCGCCAATGGCGGCGTGTTCCTCGGGCTGAACGGAACGGTGGTGAAATCGCACGGCTCGTCGGATGCGACGGGCGTGTCGGCTGCGGTCAAGCTCGCCTTCGAGCTGGCGCAGTCGGGCTTCACCGAACGTCTGGCCGCGCGGGTTGCGGCCAGCAATGCGACAGGACCGGACGCGCTCCGGGAACTTGCCGGCGGGCGTAAGGGGTAGGAATGGGTACGAGGGCGATCGTCCGGGGTGTCGGGCATTATCTTCCGGCGCGCGTTGTGGAAAACGCCGAATTCGAGGCGACGCTCGACACATCGGACGAATGGATCCGCTCGCGCTCGGGGATCGAACGGCGGCATTTCGCGGCCGAGGGCGAGACCACCTCGCAGATGGCCATCGCCGCCGCCCGCGCCGCGCTGGACGATGCCGGGCTCGGGCCCGACGACATCGACGCCATCGTGCTGGCGACCTCGACCGCCGATCTGACCTTCCCGTCCGCCGCGACCATGGTGCAGGCCGGGCTGGGCATGAGCCGGGGCTTTGCCTATGACGTGCAGGCGGTCTGCGCGGGCTTTGTCTTTGCCATGGCCAATGCCAATGCGATGATTTCTTCGGGCCTGGCCCGCCGCGTGATGGTGATCGGCGCCGAGACCTTCAGCCGGATCATGGACTGGACCGACCGCGGCACCTGCGTTCTGTTCGGCGACGGCGCGGGCGCGCTGATCCTCGAGGCGGCCGCGGGCACCGGTGCGGCCGCCGATCGCGGCATTCTCGCGGTCGATCTGAATTCCGACGGGCGCCACCGCGAGATCCTCTATGTCGATGGCGGGGTCTCGACCGGCACCACCGGGCATCTGGTGATGCATGGCAAGGAAGTCTTCCGCCATGCCGTCGAGAAACTGGCCGATACCGCCCATTCCGCGCTGGACAAGGCCGGGCTGGCCGGGACCGATGTCGACTGGCTGGTGCCGCATCAGGCCAATCTGCGGATCATCAAGGCCACCGCTCAGCGGCTGCACCTGCCGATGGAGAAGGTGATCGTCACCGTCCAGGACCACGGCAACACCTCGGCCGCGTCGATTCCGCTGGCGCTGTCGGTCGGGCGGCACGAAGGCCGGATCAAGGATGGCGATCTGGTCGTGACCGAGGCAATCGGCGGCGGCCTTGCCTGGGGATCGGTCGTCCTGCGCTGGTAGGCGCGCTTCGCGTGCCACCTTCGCCCGTCCCGTCAAGTTCCCCGTATTGACACGGAAAATCAAATCTACCTAAGGTTTTGGCAACCAAGGGTTTCAATATTTGCTGTCAGAGAATGGGGGAGATCATGGCAGGCAACACGCTGACGCGCATGGACCTGACCGAGGCGGTATTCCGCGAGGTCGGTCTGTCGCGCAACGAATCCGCATCCCTGGTCGAAAGTGTGCTGCAGCACATGTCCGACGCGCTGGTCCGGGGCGAGACGGTCAAGATCTCGTCCTTCGGGACCTTCTCGATCCGCTCGAAGGCGGCGCGGGTCGGGCGCAATCCCAAGACCGGGGAAGAGGTGCCGATCCATCCGCGGCGGGTGCTGACCTTCCGGCCCTCGCATCTGATGAAAGACCGCGTGGCGGCCGGCAACAAGGGCTGACCGGCATTGGCCACGGACAAGTCTCCCGAGGCCTTCCGGACCATCAGCGAGGTATCGACCTGGCTGGATACCCCGGCCCATGTCCTGCGGTTCTGGGAAAGCCGGTTCACGCAGGTCAAGCCGGTCAAGCGGGCGGGCGGGCGACGCTATTACCGGCCCGCCGACATGCTGCTGCTGGGCGGCATCAAGAAGCTCCTGCATGAAGACGGGATGACGATCCGCGGCGTGCAGAAGATCCTGCGCGAAGACGGGGTCAAGCATGTCGCGGCGCTGTCGCAGCCGCTCGACGACGAGGAAACCGTCGATATCGCAGGCGCCTTCTCGGACACCGACGAGCCGGACACCGAAGCGCCGATGGCGCTCGATGCCCAGGCCGAGGTGGCCGAAGTGCTGCCAATGCGGCGGCGTCCGCCGCCCGAACCCGACGAGGCGATCCTGCCCGGGCTCGAACTGCGGCGCCCTGCGCCAACACCAGCCCCAGCACCGGCTCCAGCCCCTGCACCGGCCGCCGCCCCGGCAGGGCGCCCTGCCCCTCCGCCCGACATCGCCGATGCCCCCTGGCCCCGGCAGGACCCGGACAGCGCCGCGGAGGACCTGGCCGAATCGGACGCCTGGGCCTCTCCGCCGCCGATGGCGGAGCCTCTGCCGCAGCCGACCCGGGACCCCGAGCCCGCGGTCGAACCGGACCACGCCCCCGAGCCGGAGGCCCCGATCGACCTCGCGCCTGCCGAGTCTGACTGGCCCGCCGACGCCGCCGACACGCCGGAACCGGCGCCCGAACCGGAACCGGAACCGGAACCGGACCCCGAACCGCAACCGCTTGGGACCGATCTGCCCGTCGCGGACCCCGAAGACGACGATCCCGCCTATGCGGCGTCAGGCCTGCCTGCCCGCAGCCAGCTGCTGCAACCGGGGCTGCGGCGCCATCTTGCCGCCGATCCCGAGGCCGCTCGCGGTGCCGTTGACCGGCTGAACGACGTCGCCCGGAGGATCGAGGCCGTCTCGCAGGACTGACGGCGCTTTCGGGCGGGATTTCTGTCTTGCCCCCGCCGTCAGACATGCTAAGAAGCGCCCCACGTCGGGCTATAGCGCAGGTGGTAGCGCGTCCGTCTGGGGGGCGGAAGGTCGCAGGTTCAAGTCCTGCTAGCCCGACCAATTCCCCCATCCGCCCGCGCCCTTCGGGGTCGCGGGCGGTTGTGTTTTCGGGGCCCCGCGCCGGGCCGAGGGAGGGACCCATGACCGCACCCGGCGTGCTGCCCGCACAGGAAATCCGCCATCTGATCGAGACCGGCGCCATCGGCCTTTCGGCCCCGCCCGATGCGGGCCAGGTCCAGCCCGCCTCGCTCGATCTGCGGCTCGGCGACCGTGCCTACCGGGTGCGCGCCTCGTTTCTGGCGGGCGAAGGCCGCAAGGTGGCCGACCGGATCGCCGATTTCGGGATGCATGAAATCGACCTCAGCCAGGGCGCGGTCCTCGAAAAGGGCTGCGTCTATGTCGTGCCGCTGATGGAGCGCCTCGCCCTGCCCCCGGGTATCCAGGCGGTCGCCAATGCCAAAAGCTCAACCGGGCGGCTCGATCTGCTGACGCGCACGATCACCGATGGCGGGGTCGAGTTCGACCGGATTCGCGCAGGCTATCGCGGCCCGCTTTACGCCGAGATCTGCCCGCGTTCTTTCTCGGTGCTGGTCCGGCCCGGCCAGCGCCTGAACCAGATCCGCTTTCGCGCCGGGCAGGCCGTGCTGTCCGACGACGAACTGCGTGCGCTTGATGCCGAGGCGCGTCTGGTGACCGGCGGCCCCGCCGTGATCGACGAGGGCCTTGGCTTTTCGGTCGATCTGCGGCCCGCCGGGGACGGCCTTGTCGGCTATCGCGCCAAGCCCCATTCCGGCGTCGTCGATCTCGACGGCATCGGCGCCCATGATCCCGCCGAGTTCTGGGAGGAGATCCGTTCGACCTCGGGCCGGATCATCCTCGATCCGGGCGCCTTCTATATCCTCGTCAGCCGCGAGGCGGTGCATATCCCGCCCGACTACGCCGCCGAGATGGCGCCCTATCTGGCCATGGTGGGTGAATTCCGGGTGCATTACGCGGGTTTCTTCGATCCGGGCTTCGGCCATGACGCGGCGGGCGGCGCGGGCTCGCGCGGCGTCCTCGAAGTGCGCTGCCACGAAGCGCCCTTCGTGCTGGAACATGGCCAGATCGTCGGCCGCCTCGTCTATGAACGGATGTCGGCCCGGCCAGACGCGCTGTACGGCCAGGGCATCGCGTCGAACTATCAGGGCCAGGGGCTGAAGCTGTCCAAGCATTTCCGGATGTAGGGGTCGTGTCGGAGACCCGACAAAACCCGACGCTTCCCCTCCGACACGCCTCTTCTTCTTGGCCCAAATACCCGATGCGCGCCCTCGGGCGCCCTTGAAACGCTGGTCTTTCGCGCCCCCGGTCCAATCCTGGCACGCTTCCTGCTTCATCCCCCATGAAGCAGGGAGACCCGGATGTCCGACGCGCTCAAGCAAACCGTGCAGGAAGCCTTCAACGAGCCCGGCTGCGCCACCAACCGCGCCAAGTCGGCCGAGGCCCGCAAGAAGGGCTGCGCCAAGCCGCTGACCCCGGGGGCCGCGGCGGGCGGCTGCGCCTTCGACGGCGCCATGATCACCCTGCAACCCATCGTCGATGTCGCCCATCTGGTTCATGCGCCGCTGGCCTGCGGCGGCAATTCCTGGGACAATCGCGGCTCGGCCTCGTCGGGCTCGATGCTGTACAAGACCGGCTTCACCACCGATCTCAGCGAACTCGACATCGTCATGGGCAAGGGCGAGAAGAAGCTCTATGCCGCGATCCGCGAGATCGTCGAAAAGCACGCCCCGCCCGCCGTCTTCGTCTATGCGACCTGCGTGACCTCGATGATCGGCGACGATATCGCGGCGGTCTGCAAGGCCGCGACCGAGGCCTTCGGCACCCCCGCGATCCCGGTCGACGTGCCGGGCTATGCCGGGTCCAAGAACCTCGGCTGCAAGCTCGCGGGCGAGATGATGTTTCGCCATGTGATCGGCACCATCGAGCCCGAACACACCACCGAGTGCGACATCAACATTATCGGTGATTACAACCTCAACGGCGAGCTCTGGCAGATCAAGCCGCTGCTCGACCGGCTTGGCATCCGCATCCTCGGGTCTCTGGCGGCCGATGCGCGTTACCGGCAGGTCGCGGTGATGCACCGGGCGCGCGTGACGATGCTGGTCTGTTCGCATGCGCTGATCGGGCTCGCGCGCAAGATGGAGGAAACCTGGGGCATCCCGTTCTTCGAGGGGTCCTTCTACGGAATCTCGGACACGTCCGAAGCTCTGCGCACGATGTGCCGGATGCTGGTCGAACGCGGCGCACCTGCCGATCTGATCGACCGCTGCGAGGCGCTGATCGCCGAGGAAGAGGCCAAGGCCCGGGCCGCTCTGGCACCGTACCGGCCGCGCGTCGAAGGCCGGCGGGTGCTGCTTTACACCGGCGGGCATAAAAGCTGGTCGGTGGTCTCGGCGCTGCAGGAACTGGGGATCGAGGTCGTCGGCACCTCGGTGCGCAAGGCCACCGAGGCCGACAAGGCCCGCGTCGTCCAGATCATGGGCGACGAAGCCCACATGTACGAGAACATGGCGCCGAAAGAGATGTACGCGACGCTCAAGGCCGCCAAGGCCGACATCCTGATGTCGGGCGCGCGCAGCCAGTTCGTGGCGCTGAAGGCGCGCACGCCCTGGATCGACGTGAACCAGGAAAAGCACGAACCCTATGCCGGCTACATGGGCATGGTGGATCTGGTCCGCGCCATCGACCGGTCGGTCAACAATCCCGTCTGGGAAGATGTCCGCCGCCCCGCCCCCTGGGACGACCCGCGGCCCGCGACCGGGCTTCGCCTCGCCGCCCAAGCCGACCCGGCCCCGGGTCCCGTCAATGACCCAAAAGAGTTCGAGGACTGCTGAGATGGCCCGCCTCACCCGCCCCCGCCGCGCCTTGTCGACCAACCCGCTGAAATCGAGCGCACCGCTGGGCGCCGCGATGGCCTATCTGGGCATCGAGGGCGCGGTGCCGCTGTTTCATGGCGCGCAGGGCTGCACCGCCTTTGCCATGGTCCATATGGTGCGCCACTTCAAGGAAGCGATTCCGCTGCAGACCACGGCGATGAACGAGGTCTCGACCATCCTCGGCGGCCCCGACCAGATCGAGGAGGCCATCGCCAATATCCGCAAGCGTGCCCATCCCCGCTTTATCGGCATCGCCTCGACCGCGCTGACCGAAACCCGCGGCGAGGACGTGCCGGGCGAGCTGCGCGAGATCCTGGCCCGGCGCAAGGATTTCGGCGATCTGAAGGTCGTCTATGCCTCGACCCCCGATTTCGAGGGCGCGATCGAGGATGGCTGGGCCGCCGCCGTCACCGCCATCGTCGAGGCGCTGGTGCCGGAACGCGACCCCGCGCGCTCCGAGACGGTCGCGCGTCAGGTCAACGTGTTGCCCTCGGCCAACGTCACCCCGGCCGAAATCGAGGAAATCGACCGCCTAATCCGCGCCTTCGACCTGACCCCGATCTTCCTGCCCGATCTCTCGACCGCGCTTGACGGCCATCTGGCCGAGGACTGGTCGGGGCGCTCGCTGGGCGGGACCCGGCTTGACGCGATCCCGGCCATGGCGAAATCGGTCGCGACCTTCGCCATCGGCGAAAGCATGCAAGGCGCGGCGCGGCTTCTGGGCCAGCGCGGCCATATGGAGGTGCAGGTCTTCCCGTCGCTGACGGGGCTGCGCGCCGTCGACAGCTTCGTCCATGCGCTGATGGCGCTGGCGGGGACCGCCGATGCGCCAGACGCGATCAAGCGCGACCGCGCCCGGCTGCAGGATGCGATGCTGGATGCGCATTTCCAGACCGGGGGCCTGCGCTATGCCATCGCCGCCGATCCCGACCTTGCCTATGCGCTGAGCTCGGCGCTGGCGGGCATGGGCGCCGAGGCGGTGGCCGTCGTCACCACCTCGGGCGCCAATCCCATCGTCGAGCTGATCCCGGCCGAAGAGGCCGTTCTGGGCGATCTCGGCGATCTCGAGGCCGGGGCGCGCAAGGGCGAGGCGAGCCTTCTGATCAGTCACGCCCATGGCCGCCACGCGGCCCAGGCGCTGGGCCTGCCGCTGGTGCGCGCGGGCTTTCCCATCAACGACCGGCTCGGCGCGCAGGATGTCTGCCGGGTCGGCTATCGCGGCACCCGCGCCTTCCTCTTCGAGGTGGCCAATGCGGTGCTGGCCCATCCGCATGCTGCGCGCCCCGAGGATTTCGGCGCCGCCCCCATCGACCCGGAGTTCGACCATGACCGCCCGCAGACTGCGCCTCATTGAGCCGGAGACAGACATGACCGACAGCGAAATCCCGCTGAAAATCGCCATTGCGACCAACGACATGGAGCGTCTCGACGCGCATTTCGGATCGGCCGCGAAATTCGCCGTCTACGAGGTGACGACCACGTCGTCGCGCCTGGTCGAGGTGCTGGAATTCGACACCGTGACCGACCAGAAGGGCGGCCATGACAATCTTGACGACCGGATCACCCCCAAGGTCGAGGCCCTGACCGGCTGCGCGCTGCTGTTCGTGCTGGCGATCGGCGGGCCTTCGGCCGCCAAGGTGGTGCGCGCGGGCATCCACCCGATCAAGCGCAAGGACCCCGAACCCATCGCCGAGGTCATCGCCCAGACCCAGACCATGCTGAAAGGCTCGCCCCCGCCCTTCCTGCGCAAGGTGCTGGGCCGGCCGCAGACCGATTTCGCTTCCGATTATGCCGAGGATTACAGCGAATGAGCAGCGAGGCCGACACCCTGCCCCGCGGCGGCGCGCTGCCGACCAGCGAATACCTGACCCAGCTGATCGCGGTGATCCGCGCCGAGGACACCCATGGCAGCTGGGACGGCAAGCCCGATGCCGAGATCCTGGCCGATTTCATCGTGACCAAGGAAGAACGCCGCGAGATCCCGATCATCTGCGACCCCGATCCCGACGTGCTCTGGCGGGTCGAGCGGTTCTACGACGCGGTCGCCCTTCTTCTGGAACGCCGGACCGGCGCCCAGGCCGCGCAGATGTCGCGGATCACCCATGAGGGCTTCGGGCGGATCGTGCTGATCTCGGGGCGGCTCGTCGTGCTGTCGAAACATGTGCGCGACATCCACCGCTTCGGCTTCGAGACCTTCGCCAGGCTGGCCGAAACCGGCGAGCAGCTGACGGCGGACGCGGCCGACATGGTGGCGCGCTTCCCCGAGGCCGCCCGGGCCTGAAGGCCGCGGCCGCAGGGTCCAGCCCACCGTGGTGCCCGGCCCCGGCCGGGCCCGTGTTCCGTTTTCGTCCCATCATCCCGAGGACAGCCGATGAGCCTTGAAGAGCTTGAAGCGAAAGTCAGGAAACTGTCGATGCGCGCCACCAACGCCAAGATGAACCTGCACGATCTGGCCGAGGAGCTTCCCGTCGACTGGCAGCGCATCCCCGAGGTCGCCGCCGAAACCCATCAGGTCTTCAAGGACCTGGAAGATGCACGCAACGCATTGAAAGCGGCCCGGAACGCCGCAGAGGAGGCCTGAGCCATGCCGATCACAGCCACGACCCGCGGCGGCACCGAATACATCCCCGAATTCCTGATGGCGATCGATCAGGGCAAATGCATCGGCTGCGGCCGCTGCTTCAAGGTCTGCGCCCGCAGCGTGCTGACCCTGAAGGGCGTCACCGACGAGGACGAGATCGTCGATCTCGACGACGAGGAATACGAAGACGAGATCGAGCGCAAGATCATGGTCATCGCCGATGGCGACGATTGCATCGGCTGCGGCGCCTGCGCCCGCGTCTGCCCCTCGGGCTGTCAGACCCACGCCCCGGCCTGAGCGGCCCGACCCCACATCGCCGACCGGCCCGATGAGCCGGCTCCCGCACCGGAGCCGGCTCGCCTCGTGTCGGGGGCCGGTGTGACCGGTCAGCCGGTCCGGTATCGATGGTTCGCACGGGACGATCCCGCAAGAGCCCGGCAGTCCCCATCGGCCTCAAACCTCGTGAACCAGCCCCCTCACGGCCGCCCGAAAAGGCAGGCCACGTCTTGCGCTCGGTATCAAACCATCTGGACCGCGCCGGGGGCGCTGCCCCCGGACCCCCGGGGTATTTCGGCCAAGAAGAAGACGCAAAATGTTCCTTTCTTCTTGGCGCAAATACCCTCCGCGCAGCGGCCGCGGCCCGCAGGGGCGCGGCCCGGCCCAAGGCCGGACAAGCGGGGCGAAAGCCCCGCGCAGGCCGGGCGCGGGAGAGTTCCCGGTTCTGACAATCTGCCGCAGTCCTCGTGTCGCATATCCGCCAAAGACCCCACCGACAAAGCCGACACTGTAAAGAACGGGGCAGGAAATCTCCTTGAAAGCAACGCTCTGAATTCTTGGCACGCTCATTGCTTAATTCCTGTCAGGGACCGAGACCGACAGGAGACAGCCATGATCCAGATCACCGAAGCCGCCAGAGACGCCATGGCCAGCGCGATCGAGGGCGCGGGCCAGCCCATCGCGGGGCTGCGCCTGATGGTGCAGTCGGGCGGCTGCGCAGGGCTGCAATATGCCATGGCGCTCGAGCTGACCCGCGAAGAGACCGATGCCGTGGTCGAGGCCGAAGGCGGGGTCACCGTTCTGATCGATCCCGACAGCCAGGGCTACCTGCTCGGCACCACCATCGACTTCGTCTCGGGGCTCGAGGGCTCGGGCTTCGTCTTCGACAATCCCAATGCCAAAAGCGGCTGCGGCTGCGGCAAATCCTTCTGCTGATGGACCCGGAGAGAGAGATGCTGGACTATTCCGAAATCCTCACCGACCATTTCCTGAACCCGCGCAACCGCGGCACGCTTGAGGGCGCCAATGCACTGGGCGAAGCCGGGGCGGTGCGCAGCGGCAATGCCTTCCGCCTGACCGTGAAAATCGAGGCCGGCCGGATCGCTGCCGCGATGTTCCAGTCGACCGGCGGCGGGCCCGAAGTCGCCGCGGGCTCGGCGCTGACCGAGCTGGTGATCGGCAAGGCGCTTGCCGAGGCCCGCAAGATCGATGCCGATGCCATCGAGGCCGCGCTGGGCGGGCTGCCCGCCGAGGACCGCTCGGCCGCCGAGGTCGCGGCCGAGGGCCTTGTCGCCGCGCTGAAGGATTACGCCCAGCCCCCGGCCTTCCGCGCCGCCCAGGGCATCCGCGTCGCCCAGCCGCTGGGCGTTGCCCCGATCAAGCCCGCCCTGCCCTCGAAGACCGGCGCCCCCAGGCTTTCGGCCGAGGAGGAACGCGCCCGGGTCGAGGCGGTGCTGGACGAGATGCGGCCCCGGTTTCGCGCCGATGGCGGCGATGTCGCCTTCCACGACATTCTGGGCCCCCGCGTCCGGGTGCATCTGAAGGGCAGCTGTTCGGGCTGCCAGCTGGCCGGGCTGACCCTCGGCGGCCTGCAGAAACGACTTGCCGAGGAACTCGGCCGGCCGGTCTTCGTCGTTCCCGCCCCCAGCCGCTAAGGACTGCCCCCATGACTGCCCCCTATGTCCCCGACCAGTTCACCCCCGCCCTGCCCCCGGCGCAGATCTGCGACACCACGCTGCGGGACGGCGAACAGGCGGCGGGCGTTGCCTTCTCGGCCGCCGAAAAAGTCGAGATCGCGGTGGCGCTCGACCGGGCGGGCGTGGCCGAGATCGAGCTGGGCGTGCCCGCCATGGGCATGGCCGAGGTCGCGGCGATCCGCGAGGCGGGCGCGCGTCTGACCCGCGCCCGGGGCGTCGCCTGGTGCCGGTTGCGCGACAGCGACCTGGAACTGGCGGCAATGACCGCGCTGTCGCGCATCCACCTGACGGTGCCCGCCTCGGACCGCCAGCTGGCGGGCAAGCTGGGGCGCGACCGCGACTGGGCGCTGAAAGAGGTCTCGCGGCTGGTCCGGCTGGCCGCGCGGGCGGGTTTTGCGGTCTCGGTCGGCGCCGAGGATGCCTCGCGCGCCGATATCGGCTTTCTCGCCCAGCTCGCGCAGGTCGCGGCCGAGGCGGGCGCGATCCGGATGCGGCTGGCCGACACGCTGGGGCTGATGGACCCGTTCGCGGCCCATACGCTGGTCTCGATCCTGGCGCCGGGGCCGTTGCCGCTGGAATTCCACGCCCATGACGATCTGGGGCTTGCCACGGCCAACACGCTGGCGGCGCATCGCGGCGGCGCGGCCTATCTGTCGGTGACCGTCAACGGTCTGGGCGAACGCGCGGGCAATGCCGCGCTGGAACAGGTCGTGGCAGCCCTTGCCGTTCAGGGCCGGCCGACCGGGGTCGCGCTCGATAGGCTCTGCGGGCTGTCGCAGATCGTCGCCCGGGCCTCGAACCGGCCGCTGTCGCCGACCCGGCCCATCGTCGGCGCTAATGTCTTCAGCCATGAAAGCGGCATCCATGTCGACGGGCTTCTGAAGGACCCCGGCACCTACGAGGCCCAGGCGCTGAGCCCGGCCCGCTTCGGCCGCGCCCGCGAAATCGTGCTGGGCAAGCATTCGGGGCTCGCTGCGCTGATCCAGGCGCTGGAGGCCGCCGGGCTGCCCTCGGACGAGACCACCGCGCGCGCCGTGCTGCCGCTTCTGCGCGACTGGGCCGACCGCGAAAAGCGCGCGGCCACCCCGGCCGATCTCATTCTTCTCACCGCCCGGGCCGAGGCGCTTGCCCGCCATCCCGGACCGACCGAAACCCAAGAACGGAGCCTGACATGACACGCCCCGCGTCCCGGCCGAGCATGCTCGACCAGCTCTACGCCCTGTCCTCGGCCGAAGACCTCTTCGCCTTTCTCGACCTGCCTTTCGATCAGGCGGTGCTCAACCGGGCGCGTCTGCATGTGATGAAACGGATGGGCCAGTATCTGGCCGAATCCGATCTCGGCCAGCTTGACGACGACGCCGTGCGCGCCGCCGCCCGCGCGGCCCTGCAAAAGGCCCATGCCGATTTCGAGAATTCCACCCCGCGCGCCCAGAAGGCGCTGAAGATCTACACGCAACCGCGCGGCAATGTCGTGCCGATGGAGGGGCTTCGGCTGTCTGTCCAATGAGCGAGAAACTCAACGAACCCGACTTCCCCGCCGCCGAGGCCATCGACGCGCCCGAAGAGCCCGTCGAGACCCGCAAGGGGCTCAACATCGTCGTCTGCATCAAGCAGGTGCCGGACTCGGCCCAGATCCGGGTTCACCCGGTCACCAACACGATCATGCGTCAGGGCGTGCCGACGATCATCAACCCCTATGATCTTTTCGCGCTCGAAGAGGCGATGCGGCTTCGGGACGATTACGGCGGGACGGTCACCGTCCTGACCATGGGTCCGCCCATGGCCGAGGACGCGCTGCGCCGCGCGCTGGGTCTTGGCGCCGACAAGGCGGTGCTGATCACCGACCGCCGCTTTGCCGGGTCGGACACGCTGGCGACCTCGTTCGCGCTGACCTCGGCGCTGACCAAACTGGCCGAAGAGGCGCCCATCGACATCGTCTTCACCGGCAAGCAGACCATCGACGGCGACACCGCGCAGGTCGGCCCCGGCATCGCCCGGCGGATGGGGCTGAACCAGCTGACCTATGTCTCGGCCATCGACTCGCTGGAAACCGAGGCCGCCACCATCACCGTGCGCCGCCGGTCCGAGGGCGGGGTTCAGGTGCTGCAATCGAAGCTGCCCTGCCTCATCACCATGCTCGAGGACACCAACCACCTGCGCCGCGGCACCCTGCAGGACATGCTGCGCGCCGCCCGCGCGCCGCTGACGGTCTGGTCGGCCGACGATGCCGGCATCGAGGACCCGATGAAATGCGGACTGCGCGGCTCGCCCACGGTCGTCAAGCGCGTCTTCGCGCCCCAGCCCCGCGCCGAGAAGGCCGAGATGGTCGCCGTCGAGGGCAAGACGCCCGCCCAGATCGGCGACGCGATCCTCGACGTCCTCTTCGCGAAGAGCCCGAAACTCGAGGCGGACGTGTCCGCCAAGATCACTGCGTAAGGAGATCGCGTGATGGCACAAGCTCCGCAAAACCCCGCCAGCAGCCGCGCTGCGATGCAGATGCAGCTGGCCGAGAAATTCAAGAGCTACAAGCATGTCTGGGTCTTCGTCGAGATCGAGCGCGGCAAGGTCCACCCGGTGTCGTGGGAGTTGATGGGCGAAGGCCGCAAGCTGGCCGATGACCTGGGCGTCGATCTGTGCGGCGTCGTTCTGGGGCCGCGCGACGAGGGCACCAAGCAGGCGATCAAGGAGGCCTATCACTACGGCGCCGATGTCTGCTACATCTGCGAGGACCCGCTGCTCGCCGATTACCGCAACGAGCCCTATACCCGGGCGATGACCGATCTGGTCAACAAGTACCAGCCCGAGATCCTGCTCTTGGGCGCGACGCCTCTGGGTCGCGATCTGGCGGGGTCGGTCGCGACCACGCTGCAAACCGGTCTGACGGCCGACTCGACCGAACTGAGGATCGCCGACGACAAGTCGCTGGCCGCGACCCGGCCGACCTTCGGCGGCACGCTTCTGTGCACCATCCATACGCTGAACCACCGCCCGCAGATGGCGACGGTGCGGCCCCGCGTGATGGCGATGCCCGAACCCGACACCTCGCGCTCGGGCCGGATGGTCTGGCATTCGCTGCGGATGAAGGAAGACGACATCGTCACCAAGGTGCTGGAATTCGTCTCGGACGCGCAGGTCGAGAAGGCCAACCTTGCCTATGCCGATATCGTGGTCGCGGGCGGCATGGGGCTGCAACAGCCGCAGAACCTCGCACTGGTGCAGCGGCTGGCCGCGGTGCTGGGCGCCGAATGGGGCGTGTCGCGTCCGCTGGTGCAGAAGGGCTGGGCGCCGGCCGAACGCCAGATCGGCCAGACTGGCAACACGATCCGGCCGAAGCTTTACATCGCCGCCGGGATCTCGGGCGCGATCCAGCACCGGGTGGGTGTCGAGGGGGCGGACCTGATCATCGCGATCAATACCGACCCCGAGGCCAAGATCTTCGAATTCGCCCATCTGGGCGTGGTGGCCGACGCGCTGACCGTGTTGCCGGCCCTGACCGACGCCTTCGCCCGCCGCCTTTCGGCGCGTGCGATGGCCAGCTGAGAGGACTGACCGATGCCTGCTGAACATTTCGATGCCATCGTCGTCGGGGCCGGTCCGTCCGGCAACGCGGCGGCCTACACGATGGGCAAGGCGGGACTGAACGTGCTGCAGATCGACCGGGGCGAATATCCCGGCTCGAAGAACGTGCAGGGCGCGATCCTCTATGCCGATGCCCTGGAACGCATCATCCCCGATTTCCGCGAGACCGCGCCGCTGGAACGCCATGTGGTGGAACAGCGGTTCTGGATGCTGTCGGAGAAATCCCACACCGGCACCCATCACCGGTCGGACACCTTCAACGAGGAAAAACCCAACCGCTACACGATCCTGCGCGCGCAGTTCGACAAGTGGTTTTCCAAGCAGGTGCGCGAGGCCGGGGTCACGCTGATCACCGAGACCACGGTGACCGAGCTGGTCAAGAACGAGGCCGGCAAGGTCATCGGCGTGCTGACCGACCGCGAGGGCGGCCCGGTCTATGCCGATGTGGTGGTGCTGGCCGAGGGCGTGAACGGGCTCGTGGGCCAGCGGTCCGGCCTGCGGAGCGAGATCAAGCCGCAGCATGTGGCGCTTGCGGTCAAGGAAACCCATTTCCTGCCCGAGGAAACCGTGCGCGAGCGCTTCAACCTCGCCGACGAGGACGAGGGCGTGGTGATCGAGGTGCTGGGGTCGGTGTCTTCCGGCATGGTCGGGACCGGGTTCCTTTACACCAACAAGGAATCGATCTCGATCGGCGTCGGCTGTCTGGTCGCCGACTTCGCCCGCGAGAAGATCCCGCCCTACGAGCTGCTCGACCGGTTCAAGAACCACCCCTCGGTCAAGCCGCTGCTGAAGGGCGCCGAGATGAAGGAATATGTCGCCCACCTGATCCCCGAGGGCGGCTATGACGCGATCCCGCAGCTCACGGGCGACGGCTGGCTGATCGTGGGCGATGCCGGGCAGTTCGTGAACGCGGTCCACCGCGAGGGCTCGAACCTGGCGATGACCTCGGGGCGGCTGGCGGGCGAAAGCCTGATCGCGCTGAAGGCGCAGGGGCTGCCCGCAACGAACGAGAACCTCAAGCTGTATCGCGACGCGCTGGAAGACAGCGTCGTGATCAAGGACCTCAAGAAATACCGCAAGATACCGGGGCTGCTCGAGAAGAACCGGCAGCTCTTCACCACCTATCCCGCCTTGCTCAACCGCTCGATGAACGCTTTCCTGCGGGTCGACGGTCGCGACAAGCGGTCCAAGGAGACCGAGATCCTGAAGGGTCTCAAGAAAGCCCGTGGCAACTGGCTCAATGTTGCCTTTGATATGCTTAAAGTGGCGAGGGCCTGGCGATGACGGACAAGACCAACGGCAGCAAATCCCCCCGCATGGAAGAGCGGCTTTATCAGAACCGCTACCAGGTGGACGAGGGCCGGCCGCATGTGAAGATCAACCATCAGGCGGGCGGCGACAGCGAAGAGCTGAAGGCGTTGACCAAGATCTGCCCGGCGGGCTGCTACTCGATCAACGAGGACGGCCAGGTCGAGGTGGCGGCGGATGGCTGCATGGAATGCGGCACCTGCCGGATCGTGTGCCAGGCCACGGGCGAACTGGAATGGTCCTATCCGCGCGGCGGCTACGGGATCCTCTTCAAGTTCGGCTGAGTGCCGCGAGATGAGGCAGCCCGGCCGTTCCTCTGCGGCCGGGCGCCCGCGTGCAGGGCCTTCGGTCCCGGGCCGGGGCGATGCCATCATTGCCCGCCGCGCCCGTTTCCGTGCTAGGATGCTGCCATGGAGATGACAGTTTCCCAGCGCCAGACCCAGGGTCTGGCCATGACCGCGAAGATGCAGGCGGCGCTCAAGATCCTGCAGATGACCGCGGTCGACCTGTCGGCCTATCTGGCCGAGGAGGCGCTGGAAAATCCCTGCCTCGAGGTGTCGGTGCCGCAGGCCTTGCGCGCGGTGCCGACGGGCGTCGCGGGCCGCGGCGCGGGGTCCGATTTCGATGCCATCGCGGCGCTCGCCTCGGACAAGCCCAGCCTCTACGACCACGTCTTCCGCCAGATCGCGCTGGCCTTTCCCAATCCGCGCCTCGCCCGCGTGGCCGAGGCCTTCGCCGAGGCGCTGGAGCCCACCGGCTGGCTGGGCGCCGCCCCCGAGACCGTGGCCGCCGCGACCCGGGTGCCGCTGAGCGTGGCCGAGGCGGTGCTGGCGCGGCTGCAGCAATTCGAACCGGCGGGGCTTTTCGCCCGGGGACTGGCCGAATGCCTCAGGCTGCAGGCCGAGGATCGGGGCATGCTGACCTGGGAACTGTCGGTGATCCTCGACAATCTCGACATGGTCGCCGAGGGCCGGATCGACGCGCTGGCCGACCTGTGCGACGGCACCCCCCAGGACGTGCGCAACGCGCTGCGGTCCATTCGCGGGCTCGACCCCAAGCCGGGGCTGGCCTTCGCCGCGGCCGAACCGCCGATCCTGCCGCCCGATCTTCGGGTGATCCGCAAGGACGGCACCTGGGCGGTCGAGCTGAACCGCTCGAGCCTGCCCGCAATCAAGATCACCGAGCCTCCGGACACCGGGCGCGATGCCGCCGCCCGGACCTTCATGGCCCGCGCCCGGTCGCGCGCGCAGTGGCTGGCCCGGGCGGTCGAGCGGCGGCATTCGACGCTGCTGGCGGCGGCGGTCTGTCTGGTGCGGCGGCAGACCGACTATCTGGACAGCGGGCCGCGCCATCTGCGCCCGCTCAGCACCGAGGACGTCGCCGAGGAACTGGGGTTGCATGCCTCGACCATCAGCCGCGCGGTCCAGCACCGGATGATCGAGACGCCCCGGGGCACGGTGCCGCTGCGGGCCTTCTTCAGCCGCGCCTTCACGCCCGGATCGGGCGAGGACGGGCCGTCGCAGGACGCGCTGATCGCGCTGGTGGGCGACATCGTGGCGAAGGAAAACCCCGCCCGGCCGTTGTCCGACGCCGCCATCGTGGCCCAGGCCAAGGCGGCGGGCTTTACGCTGGCCCGCCGCACCGTCGCGAAATACCGCGACGTGCTGGGCATTCCATCCTCCTACGACCGGCGGCACACGGCGCGGCTGTCGGCCTGAGCGTCACGCGCTGCCGAAGGCCTCGACCAGCCCCCTCGCCCCGTTTCGCAGCGACAGCATGTCGACGCCGACCGCAGTGAACCCGGTGCCAAGCGCGATGCACCGCCGGGCGAAATCGGGATCGAGCGTCAGGATGCCCGAGGGCACGCCCACGGCCTTCAGCCGGGCGATGGCGCCTTCGATGGCCGCAACCACGGCGGGATGTTCGGGCTGGCCCGGATAGCCCATGCTGGCCGAAAGATCCGCCGGGCCGATGAAGATGCCGTCGACGCCCTCGACGGTCGCGATCTCTTCCAGCCGGTCAAGCGCCGCGGCGGTCTCGACCTGCAGGATCAGGCACAGCTCGTCCTCGGCGCGGCGGCTGTAGTCCTCGACCAGCCCGTAGCGGCTGGCCCGCGTCATGCCCGCGACACCCCGCAGCCCGCGCGGCGGATAGCGCATCGCGCGGACCGCCGCCTCGGCCTCGTCGCGCGACTGCACATAAGGCAGCATCAGCGTCTGCGCGCCCTGATCGAGATGGCGCTTGATCAGCACCCAGTCGTTGATCGCCGGTCGGACCACGGCCGAAGCCGCCGGATAGCCCGCCACCGCCTGCAGCGCGGGCAGCGCGTCCGTCACCTCCATAGCGCCGTGTTCGGTGTCGATCACGATCCAGTCGAAGCCGCAGGCGGCAAGACATTCGGTGACCGTCGGATGCGGGATCGCGTTCCACACCCCAAGCTGATGGCGCCCCTCCCTCAGCCCCGCCTTGAACCTGTTGACCGGATTTTCCATGCGTCTCCTCCCGCTTGCCCGTGACCGGGCGCAGGCTGCGACGCGGCCGGGCCGGGGTCAAGCCCGGACCGGCGGCCGGTCCCGGCGGATCAGGTCTCGCGGAAGGCGCGCTCGAAATAGACCGCGAGCGGGTGCAGCAGATAGGACAGAGGCGAGCGGTCGCGGGTGCGGATGAAGGATTCGACCGGCATGCCGGGCACCAGCTCGACATTCGGAAGCGCCGCCATCTCGTCGATATCGGGCTGGATCACCACCTCGTAATAGGTGGCGCGCGTCGCCTCGTCGGTCAGCGCATCGGCCGAGACCCGCAGCACGGTGCCCGAGACATTGGGAGTCGTGCGACTGTCGAAGGTGGTGAATTTCAGCGAGACCGGCTGGCCCGGGAACACCTCGTCGATATCGGTGGTCTCGACCTTGGCCGAGACCAGCAGCGCCTGACCGCCCGGCACGACATACATCATCGGTTCGGCCGCCTGCACCACCGAGCCCAGGGCAAACACCTTCGACCCGAAGACGACCCCGTCGACCGGGCTGCGCACATCGAGCCGCGACAGCCGTTCGGTCAGGCTCAGCCGCCGTTCCTGCAGCTCGATTTCCGAGTATTGCAGGTCGCGGAGCGTGGTGATCGCGTCCTCGCGGCGGCTTTCCTGAAGCCGAAGCCCCTGCACCGCCAGTTCGGAGATCTTGGCGCGCAGCTCGGCCTCCTGCGAGGTCAGCCGGCCGATATCGCCCTCAAGCCCGGCCTCTTCGCGCTGCAGGGCCAGAACCTGGCTCGCGGGCACGAGGTTCTGCTTGTAAAGCGTCATCTTGTCGGCCAGTTCCTTCTCGATCAGGGCAAGCTGCTTGACCAGCGCCCCCTGCTGAGACCCGGTGCCGTCGATCTGGTTCTCGATCTGCACGGTCTGTTCGTGCAGCTGGTCCAGTTCCTGCGCCTGCGCGGCCTTGCGCGCGGCGAACAGCCGGGTCTGGCCGTCGATATGTTCGGCCACCCAGACCGGCTCGATGTTGCTGAAACTGTCGAGCCCGCTGAAATCGGGGCTGTCGACGCCGTCGCGTTCGGCCACCAGACGGGCCTTGCGGGCCTGAATTTCAAGAAGCTGGCGTTCGACGATCATCAGTTCGGACCGCAGGAAGGTGCCGTCGAGCCGCACGAGAACCTGACCCGCCGCGACCGTGTCGCCATCCTTGGCCAGGATCTCGCCCACCACGCCGCCATCGGCATGCTGCACGACCTGGCGTTCGGATTCGACCTTGACCGTGCCCGGCGCCACCACCGCGCCCGCGATGTTGGTGGCCACGCTCCAGACGCCGATGCCGCCGACCAGGCAGACCACGGCGATCATGCCCACCACCAGCGGCAGCCGGGCGCTGATCTGCGATTTCGCACTCATCCCTGCGCCTCCTTCTGCGGCACCACGTTCACGCGCGCCGCGCCCATGGCGCGCTGCACCTCGGGCGCGTTGCGGATCACGCTTTTCAACACCTCGTCGCGCGGACCCAGCGCCTTTTGCTGGCCCGCATCGATCACCATCAGCCGGTCGCAGACCGCGATGGCGGTCGGCCGGTGGGTCATGATCAGGACCGACTTGCCGGCCCGCTTCATGTCGACAACGACCGCGTTCAGCGCCTCGGACCCGTCGGCATCGAGCGCCGAGTTGGGCTCGTCCAGCACCAGCAGCACCGGGTCGTGATACAGCGCCCGCGCCAGCGCCAGCCGCTGGCGCTGACCGCCCGACAGAAGCCCGCTGCCCTCGATCAGCATGGTGTCGTAGCCCTGCGGCAGCTTGAGGATGATGTCATGCACCCGCGCCAGCGTGGCCGCCTGCACGACCCGCGCCGGATCGGGGTTCAGTTCCATATGGGCGATGTTCTCGGCCACCGTGCCGTCGAAGAAGCGCACCTCCTGCGGCAGGCAGCCCATCACCCGGCCCAGCCGTTCGTGTCCGTACTGATCAAGCGTCGCGCCCGCCAGCCGGACCTCGCCGGTGGTGGGCGGCAACAGGCCCTGGATGATCCGCGCCAGCGTGGTCTTGCCGACGCCGCTTTTGCCGATCACGCCCAGCGCCTCGCCGGGATTGAGCTCGAAGCTGATGCCCTGCAGCACCGGCGGCGCGCCGGGCGCCGAGGCGCGCAGGCCGATATTCGTCACCGTCAGCTGCGCGACCGGATCGGGCAACTGGGTCGGCTGGATCCGCTCGGGCACCGATTGCAGGAACTCGCCCAGCGTCTTCCAGCCGCTGCGGGCGCGCTGGATCAGCGCCCACTGGCCAAGCACCTGCTCGATGGGCGCGAGGGCCCGGCCCATCAGGATCGACGAGGCGATCATCGCGCCCGGCGTCACCGCGTGCTGCAGCACCAGATAGGCGCCCAGCGCCAGAAGCCCCGATTGCAGGAAGAACCGGAAGGCGCGCGAGAAACTGGCAAGCGTGCCGCTGCGGTCATTGGCATCCATGCCCTCGGCGCTGGCATCCTCCTGCATCCGCGCCCAGCGGTCGGCCATGACCGAGGCCATGCCCTGCGACCAGATCAGCCCGCCACCCTCTTCGGCCTGCCGTGCCAGCCGCGCCGCGCGCGAGGATTTGGCCTGCGACCGTTCCAGCGCCCCATTCGTGACCCAGCGGTTGACCAGCGTGGCGAGGATCAGCACCGCGCCGCCGCCGATGGCCGCCAGCCCCAGCAAGGGGTGGAACAGGAAGATCGCGGCCAGGAAGAATGGCGTCCAGGGCATGTCGAACAGCGCCAGAAGCACCGGCGCCGCAAACAGGTTCCGGATCGCGTCGAGATCGCCGATGGCGGTCGCGCCCGGCCCCTGCCCGCCGCGCAGCGCCGCGCGTTCTACCATGGCCGAGAACACCCGCCGCGCCAGCGCCGCCTGCAGCCGCGCGCCGATCCGGGCCATCACCCGGCCGCGGGCATAGTCGAGCAGCCAGTAGAAGAGATAAAGCGCCCCCACCAGGATGAAGAGCGCGACCAGCGTCTCTTCGGAGCGCGAGCCCAGCACCCGGTCGTAGACCTGCAGCATGAACAGCGGCCCGGTCAGCATCAGCAGGTTGGTGAAGACGCTGAAGACCAGCACCGCGAAAAGAAGCCCGCGGCTTTGCGCCCGGCCCAGTGTCAGTTCCTTCTGCGGGGTCCTGAGGCTCATCGCGCGGCCCCCGCATCGCGGCCCGCTGCGGGCACAGGATCGGGTCCCCGACCCGGCGCAGTGAAGAACTGGCGGAACAGGCAGGCGGCAGGCTGGCGGGGCCTCATCTGGCGTCCTTTCGGTTCGGCCCCGTTGGCGCGCGGGGCCACGTGCCGCAGTCAAAACGGCTTCTTCGTCACTTTTCAAGCGCACGCATCAACGGCGACGCACGACGCCCGCATAGATCGTATTCATGTTACAGCTTGGTTAAGGCCCTTTGCCGCGCGCGCCGCACGGTGCAGTCTGGCGCCGGGAGGGGACCGATGATCGACAAGCTCGAGATGTTCATTGCGCTCGCGCGCGAGCGTCATTTCGGCCGTGCGGCCGAGGCCTGCGGGGTGACCCAGCCCACGCTTTCGGCCGCAATCAAGCAGTTGGAGGAACAGCTTGGGGTTCTTCTGGTCTGGCGCGGCTCGCGCTTCGGGGGGCTGACACCCGAGGGCGCACGGGTGCTGGAACGCGCCCGGGTGATCGTCGCCGACACGCGCGCCTTGCGCGAAGAGATGCGCACCGCCAAGCGCGGGCTCTCGGGCGATCTGCGGCTGGCGGCGGTACCGACCGCGCTGGCCGCGATCACCGCGCTGACCGGGCCTTTGACGTTGCGTCACCCGAATTTGCGAATCACCGTCTTCTCGCGAAACTCGGCGGCCATCGTCCAGATGCTGGACGATCTGCAGGTCGATGCGGGAATCACCTATCTCGAAAACGAGCCGCTCGGCCGGGTCGCCACCGTCCCGCTTTATGCCGAGCATTACAATCTGGTGATGCGCGCCGACCATCCGCTGGCCGGGCGCGAGGCAGTGCCCTGGGCCGAGGCCGCGTCCGAGCCTTTGTGCCTGCTAACCCCCGACATGCAGAACCGCCGGATCGTCGACCGCCACATGGCCGAAGCCGGCGCCGTGGCCCGGGCGCGGCTTGAATCGAATTCCCTGCTGGCGCTCATCGCCCATGTGCAGGCCTCGGGCTGGGTCACGATCCTGCCCTTACGCAGCGCCCAGCCGTTTCTGGGCACCGGATCGCTGGTCGCGGTGCCGCTGACCGAGCCCGTGGCCGAGCATGTCGTCGGGCTGATCGCGCCCCATCGCGAACCGATGACGCCGGTGCTCGATGCCCTGATGGAGGCCGCGCGCAAGGCGGCTTTTTAATAGAATATCTCTATCGCCCGACGAATCGCGGGCATTGATCCCCTTGGGGCCGAGTCGGCACACTATGGCATGCAAAGGGAGGACTGCATGACCACCGACATCATCGCGCGATGCCGCGGCATCGCCGCGGCCCACGCGCATCTGGACGGCCCGCTGCTGCCCGTGCTGCATGCCGTGCAGGAAAGCTTCGGCCATGTGCCCGTCGCGGCCTATCCGGCGCTGGCCGAGGAACTGGGCCTGAGTGCGGCCGAGATCCATGGCGTGGTCAGCTTCTACCCCGATTTCCGAACCGAGCCCGGCGGCCGCCGGGTGCTGCGCGTCTGCCGGGCCGAGGCCTGTCAGGCGATGGGCGCGGCCGCGCTGGGCGAGGATCTGAAGGCGCGGCTTGGGGTCGAGTGGCACGGCACGACCGAAGATGGCGCGGTGACGCTGGAACCGGCCTATTGCCTGGGCCTCTGCGCCTGCGCGCCCGCGGCGCTGGTCGATGACCGTCCGCTGGGCCGGGTCACCGCCGACCGGCTGGAACGCCTCGCGCGGGAGGGATCGGCATGAGCCTCACGCTGTATCTGCCGCTCGATGCGGCCGCGCTGGCGCTGGGCGCCGACGAGGTCGCCGCTGCCCTGCAGGCCGAGGCCCGGGCGCGCGGGCTCGATCTGGTGCTGAGGCGCACCGGCACGCGCGGCATGGTCTGGCTGGAGCCGCTGCTGGAAATCGAGGAAGACGGCGTGCGCATGGGCTTCGGCCCGCTCGAGCCCGCCGATGTGCCGGCCCTGTTCGACAGCGCCTTCGAGGATCACCCCAAATCCGTCGGCCCGGTCGAACAGATCCCCTTCTTCGCCCGCCAGACGCGCCTCGCCTTCGCCCGCTGCGGCATTGTCGAACCTCTGGATCTTGACGCCTATCGCGCCCAAGGCGGGATGAAGGGGCTGGAACGGGCGATGACTATGACGCCCGAAGAGATCGTGGCCGAGATCACCGCCTCGGGCCTGCGCGGCCGAGGCGGCGCGGGCTTTCCGACCGGCATCAAGTGGAAGACGGTGCTGGAGGCCGAGGGCGCGCGCAAGGCCGTGGTCTGCAATGCCGACGAGGGCGACAGCGGCACCTTTGCCGACCGGATGCTGATCGAGGGCGATCCGTTCTGCCTGATCGAGGGCATGGCGATCTGCGCCCGCGCGGTCGGTGCCGACCGGGGCTATGTCTACATGCGCTCGGAATATCCGCAGGCCATCGCGATGCTCGATGCCTCGCTGCGCGTCGCGCGCGAGGTGGGCATTCTGGGCGATCACTTCGACATCGAGGACCGGGTCGGCGCCGGGTCCTATGTCTGCGGCGAGGAAACCGCGCTTCTGAACTCGATGGAAGGCAAGCGCGGCATCGTGCGCCCCAAGCCGCCCCTGCCCGCCCATAAGGGCTTCATGGGGCGGCCGACCGTCGTCAACAACCTGATCACGCTGGCCTCTGTCCCGGCGATCCTGTCGGAAGGGGCGGATCACTACCGCTCCTTCGGGCTGGGCCGGTCTCTTGGCACCGTACCGCTGCAGATCGCGGGCAATGTCAGATATGGCGGGCTTTTCGAGGCGGCCTTCGGCATGACCATCGGCGAACTCGTCGAGGGTGTGTGCGGCGGCACCGCTTCGGGCCGTCCGGTGAAGGCGGTGCAGATCGGCGGGCCGCTCGGCGCCTATTTCCCCCGGTCGCTTTTCGACACGCCGCTGGGCTATGAGGAATGCGACGCGGCGGGCGGGCTGATCGGTCATGCCGGGCTCGTGGTCTTCGACGATACGGTCGAGATGGGCGCGATGGCCCGCTTTGCCATGGAATTCTGCGCGGTCGAGAGCTGCGGCACCTGTACCCCCTGCCGGATCGGCGCGGTCCGGGGCATGGAGACCATCGACCGCATCCTCGCGGGCGATCCGGCCGCGCCTGCGATCCTGGCCGATCTGTGCGAAACCATGCGCTCGGGCTCGCTTTGTGCGCTGGGGGGCTTCACCCCCTATCCGGTCGAAAGCGCGCTGCGCCACTTCCCCGAGGATTTCGGCGGGGCGCGGGAGGCGGCGGAATGACCCGGCTTTTTGCATCGCAAGGGGCGCAACGCTCCGCCGCCCTGTCCCGAAGCGCCCAACCCTCTGGCCCGGGCGGCAAGCCCGGGCCGCGCCCGACCCTCCCCAAGGGAGGGCGCATTGCCACCTTTCAAGACGCGGAAGGCTTGGCAGCGGATTGCACCATGAATCGCGCCGCTCTTCTCTCAGGCGACGCCCTCCCAGGATCGGGCGCGTCCCTTTTCGCATCGCATGACCAATCCGCCAGCCCGGAGGCCAGCAGATGAAAGACTTCATCCTTCCCGATGCCGATTTCGGCACCCCCGCCCGCCGGTCCGACAAGACCGTCACCCTCACCATCGACGGCATGGACGTGACCGTGCCCGAGGGCACCTCGGTCATGCGCGCCGCCGCCATGGCCGGGATCGAGATCCCCAAGCTTTGCGCCACCGACAGCCTGGAACCCATCGGGTCCTGCCGGCTTTGCATGGTCGAGATCGAGGGTCGCCGCGGCACGCCTGCCTCCTGCACCACGCCCGCCGCGGACGGCATGGAGGTCCATACCCAGACGCCCAAGCTTGCGAAACTCCGGCGCGGGGTGATGGAGCTTTACATCTCGGACCACCCGCTTGACTGCCTGACCTGTGCGGCCAATGGCGATTGCCAGTTGCAGGACATGGCGGGTGCCGTGGGGCTGCGCGAGGTGCGCTATACCTCCGGCGCCAACCATTTCCAGACCCGGCAGAATGGCGAGGCGAACCCGCGCTTCGAGGCCAAGGATACCTCGAACCCCTATTTCACCTATGATCCGTCGAAATGCATCGCCTGCTTCCGCTGCGTGCGGGCCTGCGAAGAGGTGCAGGGCACCTTCGCGCTGACCGTCGAGGGGCGCGGCTTCGAGGCGCGGATCGCCTCGGGCACCAGTGATTTCCTGAATTCCGACTGCGTCAGCTGCGGCGCCTGCGTGCAGGCCTGCCCGACCGCGACGCTGCAGGAAAACGCGGTGATCGAGCACGGCACGCCCGACCGCGCCATCGTCACCACCTGCGCCTATTGCGGGGTCGGCTGTTCCTTCCGGGCCGAAATGAAGGGCGACCAGCTTGTCCGCATGGTGCCCTGGAAGGACGGCAAGGCCAATCGCGGCCACAGCTGCGTCAAGGGCCGCTTTGCCTTCGGCTATGCTGCCCATCCCGATCGCATCCGGAACCCGATGATCCGCGAGACCATCGACCAGCCCTGGCGCGAGGTCTCGTGGGACGAGGCGCTGGCCTTCACCGCGCAAAGGCTGCGCGCGATCCAGGCCGAAAGCGGCCCCGGCGCCATCGGCGGCATCACCTCGTCGCGCTGCACCAACGAGGAGACCTTCCTCGTGCAGAAGCTGATCCGGCAGGTCTTCGGCAACAACAATGTCGATACCTGCGCGCGGGTCTGCCATTCGCCCACGGGCTATGGGCTGAAGACCACCTTCGGCACCTCGGCGGGCACGCAGGATTTCGACAGCGTCGAGGCGGCCGATGTGGTGCTGGTGATCGGCGCCAACCCGACCGACGGGCATCCGGTCTTTGCCTCGCGGCTGAAGAAGCGGCTGCGGCAGGGTGCGAAGCTGATCGTCGCCGACCCGCGCCGGATCGACCTGGTCAAGGGCCCCCATGTGCAGGCCGCGCACCATCTGGCGCTGAGGCCGGGCACAAACGTGGCGCTGCTGACCGCCATGGCCCATGTCATCGTGACCGAGGGGCTGACCGACAGCGCCTTCGTCACTGAGCGTTGCGATGCCGAGGCCTTCGCCGACTGGGCCGCCTTCGTCTCGGAAGAGCATCTGAGCCCCGAAGCGACCGAGGCGCTGACGGGCGTCCCGGCCACCGAGGTCCGACAGGCGGCGAGGCTTTATGCCACGGGCGGCAATGCCGCGATCTATTACGGGCTGGGGGTGACCGAACACAGCCAGGGCTCGACCACCGTCATGGCGATCGCGAATCTTGCCATGGCGACGGGCAATATCGGGCGGCCGGGTGTCGGCGTGAACCCGCTGCGCGGCCAGAACAACGTGCAGGGGTCCTGCGACATGGGCAGCTTCCCGCACGAGCTGCCGGGTTATCGCCATGTCCATGACGCCGAGGCGCGCGGGGTGTTCGAGCGGCTCTGGAACGTGACGATCTCGGACGAGCCGGGTCTGCGCATCCCCAACATGCTGGACGCGGCCGTCGATGGCAGCTTCCGCGGGCTGTACGTGCAAGGCGAGGACATCCTGCAATCGGACCCCGACACCAAGCATGTGGCCGCCGGGCTCGCGGCGATGGATTGCGTGATCGTCCACGATCTCTTCCTGAACGAGACCGCGAATTACGCCCATGTCTTCCTGCCGGGATCGAGCTTTCTGGAAAAGGACGGCACCTTCACCAATGCCGAACGGCGGCTGAACCGGGTCCGCCGGGTGATGGCCCCGAAAACGGGGCTGGCCGACTGGGAGGTCACCATGGCGCTGGCCAATGCCATGGGCGCGGGCTGGGACTATGCCCACCCCTCCGAGATCATGGACGAGATCGCCGCCACCACCCCCAGCTTCGCGGGCGTGAGCTACGATCTGCTCGACCGCGAAGGCTCGGTGCAATGGCCCTGCAACGCGGCCGCCCCAACGGGCACGCCGGTCATGCACGAGGCGGGCTTCGTGCGCGGCAAGGGGCTGTTCGTCATTACCGATTATGTGCCGACCGACGAGCGCACCGGCCCGCGCTTCCCGCTTCTGCTGACGACGGGGCGCATTCTCAGCCAGTACAATGTGGGCGCCCAGACCCGGCGCACCGCCAATACCGCCTGGCATGGCGAGGACCGGCTGGAGATCCACCCCCATGACGCCGAGACCCGGGGCATCGCCGAGGGCGACTGGGTGCGGCTGGCCTCGCGCTCGGGCGAGACCTCGCTGAGGGCGACCCTGACCGACCGCGTCAGCCCGGGCGTCGTCTACACCACCTTCCACCACCCCGAGACACAGGCCAATGTGGTGACCTCGGACTATTCCGACTGGGCCACCAACTGCCCCGAATACAAGGTGACGGCGGTGCAGGTGGCGCTGTCGAACGGGCCCTCGGACTGGCAGGAGGATTACGCCGCCCATGCCCGAGCCGCCCGCCGCATCCTGCCCGCGGCGGAATAGGCCCCGATGCGGCCCTGGACAACATCGCAGGTGCAGAGCCTCGGCCCCGACGGGGCCGCGCCCGACATCCGGCGGCTGGCAGAGGAGGTGCCGGTCGCGCTGTGCTATGACGGCACCACCCATGCGGTGATGCTGGCCAGCCCCGCCGATCTTGACGATTTCGCGCTGGGCTTTTCGCTGACCGAAGGCATCGTCGCGCGCCCCGACCAAATCGCGCGGATCGAGCGCGCCGACCATGACGATGGGATCGAGCTGCGGATCTGGCTGGCGCCCGGGCTGGGCGCGCGGCTGGCCGGGCGGCGCCGCCGCATGGCGGGGCCGGTCGGTTGCGGGCTTTGCGGTGTCGAAAGCCTTGCCGAAGCGAGCCGTCCGCTGCCGGTGCTGCCGCCGGACGGGCTGTGCCTGACGCCGCCCGAGATCGACGGGGCGATGACCGCGCTGAGCCTCGGTCAGGAGTTGCACGGCGCGACGCGGGCGGCCCATGCGGCGGGGTTCTGGACCCGCGCCGAGGGGCTGGTCGCGCTGTGCGAGGATGTCGGGCGGCACAATGCGCTCGACAAGCTGGTGGGACGGCTGGCGCGGATGGGGCGCGACGCCTCGGGCGGCGCGATCCTGCTGACCTCGCGGGTCTCGATCGAGCTGGTGCAGAAGGCGGTTCTTGCCCGCGCACCGGCGCTGATCGCCGTCTCGGCGCCGACCGCCCGCGCCGTCGCCGCGGCAGACGCCGCGGGGCTGACGCTCATCGCCCGGGCGCGCGGTCCGAGTTTCGACATTCACACCCATGCCCGGCGGATCGCTGCGGAGGAGATGCCCCATGACCCCTGACAAGCTGGCCTATATGGCCAATCAGATCGCGACCGCCTTTGCCCGCCTGCCCGATGACGAGGCCGAGGCCGCCATCGCCGCCCATATCGACCAGTTCTGGGACCCGCGCATGCGGGCGCGGCTGCTGAGCCTGGCCGAAAGCCCGAATACCGGGCTTTCCGACCGGGCGCGTGGCGCGGCGGCGCTGATCCGGCGGCCCGAGACCGCCTGAGGGCTCCGTCCGGATCGGGCGGGCGCTAGCCCTGCCACTCGAACCTCAGCGGCAGGGTGAAGCTGTAGCGCGCGGCCGCGAGCCCCCGGGGCGCGGGCGGGAACCGGCCGGCGCGGCGCACCGCCGCCAGCGCGGCCTCGTCGAGGCGCGGGTCGCCCGCGCTTTGGACCAGGCGGGCCGAGACCAGCTGCCCGTCGCGCGCCAGCACCAGCTCGATCAGCGCCCGGCCGCTGGCCCGCGTGCCGCGCGGATAGCGGTGGCTGCGATCGACCCGCGCCAGAATCCGCGCGCCCCATTCGGCCTGCAGCGACGAGGCCCGGGCGGGCGTCAGCGTCGGCGCGCCGCCGGTCGCCCCCGCCCCGGCCTCGGCAGCCTCCGCCCGGCCCCGCGCCACCTGCGCCGCGCGCGCCTCCGAGGGCGGCGCGGGCCGGGCGGCCCTCGCCGGACGGGCTTCGGGCCTAAGCGTCGGCGCCGGGTCCGGCGCGCGCTGGGCCTCGGGTTTCGCAGAGGGCGCGGGCAGATCGGCCTCGGGGCGCGGCTCGGCAAGCTTCGGCAGGGCCACGCGCGGCGTCGCAGCGCCGAGCAGCTCGGCGCGCGGCACGCTTTCGGGCTCTGGCTCTGGCGCAGGCAGGCCGGCAAGGTCGGCTTCGGGCGCCGGGGCCTCGGTCCAGTCCTCGGCAAGCCTGGCATAGGACGCAGGCGCCGCCGCCAGCGTCACCAGCGCGTCGCCCCCCGGGCCACCTGCGGCCCCGGCAACGCCCCCCTGCGGCGGCCGCGCCAGCGCGAAGGCCCCGACATGAAGCGCCAGCGCCAGCGGCACGAAGGCCAGAAGCTCGCCCGCCCGTGTCATCGCGGCACCGTCACCAGCCGCAGCGGGCCGCGCCCCTCGGCCGTCAGCCGCGCGGCAATACGTGCCAGCGCCACCGCCTCGACCCCGGCATCGGCCCGGATCACCAGCGGCGCGGCACCCTCGGGACGGGCGGCGAGCGCCGCGAAGACCGCCTCGCCCCGCAGATCGCCGAAGGCCAGATCGCCCGCGGCCGACAGGTGCAACATGTCGCCCGTGGCGGGCTCGGCCGCGTCCGCCTGCGGCGGCGCGGTCTCGAAGGGCGCGGGCGGCACCAGCCGCGCGCTCATCAGAAAGAAGATCAGCAAAAGGAAGACGACATTGATCATCGGCACGATGCTTTCGCCCTGCCTGCGCTGCCGGTCGTCCGCGCCGAAGTCGAACATCGCCCTACTCCACCAGCATGAGCCCCGCGACCCCGGCCCGGCCGAGCGCGTCCATCGCATCGACCAGCGCCTGCAGATCGGCCCCATCCCGGGCGCGCAGCAGGACCGGATCGCCGGGCGCGGGCGTGATCCGCGCCAGTTCGGCCGCGATCGCGTCGGGCGCCATCGCCTGCCCGTTCAGCGAGAGCCCGTCGGGGCGCACCTCGATCAGCCTTGGCGGCCCCTGCCAGTCGCCCGCCCCCCCGCCTTGTGCCGCGACGATCCCGATCCCCGCCTCGGGGCCGAAGCGGGCGGAGATCATGAAGAAGACAAGCAGCAGGAAGACCAAGTCGATCATCGGCGTGAGGCTCGGGCGGCGTG
Organism: Rhodovulum viride; assembly: GCF_003265965.1. Taxonomy (NCBI): domain Bacteria; kingdom Pseudomonadati; phylum Pseudomonadota; class Alphaproteobacteria; order Rhodobacterales; family Paracoccaceae; genus Rhodovulum; species Rhodovulum viride. Next base: position 136,804 of record NZ_MUAV01000009.1, on the reverse strand, counting down.
GCGGCCGGGGCGTGTCGAAGCTGAACATCAGCCCGCCTCCGCCGCAAGGAACAGCCGGGTCGCGAGGTCTTCCATGTCGGCGCGGGCGCTGTCGGCCACGGATTCGAACCAGCTGAGCGAGACCGCCGCCGGGATTGCCACCGCCATGCCGGCGGCCGTGGTCAGAAGCGCCTCCCAGATGCCGCCCGCCAGATCGGCCGGGTCGGCCGCCGAGCCCGCCGCTTGCAGCGCCTGGAACGCATCGATCATGCCCAGAACCGTGCCGAGAAGACCCAGAAGCGGCGCGATCACCGCGATCAGTTCCAGTGCCCGAAGCCCCGCGCGCGCCTCGACCAGCAGGCGCCGGGCGACGCGGGTGGTTTCCTCGCGCGCCTTCGCCTCGGGCAGGCCCAGCGCCAGCGCCCCAATGGCCGCGCGGACCAGCCGGGCGCGCAGTCCGACCCGGCCCGCAACCGCCTCGGCCGCCGCCTCGCGCGCGCCCTCCTGCCAGAGCCGCACCGCGCGTTCGGCCCGGGCGCCCGCAAAGGCGCCCATCCGCGCGAGGCCCCAGAGCTTCCAGAGGATCAGGCTGAGCGTGGCGACCGACAGGCCCGCGATGGCCCACATCGCCGCGCCGCCGGTGTGAAGGAAGGACAGGATCGGGTCGATCATGCGGCAGGCTCCTCGGCCGGGCGTGAATTGGGGGTCATCGCACCACCTCGAGCGGCTGGAAGACCGGGCCGTCGGGGGTCTCGGCCAGATAGGCGCGCAGCCCGAAGACCTCGGCCAGATTGGCCTCGCTCAGCACCGCGCGGGGCGGGCCGTCGGCCACCAGACGGCCGCGATGCATCAGCAGAAGCCGGGTGCAGAACCGGACCGCCAGCCCCAGATCGTGGAGCGAGACCATCACCAGGCGGCCTTCGGCGGCGAGGCGCGCGAACAGCGCCATGGTTGTGAACTGATGCGCCGGGTCGAGCCCGGCAATGGGTTCGTCGGCCATCAGCACGGGCGCCTCCTGCGCCAGCGCCCGGGCGATCAGCACCCGCGCCTGTTCGCCGCCTGACAGCTCGGTCGCGCGGCGCGTAGCGAACCCGGCCAGCTCGAGCCGCGCCATCGCGGCATCGACGGCTGCGCGGTCGGCGGGTCCGGGACGCTGGCCCGGCCCCAGATGCGGCGTGCGGCCAAGCCCGACCAGGGTCTCGACGCTGACCGGCCAGGCGATTTCGCGCGTTTGCGGCAGCCAGGCGGCGGCGCGGGCACGCTCGGGCGCGGGCAGGCGCGCGAGGCTCGATGTGCCCTTGTGCGGCAGAAGGCCGAGGGCTGCGCGCATCAAGGTGGTCTTGCCCGCGCCATTGGGACCGACAAGGCCCACGCAGTCGCCCGGCGACAGCCGTGCGGTGACATCATCGACCACAGGGCAGGCGCCGCGCCGGACGGTCAGATGCGAAAGCTCAAGCCCGGTCATGCGCCCGCCTCCGCCCGGGTGCGGTAGATCAGCCGGATGAACAGCGGCGCGCCGATCAGTGCTGTGACGACGCCCAGCTTGAGGTCGCGGTCGGGCAGCACCAGACGCACGCCGATATCGGCGGCCAGCAGAAGGGCCGCGCCACCCAGCGCCGAGGCCGCCAGCAGCCGCCCGGGCCGGGCGCCCACCAGCGGGCGCAGCAGATGCGGCACGATCAGACCGACAAAGCCGATGGCGCCCGCGACCGCCACCCCCGCGCCCACCGAGGCCGCGACACCCAGGACCAGCGCGAGGCGCAGCCGCCCGAGCCGGATGCCCAGCGCCGCCGCCGCATCCTCGCCCAGCGTCAGGGCATCGAGCCCGCGGCCGAGACCGGCCAGCATCAACCAGCCCAGAAGAGTCAGCGGCAGCGCCAGCCAGACATGGGTGAAGGAGCGATCAGCGAGCGAGCCCATCAGCCAGAACACGATATCGGCCGTGGCGTAAGGATTGGGCGAGAGGTTCAGCACCAGTTGCGTCAGCGCGCCCGCCAGCGCCGAAAGGGCGATGCCCGCGAGGATCAGCGTGAAGGCCCCGCCGCGGGGTCCGGCCAGCAGCAGCAGCAGCGAGACGGCGATCAGCGCGCCGGTCAGCGCCGAAGCGGGCAGCGCCAGCACATGCGCCGAGGCAAGCCCCGTTTGCAGTGCCAGCACCGCACCCAGCGCGGCGCTCGACGAGACGCCGATCAGGCCGGGCTCGGCCAGCGGGTTGCGCATGTAGCCCTGCAGCGCCGCGCCCGAGAGCCCGAGGCTCGCGCCCACCAGCACGGCCAGGATCGCGCGGGGCAGGCGGATCTCGCGCATGACCAGCACCGCCGCCTCGCCGCGCCCGGCCAGAAGCGCCGAGAGGCTGTCGCCGACCGACAGTCCCGCCGGGCCGATCAGCAGCGACAGCCCGAAAAGCGCCGCCACCAGCAGCGCAAGCGCCCAGAAGAGCCCCTGCCCCCTCATGCGCGCGCTCCGTCTCGGTCGGCCGGTCTTGTCTCCGGATCGTTCATCGCCCTGCCTTCCCTGCCCTTGCGGGCGGTCCGGGGCGCGGCGGGATCGGGCCAGCCCCCCGGACGGTGATCTGTCTCACCGCTGCGGGCTGGCCGCTCCGGGGCGCGCCCCGCGCCCGGAAAGGGTGATCGTCGCTTCGGCAGGTCTCCTGGCTTGCGGGTCGTCGCTTGGCTGGCCTTCCCGGGACAGGCCCAGTGGCGTCTGTCAGCCGCGCTCTCCGCCTACAGTTGCGGGGGCAGCCGCGGAGTTGCCCTTGCGGGGGCGCACCGCGTTCCCTTTTCTCCGGCCTTGCGGGCCGGAACCGAAGTCGCTCCTGCCTAGCCCATCGGCGCGCATTGTCAAAGCCCAATTGCGGGCGGCTCAGGGCTCTCCGGCCAGACCCTTGAGGATCGGGCAGTCGGGACGATGATCGCCCGCGCAGGCGGCCATCAGATCGGCAAGCGTCGCCCGCATCGCCTGCAGCTCCAGGATCTTGGCATCGATCTGCGCCAGATGGGTGCGGGCAATCTCTTTCACATCGGCGCTGGCCCGGGCCTTGTCGGTATAAAGCGCCAGAAGCGCCCGGCATTCCTCGATCGAGAAGCCGAGCGACCGCGCCCGGCCCAGAAAGGTCAGGTTGTGCAGGTCGGTTTCCGAGAAATGCCGGTAGCCATTGGCGCCCCGGGCAGGCCGGATCAGGCCGATCTCCTCGTAATAGCGGATGGTCTTGGCGGGCAGGCCCGTCGCCTTCGAGATGTCGCCGATATTCATGACCGGGCCTCCAGCGGCCCGAGCCCGCGCAGCCGAAGGGCGTTCGACAGCACGAAGAGGCTCGAACAGGCCATCGCGCCCGCCGCCAGCATCGGCGACAGCATGAGCCCGTTCAGCGGATAAAGCACCCCCGCCGCGACCGGGATCAGTGCGACGTTATAGGCGAAGGCCCAGAACAGGTTCTGGCGGATATTGGCCAGCGTCCGGCGGCTGACATGGAGCGCGTTGACGACGCCCTGCGGATCGCCCGACATCAGCACCACGTCGCCCGCCTCGATGGCGACATCGGTGCCGGTGCCGATGGCAAGCCCCACATCGGCCGCCGCCAGCGCGGGCGCGTCGTTGAGCCCGTCGCCGACGAAGGCAACCGGGCCCTCGGCGCGCAGCCCCTCCAGCGCCTCGACCTTGCCGCCGGGCAGAACGCCTGCCACCACATGGCCGATGCCAAGCTCGGCCGCGACGGCGCGCGCGGTCGGCTCGGTATCGCCGGTGATCAGCGCGGTCGCGACGCCCATCCGGTGGAGCCCGGCAATGGCCGCGCGCGCCGAGGGCTTGATCGGGTCGGCCAGCGCCAGCACCCCCGCCGCGCGCCCGTCGAGGGCCACAAAGACCGGGGTTGCGCCGTTTGCGGCCAGCGTCGCCGCCTCGGCCGCGAGGGGGCCAAGCGCGATGCCCTCGCGCGCCATCAGCCGTTCGGCGCCCACCAGGACATCACGGCCGCCGACCCGGCCCCTGACGCCGAAACCGGGCAACGCCTCGACCCCTTCGGCCTCGGGATGATCGGGGGCGGCGGCCAGGATGGCGCGGGCCAGCGGATGCTCCGAGCGGGCCTCGAGCGCGGCGGCAGCGGCCAGGACCTCGCCGCGATCGAAGCCCTCGGCCAGCCGCGCTTCGGTCAGTTCGGGGCGGCCCTCGGTCAGGGTGCCGGTCTTGTCGAAGGCGACCGTCGCGACGCCCGACAGGCTTTGCAACGCATCGCCCTTGCGGAAGAGAACCCCCATTTCGGCGGCGCGGCCCGTGCCCACCATCACCGAGGTCGGCGTGGCCAGCCCCATGGCGCAGGGACAGGCGACGATCAGCACCGAGACGCCCGCGACCAGTGCGAGGCCCAGCGCCGGGTCGGGCCCGACGATCAGCCAGACAGCCACGGTCAGCGCGGCGGCGGCCAGGACGGCGGGCACGAAGATGCCGGTGATCCGGTCGGCCAGCGCCTGCACCGGCAGCTTGGCGCCCTGCGCCGTCTCGACCATCGCCACGATCTGGGCCAGCGCGGTCTCGCGGCCGACCCGGGTGGCGCGGAACCTCAGCGCGGCGGCGCCATTTACGGTGCCGCCGGTGACCGCATCGCCGGGCGCCTTGTCGGCGGGCATCGGCTCGCCGGTCAGCATCGATTCGTCGACCGGCCCCTGCCCCTCGACGATCTCGCCATCGGTGGGGATGCGCTCGCCGGGGCGGACCTCGATCAGATCGCCGGGAGCAAGCAGCTCGACGGGCCGGTCCTCGAGACCCGTTTCAGTGACGACCCGGGCGCTGCGCGGTTGCAGCCCCATCAGATGCCGGATCGCCTCGCCGGTGCGGCCCCGGGCGCGGGCCTCGAGGGTGCGGCCGATCAGGATCAGGGTGACGATGACCGCCGCGGCCTCGAAATAGACATGGGCCGTTCCGGCGGGCAGCAGGCTGGGCGCGAAGGTCGCGAGCGTGGAATAGCCCCAGGCCGCGCCGGTGCCGAGCGCGACCAGCGCGTTCATGTCGGGCGCGCCCTTCAGCAGGAGCGGCACGCCCTTCAGGAAGAAGGACCGGCCCGGACCGGCGAGGATCGCGGTGGTCAGCAGGAACGAAACGACGCGCAGCCCGGTTTCCGAGACGATCCCGGCCAGCGCCTCGCGGGCGCCGGGGATCACGTGACCGCCCATTTCCAGAAGCACCACGGGCAGCGCCAGCAGACCCGCGATCCAGGCCCTGCGAGCGAGCTTGCGGGCCTCGGCGGCCTGGGCCGCACCGGGTTCGGGCCGCGCCTCGGCGGTCAGCGGGGTCGCCGGATAGCCTGCCTCGGTCACCGCGCGGGACAGCGCACGGGCATCGGCCAGGCCCTCGGCCGCAGTCACGCGGGCCTGACCGGTCGCGAGGTTCATCGCCGCCGACAGAACCCCGGGCTGGGCCAGCAGCGTGCGCTCGATCCGGCCGGTGCAGGAGGCACAGGTCGCGCCCTCGACGTTGAGCGAGATGTCGGTCCGGGCGACGCCGAAGCCCGCCCCCTCGACCGCCCCGATCAGCGGCGCGGGCGGACCGGAATGCTCGACCTCGGCGGTGCCGGTCGCGAGGTTGACCCGGGCGGCCTCGACCTCGGGCAGCTCGGTCAGGGCGCGCTCGACCCGGCGCACGCAGCCCGCGCAATGCAGCCCTTCGAGCTTCAGCCTGGTGGTGGTGATCGCGGTCATGACAGCCTCCGTGCAGCGTCCGTCGGACGGGATGCCCCCTCAGATAGGGCCTCCAGTCGCTGGAAGGTCAAGGGCCCTGCCGCGCTTTGTCAGGGAAACCGACCGCCTGGGGGCTCGCGCGAATTTTCTGCGAAAATTCGGGGCCGGAGACCGGCCTATCGTGGCAGGAACGCGCCCTGGCGGCCCACGATATAGCCGTGGATGCGCCGGCCGGCCGCGCTGAGCGCGGTATCGCTGCGATGGACCAGGAACCACTGCCGCACCAGCGGCAGCGCGGGGGCATCCAGCTCGACCAGCCGCCCGGCGGCCAGTTCCTCGACCACCGTGTGACGCGAGATCAGCGCGATCCCGAGCCCCGCCATCACCGCCTGCTTGATGGTCTCGTTGCTTTCCAGCTCGATCACCCGTTGCGGACGCCCCTTGCCCAGCCGCTCGATGAACCGATCCATCAGGACGCGGGTTCCGGACTCCACCTCGCGCGCGAGGAAGGTTTCGGCCAGCACCCGTTCGGCCGCGATCCGCTCCTGCCCGGCCAGCGGGTGATCGGGCGGCGCGATCAGCACATGGGGATGCGGTCCCAGCACCGTCGCATGCACTTCGGGCACCCGGGGCGGCCGCCCCATGATCGCGATATCGACGCTTGCCGCCTGCAGCGCCGTCACCACCATTTCGCGCGAGCCCACCCGCAGGATCACGTCGATCTCGGCAAAGGCGCGGTGCAGCTCGGCCACCAGGCGCGGCGCGAAATACTTGGCGGTGGCGACGACGCCCAGCGTCACCATCCCCTCCATCCCGTCGTTAAGCGCGCGCACATGATCGACGCAGGCCTCGAGCGCGGTCTCGATCGCGCGCGCGCCCACCAGAACCGCCTCGCCCTGGCGCGTGAGTCGCGCCACGCCCTGGGGGCCGCGATCGACCAGGCGGGCGCCGAAATTCTCTTCGAGCTGGCGCAGCTGGGTATGGACGGCCGGCGTCGTCAGGTGGATCGACTCGGCCGCCGCCGTCAGGGTCCCGTGCTCGGCCACGGCGCGCAACGCCCTGAGTTGCTTGAAGGTTACCGCTTCGGGTCGGAGTGTCGACATGAGGTTTTCAAAAAAATCTAACACAGGTTCCGCGTTTTTAAATTCTCCACCATGCCGTCATCCTTTAGCAACCGGTATCGACAACGCGTCGCCAGATTCGGGAGAAATTTATGCAACGAGAGAATCCGATCCGGGATTTGCAGCATATCCCCGCCGCACTTCAGCCCATCCTGAACGCGCTCTGCGAGGTCGGCATCGACCTGTCGCGGGTGATCCAGCGCGGGCCGCTGGGCGGCGCGCTGGGGGCCGCGGTCGGCGAAAACCTGGGCGGCGACACCCAGAAGGCGCTGGACCTAATGGCCGACGACGCCTTCTGCGAGCGGCTGAAGACCGCCAATGTCCGCTTCTATGCCTCGGAAGAGCAGGACGTCGTGGCCGAGCTTGACCCCGCGGGCGCCTATGCCGTCGCCATCGACCCGCTCGACGGGTCCTCGAACATCGACGTCAACGTCTCGATCGGCACGATCTTCTCGATCTTCGAGGCGGCCGCGACCGGCGATGCCAGCGTGCTGCGCCCGGCCAGCGAACAGATCGGCGCGGGCTACATCATCTACGGGCCGCAGACGATGCTGGTCTGCACCTTCGGCAAGGGCACCCAGGAATACCTTCTGGACCCCGACAGCAAGCAGTTCGTGCTGGTGGCCGAGGCCGTGAAGGTGCCCGACACCTCGCGCGAATTCGCCATCAACGCCTCGAACTACCGCCACTGGTCGCGGCCGATCCGGGCCTATATCGACGATTGCCTCGCCGGCGAGGAAGGCCCGCGGGCCTCGAACTTCAACATGCGCTGGGTCGCCTCGCTGGTGGCCGAAACCCACCGGATCCTGACCCGGGGCGGCGTCTTCCTGTACCCCGGCGATGCCCGCAAGGGCTACGAGCGCGGCCGTCTGCGGATGGTCTATGAATGCGCGCCCATCGCCTTCGTGATCCAGCAGGCCGGCGGGCTCGCGACCGACGCGCAGGACCCGATCCTGGGCAAGACCGCCGAAAGCCTGCATGCCCGCACGCCGTTCGTCTTCGGCTCGACCGACAAGGTCAGCCGCATCGCCGCCTATCACGACCTGCCGGACGAAGAGGTCAATGCCCTGTTCGGCAATCGCGGCCTGTTCCGCGTCTGAGTTCCTGGAGGACAGTCATGAGCAAGAAGCATCCGATCATCTCCGTTACCGGCTCCTCCGGGGCAGGCACCTCGACGGTCAAGCACACCTTCGACCAGATCTTCCGCCGCGAGGGCGTGAACGCGGTCTCGATCGAGGGCGACGCCTTCCACCGCTTCAACCGCAAGGACATGAAGTCCGAGCTCGACCGCCAATACGCGGGCGGCAATGTCGGCTTCAGCCATTTCAGCTATGAGGCGAACGAGCTGAAGGAGCTGGAAAAGGTCTTCAGCCAGTATGCCGAGACCGGCACCGGCCGCACCCGCCACTATGTGCACGATGCCGACGAGGCCGAGAAATACGGCGTGCCTCCGGGCGAGTTCACCGACTGGGCGCCGTTCGAGGACGGGTCGGACCTGCTGTTCTACGAGGGCCTGCACGGCTCGGTCGTCAATGACGAGGTCAACATCGCCCAGCACGCCGATCTCAAGATCGGGGTGGTGCCGGTGATCAACCTCGAATGGATCCAGAAGATCCACCGCGACAAGGAAAAGCGCGGCTACACCACCGAGGCCATTACCGACGTGATCCTGCGCCGGATGTATGCCTATGTGCATTGCATCTGCCCGCAATTCACCCAGACCGACATCAACTTCCAGCGCGTGCCCGTGGTCGACACCTCGAACCCCTTCGTCGCCCGCTGGATCCCGACCCCCGACGAAAGCCTCGTCGTGATCCGGTTCCGCAACCCGCGCGGCATCGACTTTTCCTACCTGGTCTCGATGATCCACGGGTCCTGGATGAGCCGCGCCAACTCGATCGTGATCCCGGGCGGCAAGCTCGACCTCGCGATGCAGCTTATCCTGACGCCGATGATCAATCGCCTCGTCTCCGAATCGAAACGCGCCTGAGGAGGGTTCCGAATGAACGCGCCCACCAAGATCGACACCAGCGCCGAAGCGCTGATGGCCACCGCCATCCGGGTCCTGACCATGGATGCGGTGCAAGCCGCCAATTCGGGCCATCCGGGCATGCCGATGGGCATGGCCGATGTGGCCGCGGTGCTCTTCAACCGGTTCATGCAGATCGACCCGTCCTGTCCGAAATGGCCCGACCGCGACCGCTTTGTGCTGTCGGCGGGGCACGGGTCCATGCTGGTCTATTCGATCAACCACATGCTGGGCTATGCCGACATGGACATGGACCAGATCCGCAGCTTCCGGCAATGGGGCGCCCGCACGGCGGGCCATCCGGAATACGGCCATGCCGACGGGATCGAGACCACGACCGGCCCGCTGGGTCAGGGCATCACCACCGCGGTCGGCATGGCGCTGGCCGAACGGATGCATAATGCCCGCTTCGGCGACGATCTGGTCGATCACTACACCTATGTGATCGCGGGCGACGGCTGCCTGATGGAAGGCATCAGCCACGAGGCCATCGACATGGCCGGGCACTGGCAGCTGGGCCGGATGATCGTGCTGTGGGACGACAACAAGATCACCATCGACGGCTCGACCGAGCTGTCGACCTCGGTCGACCAGAAGGCGCGGTTCGCCGCCGCCGGCTGGCATGTGCAGGAGGTCGACGGCCATGACCGCGAGGCCATCGCCGCCGCCATCGAGGCCGCGCGCAAGGACCCGCGCCCGTCGCTGATCGACTGCAAGACGGTGATCGGTCAGGGCGCGCCCAACAAGGCGGGCAGCCACAAGGTTCATGGCGCGCCGCTGGGGGCCGAGGAAATCGCCGCGACCCGCACCGCGCTGGGCTGGGCCCACGAGGCTTTCACCCTGCCGAAGGACGTCTATGCCGCCTGGCAGGCGGTTGCCGCGCGCGGCCGTCAGGCTCGCGAGGGCTGGGAGGCGCGTCTGCTGTGCAACGAGCATGGCGGCGCCTTCGAGAAATCGCTGGCCAAGCCCGACAAGGCGGCCATGGCCGAGGCCATCGCGGCCTACAAGCAGAAGCTTTCGGCCGATGCGCCCAAGGTCGCGACCCGGAAAGCGTCGGAAATGGCGCTGGAGGTCGTGAACGCCACCCTGCCCAATTCCATCGGCGGCTCGGCCGACCTGACGGGCTCGAACCTGACGCTGACCAAGGGCATGGCGCCGGTCAGCAAGGACAATTACGGCGGCACCTACATCCATTACGGCATCCGCGAATTCGGCATGTCGGCGGCGATGAACGGGATCGCGCTGCACGGGGGCTTCTTCCCCTATGGCGGCACCTTCCTCGTCTTTGCCGACTATGCGCGGCCCGCGATCCGGCTGTCGGCGCTGATGGGGCTGCCGGTCGCCTATGTCATGACCCATGACTCGATCGGTCTGGGCGAGGATGGCCCGACCCACCAGCCGGTGGAACATCTGGCGAGCCTGCGCGCCATGCCCAACCTCAACGTCTTCCGGCCCGCCGATGTGGTCGAGACCGCCGAGGCCTGGGAAATCGCCGCGACCTCGGACAAGACCCCGAGCCTGCTGGCGCTGTCGCGCCAGAACCTGCCCTGCCTGCGGACCGAGCACCGGACCGAGAACCTGACCGCCAAGGGCGCCTATGTGCTGCGCGAGCCCGAGGGCGGACGCGACGTGACGCTGATCGCCACCGGCTCGGAAGTCGAGATCGCGATGAATGCGGCCGACGAGCTGGCGCGTCAGGACGTCAAGGCGGCCGTTGTCTCTGCCCCCTGTTTCGAGCTATTCGCAGCGCAGGACGAGGCCTACCGGGCTTCCGTCCTCGGCGACGCGCCCCGGGTCGGGGTCGAGGCCGCCGTGGAACAGGGCTGGGCGCCGCTTCTGGGCGCCAGATCCGCCTTCGTGGGCATGACCGGCTTCGGCGCCTCGGCGCCGGCAGACGACCTTTACAAACACTTCGGCATCACCGCCGAAGCCGTGGCCGCCGCCGCGAAGAAACTGATCAGATAAGACAAGAAGGGTGGAAGATGACAGTTAAGGTAGCAATCAACGGCTTCGGCCGGATCGGGCGCAACGTGCTGCGGGCGATCGTTGAATCGGGACGCACCGATATCGAGGTCGTCGCGATCAACGATCTGGGTCCGGTCGAGACCAACGCCCACCTGATGCGCTACGACAGCGTTCACGGCCGCTTCCCCGGCACCGTGACCGTGAGCGGCGACACCATCGACGTGGGCCGCGGCCCGATCAAGGTGACCGCGATCCGCGACCCCAAGGAGCTGCCCTGGGGCGATGTCGATGTGGCGCTGGAATGCACGGGCATCTTCACCGCCCGCGACAAGGCCGCGATCCATCTGGAAAACGGCTCGAAACGGGTGCTGATCTCGGCGCCGGGCGCCGGGGCCGACAAGACCATCGTCTATGGCGTCAACCATGACGTGCTGACCAAGGACGATCTGGTCGTCTCGAACGCCTCCTGCACGACGAACTGCCTGTCGCCGGTCGCCAAGGCCCTGAACGATGCCATCGGCATCACCCGCGGCTTCATGACCACGATCCACAGCTACACCGGCGACCAGCCGACGCTGGACACGATGCACAAGGATCTCTACCGCGCCCGCGCCGCGGCGATGTCGATGATCCCGACCTCGACCGGGGCCGCCAAGGCCGTGGGCCTCGTGCTGCCGGAACTGAACGGCAAGCTCGACGGCGTCGCGATCCGGGTGCCGACCCCGAACGTCTCGGTCGTCGATCTGGTCTTCGAGGCCTCGAAGGCGACCACCGTCGACGAGGTCAACGCGGCCATCCGGGCGGCGGCCGACGGTCCGATGAAGGGCATTCTCGGCTATACCGACGAGAAACTGGTCTCGTCGGACTTCAACCACGACCCGCATTCCTCGGTCTTCCACATGGACCAGACCAAGGTGATGGACGGCACCATGGTCCGCATCCTGACCTGGTATGACAACGAATGGGGCTTCTCCAACCGCATGGCGGATACCGCCGTGGCCATGGGGGCCCTGATCTGATGGCGCCGACGCCCCTGACATCGCTGGATGTTTCGGGCAGACGCCTGGCGGTCCGGGCGGATCTGAACGTTCCGCTCGGCCCCGACGGGGTGGGCGATGCCACGCGCATCGCCCGGTTCGCCAGGGGCATGAAACCGCTTCTGGCACAAGGCGCACGGCTGGTGGTTCTCAGCCATCTCGGCCGTCCCGAGGGCGAGTTGACCCCGGCCCTGTCGCTGGAACGGGTCAAGGGCGCACTGGCCAATGCGCTGGAGGCGCCTGTGCGCTTCATCGACACCTGCGCGGGCCCCATGGCCGAGCGCACCAGCCTCGCGCTGGCCCCGGGCGAGGTTCTGCTGTGCGAGAACCTGCGCTTCGAGCGCGGCGAGGAAGTGAACGACCCGCGGCTCGGGGCGGATCTGGCCCGGCTGGGCGACATCTATGTCAACGATGCCTTTTCCTGCTGTCACCGGCTGCATGCCTCGACCACGGCGGCGGTCGACGCCGCCGAGACGGTCGCCGCCGGACCGCTGCTGCTGGAAGAGCTGGCCCAGCTCGACCGGGCGCTCGATACCCCGCTCTCGCCCTCGGTGGCGCTGGTCGGCGGGCGCTCGATGGCCGAACGGCTGGGGCTTCTGAAACGGCTGGTGGCCAAGATCGACACCGTCCTGCTGGGCGGCGGGCTGGCCAATACCTTCCTGTTCGCGCGCGGCTACAGCATCGGCAAGTCGTTCTGCGAACCCGAACTGGCCGACGAGATCCTCGAGATCGCGGCGCTGGCCGAGGTCGCGGGCTGCAGGATCGTGATGCCCCGGGACTTCGTCGTCGACGGGCTGCAACATGCGGGCCAGCATGCCTATCCGGTGCCGCTGGGCGGCATCCGCCCGAACCGACGGGTCTACGATCTGGGCCCGAACACGGTCGAGCTGTATCGCGGCCTCCTTCGCACGGCCCGCACCATCGTCTGGAACGGGCCGATGGGCACCTACGAAACCCCGCCCTTCGACGGCGCGACCCGGGCACTGGCCGAAACCGTGGCCGAACAGACCCGGGCCGGGCTGTGCGTGTCGGTCGCGGGCGGCGGGGACACGCTGGTCGCGCTGAACCGCTCGGGCCTCGCCCATGATTTCACCTATGTCTCCACCGCCGGTGGAGCATTCCTCGAATGGCTGGAGGGGCGGCCGCTCCCCGGTCTCGAAGCCCTCGAACGCGCCGAGCGCGCAGACTGACGGAGATTAACGATGGCTCTTATCACCCTTCGCCAACTCCTGGACCACGCGGCCGAACACGGCTACGGCGTCCCGGCGTTCAACATCAACAACATGGAACAGGGCCTGTCGATCATGGAGGCCGCCAAGGCCTGCGACGCGCCGGTCATCATCCAGGCGAGCCGCGGCGCCCGCCAATATGCCAATGACATCATGCTGGCGAAGATGATCGAGGCGCTGTCGATGATCTATCCCGACATCCCGCTTTGCATGCATCAGGACCACGGCAACAACGAGGCGACCTGCCTGTCGGCCATCAAGCACGGCTTTACCTCGGTGATGATGGACGGCTCGCTGGAAGGCGACGGCAAGACGCCCGCGTCCTACGAGTATAACGTCGACATCACCAAGCGCGTGGCCGACATGGCGCATTGGGTCGGTGCCTCGGTCGAGGGCGAGCTGGGCGTTCTGGGCAGCCTGGAAACCGGCATGGGCGAGGCCGAGGACGGCCATGGCGCCGAAGGCGAACTGAGCCACGACCAGCTGCTGACCGACCCCGATCAAGCCGCCGATTTCGTCGCCAAGACCCGGGTCGATGCGCTGGCCATCGCCTGCGGCACCAGCCACGGCGCCTACAAGTTCACCCAGAAGCCCACCGGCGAGACCCTGGCGATGAGCGTGATCGAGAAGATCCACGCCAAGCTGCCCGACACGCACCTGGTGATGCACGGCTCGTCCTCGGTGCCGCAATACCTGCAGGACCTGATCAACGAGAATGGCGGCGCGATGCCCCAGACCTATGGCGTGCCGGTCGAAGAGATCGAGCGCGGCATCAAGATGGGCGTGCGCAAGGTCAATATCGACACCGACAACCGGATGGCGATGACCGGCACCTTCCGCCGCATCGCGCAGGAAAACCCGGCCGAATTCGACCCGCGGAAATTCCTCAAGCCCGCGATGGCCGAGATGACCAAGCTGTGCAAGGACCGCTTCGAGCGCTTCGGCACCGCCGGCAATGCCTCGCGGATCAAGCCGATCCCGATGGAGGACATGGCCAAGCGCTATGCCGATGGCAGCCTCGATCCGAAAACGAAGTAAATCTCTGGCGCCCGGCCCTCGCGGGGGCCGGGCCCGCTCCGGAAACGCGCGCAACGTAGAACGAAGACCACCGGAACCCGGGGACAAGACGAACCGAAAGGCCATAGGAAATGGATCAGTCGAACCGATATGCCCGCCTCGACCTCGATGAGAAAGCGCTCATCGCCGGCGGCCGTCACGTGCTTTGCGCCTACACGATGAAGCCGAAGGGGGACGGGGACTACCTGGCCACCGCTGCGCATTTCGCCGCCGAAAGCTCGACCGGCACCAATGTCGAGGTGCACACCACCGACGATTTCACCAAGGGCGTCGATGCGCTCGTCTACGAGATCGACCCCGAAAACGAGGTGATGAAGATCGCCTATCCGGTCGAGCTGTTCGACCGCAACATCATCGACGGCCGCGCCATGCTGGCCTCGTTCCTGACGCTGACGATCGGCAACAACCAGGGCATGGGCGACGTGGCGCATGCCAAGATGCGCGACTTCTACGTGCCGCCGGCCTATCTGCGGCTCTTCGACGGGCCCACGATGAACATCGCCGACATGTGGCGCGTTCTGGGCCGCAGCGTCACCGATGGCGGCATGGTGGTGGGCACCATCATCAAGCCGAAACTCGGCCTGCGCCCGCAGCCCTTCGCCGATGCCTGCCATGAATTCTGGCTGGGCGGCGATTTCATCAAGAACGATGAGCCGCAAGGCAATCAGGTCTTCGCGCCGCTGAAGGAAACCATCCGCCTTGTCTCGGACGCGATGAAGCGCGCCCAGGACGAAACCGGCGAGGCCAAGCTGTTCTCGGCCAACATCACTGCCGACGACCACTATGAAATGCTGGCCCGGGGCGAATACATCCTCGAGACCTTCGGCGAGAATGCCGATCACGTGGCCTTCCTGGTCGACGGCTATGTGGCCGGTCCGGCGGCGATCACCACCGCCCGCCGCGCCTTCCCGCACCAGTTCCTGCACTATCACCGCGCGGGCCACGGCGCCGTGACCTCGCCGGAATCCCAACGCGGCTACACCGCCTTCGTGCTGTCCAAGATGGCGCGTCTGCAGGGCGCCTCGGGGATCCACACCGGCACCATGGGCTTTGGCAAGATGGAGGGCGATCCGTCCGACAAGATCATGGCCTTCATGCTGACCGACGACGTGGCCGAGGGCCCCTTCTACCGGCAGGACTGGCTGGGGATGAAACCCACCACCCCGATCATCTCGGGCGGCATGAACGCGCTGCGGCTGCCGGGCTTCTTCGACAATCTGGGCCATTCCAACGTGATCCAGACCTCGGGCGGCGGCGCCTTCGGCCATGTCGATGGCGGCACCGCGGGGGCGATCTCGCTGCGCCAGGCCCATGACGCCTGGAAGTCGGGCGTCGGCCTTGTCGACTACGCCAAGGAGCACAAGGAACTGGCCCGCGCCTTCGAAAGCTTCCCGCAGGATGCCGACAAGCTTTACCCGGGCTGGCGCGAAGCGCTGGGCGCTGTCGCCGCCGAATGACGCTCCGGCGCGGCCCTGCCCCGGGGCCGCGCCAACCTTGCAAAAAACCGGCCCTATCGGGAGGAACCCCAAGATGTTCGACCGTTCGATCAAGATCGCGCCCTCGATCCTGTCCGCCGATTTCGCGAATTTCGGCGCCGAGATCCGGGCCATTGAAACGCAGGGCGCCGACTGGGTGCATGTCGACGTGATGGACGGGCATTTCGTCCCGAACCTGACCTTCGGCCCGCCCGCGGTGAAGGCCTTCCGCCCGCATGTGAAGACCTTCATGGACGTGCATCTGATGATCTCGCCGGTCGATCCCTATATCGAGGCCTATGCCGAGGCGGGCGCCGACATGATCACCGCCCATATCGAGGCGGGGCCGCATATCCACCGCACGCTGCAGGCGATCAAGGCGCAGGGCGTCAAGGCGGGCGTGGTGCTGAACCCCGCGACCCCGGCTGAAAGCGTCGAGCATATCCTCGATCTGTGCGACATGGTCCTGATCATGACCGTGAACCCGGGCTTCGGCGGACAGAAATTCATCCATTCCGGCATCGAGAAGACCCGCAAGGTCCGCGCCATGATCGGCGACCGCCCGATCCATATCCAGATCGACGGCGGCATCACCCCCGAGACCGCGCCGCTGGTGGTCGAGGCGGGCGCCGATGTGCTGGTCGCGGGCTCGGCCGTCTTCAAGGGCGGCTCGGTCGACACGCCCGAGGTCTATGGCGCCAATATCCGCGCGATCCGCGAGGCCGCCGAAGGCGCGCGCAAGGCGGCCTGAAGCCCGACCACAGGTCCGGGAGGGCGCGGGCCGCGCGCCCTTCCGCGCCCCGTTGCCCCCGGGGCGGCTCTGTCACACTGAGGGACCGCCACCAAAGGACCGGCTGGCCCGCCCGCCGCCCCGCGTTACCTTCTTTCCGGCACCCGTGTCCCATTCGAAGGAGGTTTCCATGGCCGTCTCTCCCCCCGTCTGCGATTTCGGCTGGACCGCCCCGGACTTCGCCCTGCCCGGCACCGACGGAAAGACCCACAGGCTTTCGGACATCCGCGGCCCCAGGGGCACGCTGGTCATGTTCATCTGCAACCACTGCCCCTATGTGCTGGCGGTCCGCGACAGGCTGATCCGCGACGCGCGCGACCTGCAAGGCCTTGGGATCGGCGTCGCCGCGATCTGTTCGAACGACGCCTCGGCCTATCCCGAGGACGGGATCGAGGGCATGCGCCGCGTCGCCGAGGAACTTGACCTTCCCTTCCCCTATCTCCATGACGAGGACCAGTCGGTCGCGCGGGCCTATGGCGCTGTCTGCACCCCGGATTTCTTCGGCTTCGATGCCGGGATGGGGCTGCAATATCGCGGACGGCTGGATGCCTCGCGCAAGCAGGCGGGCCCGCCCGACCTGCGCCGCGACCTTTACGAGGCGATGAAACAGGTGGCCGAGACCGGCCACGGACCCGCCGAGCAGATTCCGTCGATGGGATGCTCGATCAAATGGAAGGATGCCGCGTGAAGGCCATCATCTTCGATCTCGACGGGACGCTGATCGACAGCGCCCCCGATATCCATGCCGCCGTGAACCGGACGCTTGCCGGGATGGGCCGGGAGGCGCTTGACCTCGACACCATCCGCGCCTTCATCGGCGACGGAGTGCAGGTCTTGATGGAGCGCGTGATCGAAGCCCGCGGGCTTGACGCCGGTCAGCGCGACGCCATGGTCGAGACCTTCCTTGGCCATTACGAAGCCGACCCGGCGACGCTGACGACGCTTTATCCCGGCGTCGAGGACGCGCTGGAACAGTTCCGCGACGAGGGCTGGGCGATGGGCGTCTGCACCAACAAGCCCGAGGCGCCCTCGCGCGCGATCCTCAAGACCTTCGGCATCGACGGCTTCTTCGGCGCGGTGGTCGGCGGCGACACGCTCGAGGTCAAGAAGCCCGACCCGAAACCGCTTCTGGCGGTGCGCGACCAGCTTCAGGCCAAGCAGGCGGTCTTTGTCGGCGACAGCGAGATCGACGCGGCGACGGCACTGGCCACCGGCATGCGCTTTGCGCTGTTCACCGAGGGCTATCACCGGTCCGAGGATGTCGACGACATCCCGCAGGATGCGCGGTTTTCCGATTACGACGTGCTGGTCGCCATCGTGGCGCGGCTCGCCGACGAGCTGAGATGACCATCAAGGCCCTGATCTTCGATCTCGACGGCACGCTGGCCGAGACCGAGGAAACCCACCGGGCGGCGTTCAACGCGACTTTCGCCGCCCATGGGCTCGACTGGCACTGGTCGCGCGAGGACTATGCCGTTCTGCTGAAGACCGGCGGCGGCAAGGAGCGGCTGCGCGCGTTTCAGGCGGGGCTGCCCGAGGCGGCGCGGTTGCCCGAGGCCGATCTGGTCCGGCTTCATGCCGAAAAGACCGAGACCTTCGGCCGGATGATCGCCGAGGGCGCGGTCGGGCTGCGTCCCGGGGTCGAGGACCTGATCCTGCATGCCCGCGAGGCCGAGATGGCCATCGCCATGGCCACCACCACCTCGCGGCCCAATGTCGAGGTGCTGGCGCGGACCTGCTGGGGCAGGCCCGCCGACCGGGTCTTCGACGTGATCGCCTCGGGCGACGAGGTCGAGCGCAAGAAGCCCGACCCCGCGATCTACCGGCTGGCGCTCGACCGGCTGGGGATGCCGCCGCGTGAGTGCCTTGCCTTCGAGGACAGCCATATCGGCCTGCAATCGGCGCGGGCGGCGGGGCTTGGGGTCGTCATCACCCCCAGCACCTATACCGAGGGCGAGGATTTCACCGGCGCCGCGCATTGCGCGCCGACGCTGGAACAGCGCAACTGGCCGCTGATCCTGAAGGCGATGCTGCTGAGCTACTAGCGCCAGGACAGCAGCCGGCCGCCGGTCCAGAGCCGCGTCTTCGACCGGCGGCGGAAGATCATCGGCAGGTGCAGCGCGCCCGAAAAGGGCGTGGGCCGCCGCGTCGTCAGCGCCGCCGTGACCGCGCCCTTCGACAGCATCGCCACGCCGAAGAAATCGGAAAACGGGGTCGAGCCGTTCTCGGCCATGTTCCATTTGGTATCGGTCACGATCCGGTCGGCCTGGATCAGGCTTTTCGGAAACCGCTCGTCATTCTTTCCGGTCATGGGGGTCCCTCGCATGCGCCTCTTTTTCAGCAGGTTACCCCCGGACCGAAGATCGCACCATAGGCCCAGAGAGCGCAGGGGCGGCCCCGTGTCCACAGGGCCGCAACCGACGCCGTCCGGCGCCGGGGCCAGATGACCAGATCAGGCGACCGGGTCAGGCGGCGGGCAGGCGGTTCTCGACCAGTTCGACATACCAGGAGGACCCGAAGGGGATCGCCTCGTCGTCGAAATTATAGGCCGGGTGGTGCACCGAGGCGGTGTCGCCATTGCCGAGGAAGATATAGGCGCCGGGCCGTTCCAGCAGCATGTAGCTGAAATCCTCGCCCCCCATCAGCGGCGCGGTGGCCGGATCGACCCGGCCCGAGACCTTCTCGGCCATCGCGACCGCGAAATCGGTCTGCTCGGGGGCGTTGGCGGTCACCGGGTAGTTGCGCTGATAGCGCACCTGGGCCGTCGCGCCATAGGCCGCCGCCGTCGCCTCGGCCACCGCGGCAACGCGCGCCTCGGCCAGATCGCGCATGCCCTCTTCCAGCGTCCGGACCGTGCCTTTCAGCAGGGCGGTCTGGGGGATCACGTTATAGGCCTCGGATTCGGTGCGGAAGGTGCAGACCGACACCACGATCTGTTTCAGCGGATCGGCATTCCGCGACGCGATGGATTGCAGCGCGACGACAATATGCGAGGCCACCAGCGTCGTGTCGATGCATTCATGGGGCTTGGCGGCATGCCCGCCCCTGCCGGTGACGGTGATGTCGAATTCGTCGGTCGCGGCCATGATCGGCCCGGGCCGGATCGCGAAGGCGCCGACCGGGATGCCGGGCATGTTGTGCATGCCATAGACTTCCTCGATGCCGAACCGCTCCATCAGCCCGTCCTCGCACATCGCCAGACCGCCCGCGCCGCCCTCTTCGGCGGGCTGGAAGATCACCACCGCGCGGCCGCCGAAATTGCGGGTCTCGGCCAGGTATCTGGCGGCCCCCAGCAGCATCGCGGTATGGCCGTCATGGCCGCAGGCATGCATCTTGCCGGGCGTCTTCGAGGCATAGGGCAGCCCCGTCGCCTCGTGGATCGGCAGCGCGTCCATGTCGGCCCGCAGCCCGATCGCCCGCCCCTGCCCGTCCGAGCGGCCCTTGATCACGCCGACCACGCCCGACCGCCCGATCCCTTCAACCACCTCGTCGCAGCCGAATTCCCTCAGCTTCGCCGCCACCAGCGCCGAGGTGCGCGGCAGGTCGTACATCAGTTCGGGATTCTCGTGGATGTCCCGGCGCCAGGCGGCAATCTCGGGCTGCATCTCGGCGAGGCGGTTCTTGACGGGCATGCGCGTTTACTCCTTAAGATGATCGAGCAGCCGGGCCATGAAGGCCTCGCCCTGCCGGAATTGGTCGAGGGTGATGTATTCGTCGGGCTGATGCGCCTGGGCGATGTCGCCGGGGCCGCAGACGACGGTGGAAAAGCCGCCCTCCTGGAACTGCCCGGCCTCGGTCGCGTAGCTGACCACATGGGTGGCGTTGTCGCCGGTCAGCCGGCGAGCCAGAGCCTCGGCCGCGCCGTCCGTCTCGGGGGCAAGCGCGGGCACCGAGAAGGTGTCCTCGACCGTGATCGCGGTCTCGGGACGGATCGCCTTCATGCCCGCCTCGACCCGCGCCACCTCGGCCATCAGCGCGTCGCGGCAGGCGGCGAGACTGTCCGAGGGCACGCAGCGGTAATCGAGCCCCATCCGGCAATCGGCCGCGGTGATGTTCTGCGCGGTGCCGCCCGCGATCTCGCCGACATGCACGGTGGTCCAGGGCGGATCGAAAAGCCCGTCATCGCCTTCGGGCGGGCGGGAGCGGTTCAGGTCATTCGCGTCATTCGCCCACTGGATCAGCCGCCCCGCCTCCATCACCGCCGAGACGCCCTTGTGCTGCATCGAGGAATGCACCTCATGGCCCTTCAGCCGGATCTCGAAGCCGATATTGCCCTTGTGGCCGGTCACCACCTGCAGCATCGAGGGCTCGCCCACGATCACCGCCGCGGCCCTTGGCAGGTCCGCGCGCGCCATTGCCGCGATCAGCGCCGGTGCGGCCAGGCAGCCCAGCTCTTCGTCATAGCTCAGCGCCAGTTGCAGCGGGCGCGCCACGTCGCGGGATTTGGCCTCGACCAGCGCCCAGATCGCCAGCGCGTCGAAGCCCTTCATGTCGCAGGCGCCGCGCCCGTAGAGCCGTCCGTTCCGTTCGGTCAGCTCCCAGGGGTCCGAGCTCCAGTCCTGGCCATCGACGGGCACCACATCGGTATGGCCCGACAGCATCACGCCGCCCGGGACCCAAGGTCCGGCATGGGCATAAAGGCTGGCCTTGGACCGGGCCGGGTTCCATACCCGGGCGCAATGGATGCCGAACCCGGTCAGATACTCTTCGACCCAGTCGATGAGATCGAGGTTGCCATCGCGGCTGACCGTGGGGAAAGATACAAATTTTTCAAACAGTTGACGCTGTGTCAGCGGGCTGGCCATGGGGGGCTCCGGGATGGGTCTTGCGCCGAGACTGCGGCCCGCGCCGGACAAGGTCAAGCGTCAACGCTGAAATATTGAACGCAAGGTCAAAATTTCCGCAAGGTCGGGCGGCCCTGAGGCAGATTGATATTGCGGAGCGCGGTTTCGCTGGTCACACTTTGGGCGAAATCACCGGCGCCACGTCCGGGAAACCAGAAAAGTACAATCATAGCAGCAACTTCAGGGAGTTTGCATGCCAGATGGGGCTTCGCCCATCCTCGAGGTGCAGGGTCTGCAGACCGTGTTTCGCACCCG
This sequence comes from Rhodovulum viride, assembly GCF_003265965.1. Taxonomy (NCBI): domain Bacteria; kingdom Pseudomonadati; phylum Pseudomonadota; class Alphaproteobacteria; order Rhodobacterales; family Paracoccaceae; genus Rhodovulum; species Rhodovulum viride. The sequence continues at coordinate 115,334 of NZ_MUAV01000009.1, read as the reverse complement.
GGGCGGCGATATTCACGCGGTCAATTCCGTCGATTTCCACCTGCAGCCGGGCGAGTTGCTGGGCGTGGTCGGCGAAAGCGGGTCGGGCAAATCGGTCACCATGATGTCGCTGATCGGGCTTCTGCCCTCGCCCCCGGCCGAGGTCCGGGCGGGCACGGTGCGGTTTGGTGGCGACGACCTGCTGCGGATGCCCGCCCGGCGGCTGCGCGACATTCGCGGCGCGCGCATCGGCTTTGTCTTCCAGGACCCGATGACCAGCCTCAACCCGGTCTTTCCGGTGGGCTTTCAGATCATGGAGCCGCTGCGCAAGCATATGGGGCTTGACCGCGGCGCCGCGCGGCGCCGCGCGCAAGAGCTGCTGGAGCTGGTCGGCATCCCCGATGCCGCGCGGCGGCTGGGCGATTTCCCGCACCAGTTCTCGGGCGGCATGCGCCAGCGGGTGATGATCGCCATGGCGCTGGCCTGCGATCCCGAGGTGCTGATCGCGGACGAGCCCACCACCGCGCTGGACGTCACGATCCAGGCCCAGATCCTCGTGCTGATGAAGGACCTGCGCGAACGGCTGGGCATGGCGGTGATCTGGATCACCCATGATCTGGGCGTGATCGCGGGCATCGCCGACCGGGTGATGGTGATGTATGGCGGCCAGGTGGTGGAACAGGCGCCGGTCAAGGCGCTGTTCGCGCGGCCCCAGCACCCCTATACCCGCGCGCTTCTGCAGACCGTGCCCCATGTCACCGGCGCCCGGGCCGACCGGCTGAAGGTGATCGAGGGCCAGCCTCCGGTGCTGTCGGGCCCGCCCCGCGCCTGCCCGTTCCGCGCCCGCTGTCCCCATGCCTTCGAGACCTGCGCCCGCGCCAACCCGGCGCGCGTCGCGGTCGGCCCGGACCATGACGCCGCCTGTTTCTGGGATGTCGACCGGGGAGCGCCCCGCCATGTCTGAAACCACAATGTCTGATCCTGCCATGCACGAAGCAAGCTCCCGGCCGCTGGTCGAGGTGCGCGATCTCAGGATGCATTTCCCGATCCATGCCGGGGTGCTGCGCCGCCGGGTCGGCGCGGTGCGCGCCGTCGACGGTGTCAGCTTCGACATCCACGAGGGCGAGACGCTGGGCCTTGTGGGCGAATCGGGCTGCGGGAAATCCACCTGCGGCCGCGCGATCCTGAGGCTTTACGACATCACCTCGGGCTCGATCCGGATCGAGGGCGACGAGATCGGCACGCTTGGTCAGGACGCGCTGCGCCCGCGCCGGCCGCGGATGCAGATGGTGTTTCAGGACCCGCAGGCCAGCCTCAACCCGCGCATGACGGTGGCCCGCATCATCGGCGAGCCGCTCGACGAACACACGACGCTGAGCCGCGCCGAAAAGCTGGACCGGATCTACGAGCTGATGGACGCGGTCGGGCTGAACCGGAATTTCGCGAACCGCTACCCGCACCAGTTCTCGGGCGGGCAGCGCCAGCGGATCGGGATCGCCCGGGCGCTGGCCTTGAACCCGAAATTCATCGTCTGCGACGAACCCATCGCAGCGCTCGACGTCTCGATCCAGGCGCAGGTGGTGAACCTGCTGGAAGACCTGCAGGACCGTTTCGGGCTGACCTATCTTTTCATCAGCCACGACCTGTCGATGGTGCGCCATATCGCCGACCGGGTGGCGGTGATGTATCTGGGCCGCGTGGTCGAGCTGGCGCCCCGCGACAGCCTGTATGGCGCGCCGCTGCACCCTTACACGCAGGCGCTTCTGTCGGCGGTGCCCGAACCCGATCCCGAGCTGGAATCCAGCCGCCGCCACATCATCCTGAAAGGCGACGTGCCCTCGCCCGCCAATCCGCCCGAGGGGTGCAACTTCTGCACCCGCTGCCCGCAGGCGATGCCCATCTGCCACCGGATCGACCCCGAGATGCGCGAGCTGAGGCCCGGGCATTTCGCGGCCTGCCACCTGCACGACCCGGATCATGCCCCGACCGCCGAACCTACGGCGGCGAACGACCAACCCCAACAAGGAGAGTGACATGACAGCGAAACACGCCCTTCTGGGCGCCGCCGCGGCCCTTGCCCTGGCGCCTGCCGCGTTCGCCGAACGCGGCAGCGACGGTCAGGTGAACATCATCTACTGGCAAGGCCCCTCGACGATGAACCCGTACCTGTCGGGCGGCATCAAGGAGCTGGAGGCGGCGAGCCTGTCGCTGGAACCGCTGGCGCGCTACGATCCCGATGGCAACATGGTGCCGTTCCTGGCCGAAAGCGTGCCGACGCTGGAAAACGGCGGCGTGTCCGAGGACCTGAAATCGGTCACCTGGAAGATCAAGCCGGGCCTGCTGTGGTCGGACGGCACCCCCGTCACCTCGGCCGATGTGCGGTTTACCTGGCAATACTGCACGGCCGAAGGCGGCGGCTGTTCGCAGTCGGAAAAATACAACGACGTGGCCGATGTCGAGACGCCCGACGAGCTGACCGCCATCGTCCGCTTCTCGGTGCCGAAGCCCTATCCCTACGGTCCCTTCGTCGGCAACCAGGCCCCGATCCTGCAAGCCGCGCAATTCGCCGACTGCCTCGGCGCCAAGGCCCCCGGTTGCACCGACGCCAATTTCATGCCGGTCGGCACCGGCCCCTTCATCGTCACCGATTTCCGGCCCAATGACGTGATCGCGCTGAAAGCCAACGAGCATTACCGCGACCCCGAGAAACCCGCCTTCGCCACGGTGAACTTCAAGGGCGGCGGCGATGCCATGGCCGCGGGCCGGTCGGTGCTGGAAACCGGCGAATACGATTTCGCCTGGAACCTGCAACTGGCGCCCGAGGTGCTGGACCAGATGGCCGCCGCCGGCAAGGGCGAGGTCGAGGTCGCCTTCGGCACGCTGGTCGAGCGGATCATGGTCAACTTCACCGATCCCGACCCGAAATGGGGCGAACGCCGCGCGACCGCCGACCATCCGCACCCGTTCCTGACCGACAAGGCGGTGCGCAAGGCACTGTCGATGGCCATCGACCGCGACCTCCTGACCGAGATCGGCTACGGGCAGGCCGGGCGGACCACCTGCAACGTGCTGGCCGCACCCGAGATCTATGCCTCGGAGGCCAACGAGGGCTGCCTCGTGCAGGATATCGAGGGCGCAAAGGCGCTGCTCGATCAGGCGGGCTGGGTCCCCGGCCCCGACGGCGTGCGCCAGAAGGACGGGATGCGGCTGAGCATGCTCTTCCAGTCCTCGACCAATGCGGTCCGGCAGGACTTTCAGGCGCTGATCAAGCAGTGGTGGTCGGAAATCGGCGTCGAGAGCGAGCTGCGCAATGTCGATTCGTCGGTCTTCTTCGGCGGCGATCCCGGCAGCCCCGACACGTTCCAGAAGTTCTATGCCGATGTCGAGATGTATGCCAACAGCTTCGACGGCACCGATCCCGAGGCCTACATGGCCAACTGGATCTGCGAAGAGGCGCCCCGCCCCGAAACCCAGTGGCAGGGCAACAACATGCCGCGCTACTGCAACGAGGCCTATGACGCACTGGTCGCCGAAATGGCCAAGACCGGCAAGATGGACGAACGGATCGCGCTGGCCAAGGAGATGAACGACATCCTGATGCAGGATTACGTGATGCTGCCTCTGGTCCATCGGGGCCGGGTCTCGGCCCGGGCCACGTCGCTGGGCGGCTTCGTCATGAATGCCTGGGACAGCGAGCTCTGGAACGCGGCCGACTGGTACCGCGTGAAATGAGCCCATGGGGGGCGCCCTGCCCGGGCGCCTCCTCCCTGCCCGCCCATCGAGCCCGAGGCCGTCCATAATGTTCACCTACACGATCCGCCGGCTGCTGATCGCGATCCCGACGCTGCTGGTCATCAGCCTCATCATCTTTCTTGTGGTGACGCTCGCCCCCAGCGACCCGACCGCGAACCTGCCGCTGTCGATCCCCTCCGAGGTCCGCGCCCAGATGCGCGAGGCGCTGGGGCTGAACGAACCGATCCTCGTGCGCTACCTGCTGTGGCTGAGGCAGTTCTTCCTCTACGAGCCCCTGCACATGATGGACCAGGCCTTCGGCCTCAGCCTCGCCGGCGAGGACATGCAGCGCATCCTCAGCTGGCAGACCCGCAGCCCGGTCGCCGACCTGATCGTCCAGCGCCTGCCGCAGACGCTCTGGGTCGTCGGCACCTCCTATGTGGTGGGAGTGCTGATCGCGCTGCCCATCGGCATCGTCTCGGCCTACCGGCAATACAGCTGGTTCGACCAGATCGGCACCTTCGTCTCGATGGTGGGCTTTTCGGTGCCGACCTTCTTCACGGGCGTGCTGCTGATCGTGATCTTCTCGGTCCATCTGGGCTGGTTCCCGTCGATCTACGACACGACGCTGAGGGTCACGGACCTGTCGACCTTCTGGTTGCAGATCAAGCAGATGATCATGCCGGTCGCGGTGCTGGCGCTGTATAACGCGGCCCAGATCAGCCGCTTCATGCGCGCCTCGATGCTGGACAACCTCAACCAGGACTATGTGCGCACCGCCCGCGCCAAGGGCATGACCGAGCGCGTCGTGGTGCTGTTGCACGTCCTGAGAAACTCGATGATCCCGGTCGTCACGGTGATCGCGCTGGGCGTGCCCACGGTCTTTGGCGGCGCCATCATCACCGAACAGGTCTTCAAGGTGAACGGCATCGGCCAGCTGCTGATCATCGCGATCCAGGGCGGCGACGTGCCCACGGTGCAGACCCTGACCTTCATCTTCGCGGTGCTGATCGTTCTCTTCAACCTGATCGCCGATGTGCTTTACGGCCTGCTCGACCCGAGGATCCGCTATGACTGACGCCCCGATGATCGAGACGATGGAAATCGCCCGGCCGCCCCGCAACCAGTGGCTCGATGTCTGGGACCAGTTCCGCAGCCATCGCGGCGCGCTCCTGGGCGCGGCCTTCTTCGCCTTCATCCTGGCCGCGGTGTTTCTGGGCCCGCTGATCTGGCAGATCGACCCGACCTATATCGACATCCGCGCCCGCAACCAGGGCCCGAGCCTCCTGCACCCGTTCGGCACCGACCAGCTGGGGCGCGACACGCTGGCGCGGATGCTGGCGGGCGGGCAGGTCTCGCTGGCGGTGGGGCTGACCGCGATGGGCCTGTCGCTGGTGCTGGGCACGCTGATCGGCGTGCTCGCGGGCTATTTCCGGCGGCTCGACGGGGCGCTGATGCGGCTGACCGACCTGTTCCTCGCGCTGCCGCTGCTGCCCTTGCTGCTGGTCATCATCATGCTTTTCCGCGACGCGCTGCGCAGCGCCTTCGGCCCCGAGGGCGGCATCTTCGTGCTGATCGTCTTCGTGATCGGCATCACGTCCTGGATGCAGACCGCGCGGATCGTGCGGGGCGATGTGCTGGCACTGAAGGAACAGGAATTCGTGCTGGCCGCGCGGTCCATCGGCACGCCCTCGCGGCGGATGATCACGCGCCATATCCTGCCCAACGTGCTGTCGCCGATCATGGTCTCGGCGACGCTGGGGATCGCCAACGCCATCATCACCGAAAGTGCCCTGTCCTTTCTGGGGCTCGGCTTCCCGTCCGATTTCCCGACCTGGGGGCGGCTTCTGTTCGATTCGACCGATTATCTGCAGCAATATCCCGAACGCGTGATCTGGCCCGGACTCGCGATCTCGCTGACGGTGCTGAGCGTGAACTACATGGGCGACGGGCTGCGCGACGCGCTCGATCCGCGGATCCGGGGGCGCTGAGCCCCCGGAGGGCGGCGGCTCAGTGCTCCATGCCGCGGCGGATCTGGCGGATCATCAGCCAGACCACCAGCACGACGACGGGCGTCACCACGGCGGTGGCGAGCGCCTTCGACACGCCCAGGACCTCGGCGCCCGGGGCAATCATGTAGGCCACGAGGCTGACCGCGTAATAGCTGATCGCGACCACCGACAGCCCCTCGACCGTGCGCTGCAGGCGCAGTTGCAGATCGGCCCGCTTGTCCATGCTTTCCAGCAGCTTCTGGTTCTGGGCAGAGCGTTCGACATCGACCTGGGTTCGCAGAAGGTTCGCGGCGCGGACCGCGCGCCGGGTCATTGAATCGAGCTGCGCCTCGGTCGCCTTCACCGTCCGCATCGACGGATCGTAGCGACGCATCATGAATTCGGCGAAGGTCTGGCGGTGCTGGAACCGCTCTTCGCGCAGGATCTCGATCCGCTGATGCACCAAAGCCTCGTAGGCGGTGGTGGCCGAAAAGCGGAAGGCCGATTGCGCCAGAAGGCTTTCCAGCTCGGCCGAGACGGCCAGAAGGTTCCGAAGCGTCTCTTCGGGGATCCGGTTGCCGCGGTTCATCTCGCCCACCAGCTCGCTCAGCTGCGGGTCAAGTTCGGCCAGCCGCTCATTGACCTGCCGCGCCCGGGGCAAGCCCAGCATCGACATCGCCTTGTAGGTCTCGATCTCGGTCAGCCGCTGCACGATACGCCCGATCCGCCGCTGGCCGATCCCCGGCTCGACGAAGACCGCCATGCGCATGTGTCCGCCATTGTCGATGCGGAAATCGGTGGCCATCACCGCGGCATCGTCGAGGATCGCCGCCGCCGACAGGCTGTCGGGCGCGAACCATTCGCCCAGCCGCGCGCCGATCTGGTCGGGCCCTTCCCTCACCTGCTCGATCCGGATCAGCGCCGAGGTCAGCCGCGCGCCGGGCGCGGTGTCGAGCCAGTCGTCGGGAAAGACCTCGAAGGCGGACGGGTCGAACGCGCGGTCGGCGACACCGGGGGTGAAGACGGTGTAGGTCACGAACTCGGTATGGCTTTCCCATTTCATCTTGTGCCGGCCCATCTGGCCGAAGAAATGGGTGTCGCCGGGCTTGGGATGCTGCGCGCCGAACCGGTCGAGCAGGTCGATCACATGCGCCCGGTCGGCATCGCGGTCGCGGATCGCGGCGTCAAGCGGCGGCTTGATGGCCAGAAAGGCCGCATGGCAGGGCGCCTCGAGCGAGGGGAACGGCCGCGCATGCAGCTCGTTCGTCAGCGCATAGCGCAGCGGATGGTCCTGGATCGGCATGGGGGCTGGCCTTCTGTTCCCGCGAGTCACACCACCTCTAGCCGAGCCGCGCGATTTGTAAACGCGTCAGGGCGCGCTTGCGCGCGCGGCCCCTGCGGGGCCTTGGGTATTTGGACCAAGAAGAAATGGAAAACGGGGCTTCTTCTTGGCCAAAATACCCGAAACCCGGCGGCCCGGTCAGGGCCGCCTCTGAAGGACTGCGCCGGAGGCGCGCCTTTGAACAATCCGCCCGATGCAGAACGCCCCGCCGAATGGGCGGGGCGTTGTTCTTTTCGGATGAAAGCGGTCTCAGCGGATCATCGACAGCAGCTTGTCGAGGCTCTGCTTGGCATCGCCATAGAACATCCGCGTGTTCTCCTTGTAGAACAGCGGGTTCTCGATCCCCGAATAGCCGGTGCCCTGACCGCGCTTCGACACGATCACCTGCTTGGCCTTCCAGACCTCCAGAACCGGCATGCCCGCGATGGGCGAATTCGGATCGTCCTGCGCCGCCGGGTTCACGATGTCGTTCGACCCGATGACGATGGCCACGTCGGTCTGCGGGAAGTCCTCGTTGATCTCGTCCATTTCCAGCACGATGTCGTAGGGGACCTTGGCCTCGGCCAGCAGCACGTTCATGTGACCCGGCAGGCGCCCCGCCACCGGGTGGATGGCAAAGCGCACCGTCTTGCCCTGCTTGCGCAGATGCTCGGTCAGCACGGAAACCGAGTTCTGCGCCTGGGCGACGGCCATGCCGTAGCCCGGCACGATGATGACGCTGTCCGCATCCTCGAGCGCCGCGGCCACGCCATCGGCGTCGATCGCGACCATCTCGCCCTCGACCTCGGCCGCGGGGCCGCCGGTGCCGCCGAAGCCGCCCAGGATCACGCTGACGAAATGCCGGTTCATCGCGCGGCACATGATGTAGCTGAGGATCGCCCCCGACGAACCGACAAGCGCGCCGGTCACGATCAGCAGGTCATTGCCCAGCGTGAAGCCGATGGCGGCCGCGGCCCAGCCCGAATAGCTGTTCAGCATCGAGACCACGACCGGCATGTCGGCGCCGCCGATGCCCATGATCAGGTGCCAGCCGATGAAGCCCGCGAGAAGCGCCATCAGGACCATGGTCCAGATGCCCGCGCCGGTGAAGTAGAGATAACCCAGCGCGATGGCCACGATCACCGCGACCAGGTTCAGGATGTGACCGCCCGGCAGCTTGTGCGGCTTGCCGTCGATCTTGCCCGCAAGCTTGCCGAAGGCCACGACCGACCCGGTGAAGGTCACGGCCCCGATGAAGATGCCGAGGAAGACCTCGACCTTGAGGATCGAGATCTCGACAGGCGTCTTGTGCGCCAGCACGGCGGCGAAGCCCCGCAGCGCCTCGACCGCGGCGCCGTCATCAGCCGCCTTCAGCGCCATGACGTGGTTGAGTTCAAGCTGGGCATTGAGACCGATGAAGACCGCAGCAAGGCCGACGAAGCTGTGCAGCGCCGCCACCAGCTGCGGCATCTCGGTCATCTCGACCCGGCGCGCGACCTCGTAGCCGGCATAGCCGCCGATCAGGACGGCCGGGATCAGCAGCCAGTAATGGCCGATGCCCGGCCCGAACACGGTGCCCAGCACGGCGAGCCCCATGCCGACGATGCCGTACCAGACGGCGCGCTTGGCCTTTTCCTGGTTCGACAGCCCGCCGAGCGCGAGGATGAAGAGAACGGCGGCGGCGATATAGGCCGCGGAAACGATACCGATGGACATATCCCCTGCCCCCTCAAGATTTCTGGAACATGGCCAGCATCCGGCGTGTCACCAGGAAGCCACCCACGATGTTGATCGTCGCGATCAGGACAGAGACCGTGGCGAGGATCACCACCAGCCAGTTGCCCGACCCGATCTGCAGAAGCGCGCCCAGGATGATGATCCCCGAGATCGCGTTGGTCACCGCCATCAGCGGCGTGTGCAGCGAGTGGCTGACATTCCAGATCACCTGGAAGCCGACGAAGCAGCTCAGCGCGAAGACGATGAAATGGCTCATGAAGCTTTCCGGCGCGAAGGCTCCGATCAGCGCCATCAGAAGACCGCCCGCGACCAGCATGCCGACCTGGGTGATCGTCTGCTTGCGGAAGGCGGCGGCCTCCTGGGCCTTCTTCTCTTCGGGGGTCAGCTCTTTCGGCTTTTCCTTCCTGGGCGCAGCCGCGATCGCCTTCACCTTGGGCGGCGGCGGCGGGAAGGTGATCTCGCCCTCATGGGTGACGGTCGCGCCCCGGATCACGTCGTCTTCCATGTTATGCACGACCTGGCCATCCTTGCCGGGCGTCAGGTCGGTCATCATGTGACGGATGTTGGTGGCGTAAAGCGTCGAGGATTGCGTCGCCATGCGGCTGGCGAAATCGGTATAGCCGACCACGGTCACGCCATTGTCGCTGACGATCTTCTCGCCGGGCCGGGTCAGGTCGCAGTTGCCGCCCTTCTCGGCGGCCAGATCGACCACGACCGAGCCGGGCTTCATCGCCGCCACCATGTCCTCGAGCCAGAGCTTGGGCGCGGGACGGCCGGGGATCAGCGCGGTGGTGATGACGATGTCCATGTCGGGCGCCAGCTCGCGGAATTTCTCAAGCTGCTTTTCCCGGAATTCCGGCGAGGAAGGCTTGGCATAGCCGCCCGATTCAGACCCGTCGGCGGTGCTGTCCTCGAAGTCGAGGAACACGAATTCGGCGCCCATCGACTCGATCTGCTCGGCCACTTCGGGACGCACGTCGAAGGCATAGACCATGGCCCCCAGCGAGGTCGCCGTGCCGATCGCGGCCAGACCCGCGACACCCGCGCCGACCACCAGCACCTTGGCCGGGGGCACCTTGCCCGCCGCCGTCACCTGGCCGGTGAAGAAGCGCCCGAAATTCGACCCCGCCTCGATCACCGCGCGGTAGCCCGCGATATTGGCCATCGACGAAAGCGCATCCATCTTCTGCGCCCGGCTGATCCGCGGCACCATGTCCATCGCGATCACGGTGGCGCCCCTGGCCTTGCACTGCTCGAGCAGCGCCTCGTTCTGAGCGGGCCAGAAGAAGCTGATCAGCGTCTGCCCCTTGCGCAGCCGCGCCACCTCCTCGGCGACAGGCTCGCGCACCTTGACGACGATGTCGGCGCCCTGCCAGAGCGCCGCGGCGGATTGCACCACCTTGACGCCGGCCTTTTCATAAGCCGCATCGGCGAAGCCGGCGGCCTCGCCCGCGCCGGCCTCGATCAGACAGTCATAGCCCAGCTTCCGAAGCTGGACCGCAGAGTCGGGGGTCATGGCCACGCGGGCCTCACCCTCCAGGATCTCTTTCGGTGCCCCGATTTTCACGTTCTAGTCCCCTCTTTCAGGCGTTGGGCCGCTGCAGGCCGCTGTCTCATAGCATTGCGCAACAATGTTTCACAAGTTGCAGGGTTGGCTATTCCCTTGTTTCAGGTTTTTCCGTCAGATCAGATCCAGCGCCGCACCCGGGCGCAATAGGCGTCATACTCCGATCCGAAGGCGTCCCGGATCAGCGCTTCTTCCCGCCGGATGAAGCGCCATTCGATCAGCTTCAGGAAGACCGGCACGAGGATCAGGCTCGGCACCGCGTCCCAGATCAGGATCAGCCCAAGCAGGATGGCCGCGTCGGCAAGATAGATCGGATTGCGCGAAAGGCGATAAGGACCTTCGACCACCAGGCAATCGGGCCGCTCGCGCGGGATCAGCGAGGTTCCCGCCAGAACCACCCGCAGCGCCGCCCAACCCGAAAGCCCCAGCCCGAAGGCCAGCGCCACCGCCCCCGCGACGTCGCCCGCCCGGCCGAGAAAGGCCAGCGGAAGCACTGACGCTTGCGCCCAGGCCAGCCCCGCGAAGAGCGCCAGCCAGACCGGCGGTAGTTCCAGGTAGTGCAGCAGCCGGGCCATCGGATCTCCGTCACGCATGTCGCCCCCCTTTAGAGAGTCCCTGCCGCCACGATCAAGGGGCTGAATCGTCATCCCCCTTGAACCCGGCTGCGTCCCGCGCCTAGTCTGCAGGCAAGGAGACCTCGATATGACCGATTTTGCGGCCACGCGAGCCCAGTTCCATATTCCCGAGGATGTGATCTATCTCGACGGAAATTCGCTCGGGCCATTGCCGCGCACGGCAGAGGCGCGGGTGGCCGCGGCGGTCCGCGAGGAATGGGGAGAAATGCTGATCGGCGGCTGGAACCGGGCCGGCTGGATCGAGATGCCCCGCGTCCTCGGCGACCGGATCGGCAAGCTGATCGGCGCCGAGCCGGGATCGGTCGTCCTGGGCGACACGGTGTCGATCAAGATCTACCAGGCGCTCGCGGCGGCGCTGGAGATGCGGCCCGACCGCCATGTGGTGCTGAGCGATCGCGGCAATTTCCCGACCGATCTCTACATGGCGCAAGGACTGATCGCGAGCCTCGGCCGCGGCCACACCTTGCGAATGGTCGCGCCCGAAGAGGTCGAGGCGGCCATCGACGAGGACGTTGCGGTCGTGCTGCTGACCGAGGTCGACTACCGCACCGGGCGGCTGCATGACATGGCCCGGCTGACCGCGCGGGCGCAGGCGGCAGGCGCCCTGACGATCTGGGATCTCGCGCATTCGGCGGGCGCGCTGCCCGTCGATCTGGCGGGCGCCGGCGCCGATTTCGCAGCCGGCTGCACCTACAAGTACCTCAATGCCGGGCCCGGCGCCCCGGCCTACATCTATGTGGCGCCGCGCCATTCCGACAGGGCGCTGCCTGCGCTGTCGGGCTGGTTCGGCCATGCCGCCCCCTTCGCATTCGAGCCCGGCTACCGGCCCGGCGTGGGTATCGACCGGATGCGGATCGGCACGCCACCGGTGTTGCAGATGGCGGTGGTCGAGGCCGCGCTGGGGGTCTGGGAGGGCGTCTCGCTTGCGGACGTGCGGCAGCGGTCGATCCAGCTGTCCGACCTGTTCATCGCCGAGGTCGAAAGCCGCTGCCCGCAGCTGACCCTGCTGACCCCGCGCGATCCAAGCCGCCGCGGCAGTCAGGTGTCGTTCGGTTTTGCCGAAGGTTATGCTGCGATCCAGGCGCTGATCGCGCGCGGCGTCGTCGGCGATTTCCGCGCCCCCGACATCATGCGCTTCGGCATCACCCCGCTTTACATCGGCGAGGAGGAGCTTATGCGCGCGGCACTGATCCTTCAGGACGTGATGGAGAACCGGCTATGGGACGAACCGGCCTATCGTTTCCGCGCCGCCGTCACCTGACCGGCCGCCCCCCGCGCCTGCGGCTGCGCCGCGCCCGGCCCGGCGACGGGGCGCCGACCCGCGCGGTGTTTCACGATGCGGTGCATCGCGGCGCCTCGCTCAGCTATTCGCCGGAAGAGCGCGATGCCTGGTCGCCCTCGCCCGAGGTGCCAGACGATTGGGAACAGAAGCTGCTAAGCCGCCACACCGTCATCGCCGAAATCCGCGGCGCGCCGGTGGGGTTCATGACGCTGGGCGAGGACGGCTATCTGGATTTCGCCTATGTCGCCCCCGACTGGACCGGGCGCGGCATCGGCCGGGCGCTGTTGCAGGCGATCCTGCGCGAGGCGCGCCGGACCGGGCTCGGCCGCCTTTCGACCGAGGCAAGCCTTGTGGCCCGGCCCTTCTTCGCCCGCCATGGCTGGCGCGAAACGGCCCGGCAAAGCGTCATCCGCCATGGCGTTGCCCTGACGAATTTTCGCATGGAAATAGATCTTTAGACGGCACTCCTCGCGCGATGCGCGAGGTCTCGCATGGGCTCAGGCGGTCTTCAGCACCGCCGGGCGTTCGCCCTCGGCCCAGGCGGCCACGGCCTTGCCGAACGCCTCGAACAGCGGCCGCGACACCGGATCGCGGGCGGCGCGGTATTCGGGATGCCACTGCACCGCCAGCGCAAAGCCCGGCGCATCGGCCACATGGATCGCCTCGGGCGTGCCGTCAGGCGCCACTCCCTCGATGACGATCCGTGGCCCGGGCCGCTTGATGCCCTGCCCGTGCAGCGTGTTGGTCATCACCTCGGTCGCACCCAGGATGCGATGGAAGATGCCGCCCTCGGTCAGGCAGACCTTGTGGCGCAGGGCGAATTTCTCTTCCAGCGAGCCATCGGGCGGCATCCGGTGGTTCATGCGCCCGGGCAGGTCACGGATTTCGGGATGCAGCGTGCCACCCATCGCGACATTGACTTCCTGAAAGCCGCGGCAGATGGCGAAGAAGGGCTGGCCGCGCTCGACAAGGGCGCGGATCAGCGGCAGGGCGATGGCATCGCGCGCCCGGTCGAAGGCGCCATGCGCCTCGGTCTCGGCCTCGCCATATTCCTCGGGATGGACGTTGGGCCGCCCGCCGGTGAACAGGAAGCCGTCGAAACAGTCGAGCAGCTCGGGCACGGAGACGAAGCGCGGATCGGCCGGGATCAGCAGCGGGATCGCGCCCACAACCTCGGCCACCGCCTCGGAGTTCATCGTGCCACCGGCATGGGCAGGGTATTGGTCGTTCAGAAGATAGCTGTTGCCGATGATACCGACCCTGGGGCGTGCCATGGGAGCCTCGTGTTCGCGTTTCCTCAGAGGATATAGGGCATTTCCACGGGGGTGAAGAGCCGGGACCGGGGCGCGGCGATGCTGCGGCATGACGCCCTCCGGACGCACATTTCCCGGCGATTCCGCCTATTACGCGGGCCTGTCCGGTCCGGCGCGACCGGATCTGCACAGGCGCTGTGCATCTCGGCCCCCGGCGCGGGCCTAGAGATCGAATGCCAGTTGCCGCCGGTCGGCCGGGCGTCGCCGCGCCCGTGCAGGCGCGGGACGAACGGGCCGCGCGGGGTCGGTCGCAATGTCGATCACCGGCGCCGGATAGCGCCGCCCGGGCCGAGCCAACGGTCCTCTCCAGGTCCAGGGCGCATGGCGCGCGGGCCCGGGCAGATCGGCCAGTTCGGGCAGCCAGGCGCCCAGCATCGCGCCCTCGGGATCAAGATCGCGCGCCTGCCGCAGCGGATCGGCGGGCCGGGCCGCCGCCGCCCGCATCCGCGCCCGATGGAGCACAGGGTGGTAATCGAGGCAAAGCCGCGCCAGCACCCGCCCACAATCCTCCGGATCGAGGCCCAGGAGCCCGATCCCGGCCGAGGCCAGCAGCCCCAGCCAGGACGGATCGATGAGGCCCGAATGGCAAAGCGCCCGCATCGGCGCATCGACCGCGGGCAACCCGGTCTCGCCCTTCTCCCAGGCGGCAAAGCGGGCGGCATGGTCCGGCGGCCGGGGCGTGTCGGCGCGTCCGGTCGGGGCGCGCATCAGACGTGCCCGGCGGGCGAGCCCGGCCGTCAGCGGCCCCGCGCCAGCGGCCCGTGCCGCGCGCGACACCTCGGCCGCCGAGAGCGTGCCCCAGGCCAGATGCGCCGACAGCGCGCGCTCCGGCGCCGGATCGGACAGAGCCGCCTCCAAAGCCCGCTCGGCTTCGGCCCGGCCGCCGCGTGGCCGTCCCGGACAGGGATCGAAGCCAAGCCCCAGATCGCGCGCCCCGGGGATCGCGGCGGGGACCAGCCCGTCGAGCCCGCGAAGCGCCCCGGGCGGCGGCAGGGCGGCCCCGCGCGGCGCCCGGACTTCCTCGAAGGCGATGCCGGTCCCCCGTGCCCAAGGCGTGGCGTTACCGCCCGTGCCATCGTCCAGCGTCAGCACGCGCGTCACCGGCCAGCGCGCCGCGCACCGCGCCAGCACCTCGGCGGGCGGCCCGGCCTCGATCTGCAGCGCAGCGCCCCGGGCGGCCAGCGCGTCGGACAGCGCGGCCAGCCCCTCGGCCACAAAGCGCCAGTGCCGGGCCGAGGCCTCGGGCGCGGCCCAGACCGCCGGATCGACGATGTAAAGCGGCAGCACGGCGCCCTCGCCCGCCGCGGCCCGCGCCAGCGCCGGGTGATCCTCGAGGCGCAGATCGCGCCGGAGCCAGAGAATCGTCACCTCCATGACCGGAACATAAATCGAACATTCGGGGCCCCGCCACGGGCATCTTGCGCTTGGGCCTGAGGGGTATAGGTCTGGGGGGTCCGAATTGGAGAGACAGATGACAGACGCCGCGCCGCAGCCCGTGTTCCTGAAGGATTACACCCCTTTCGGTTTTCTGGTGGACCAGGTCGAGCTGAACTTTCACCTGCAGCCGACCGCGACGCGGGTCCGCGCGAAGATCGCCTTCCGCCCCAATCCGGCGGCCCGCGACCGGCGCTTCTTCCTGCATGGCGAGGATCTGACGCTGATCTCGGCCGCCATCGACGGCAGCCCCGTCACCCCCGAGATCACCCCCGAGGGTCTGAGCTGTCCGGTGCCCGAGGCGCCTTTCGTCTGGGAGGCCGAGGTCGAGATTGCACCGGCGGAAAATACCGCTCTGGAAGGGCTTTACATGTCGAACGGCATGTATTGCACGCAGTGCGAGGCGGAAGGGTTCCGCAAGATCACCTTCTATCCCGACCGCCCCGACGTGATGGCGCCGTTCCGGGTGCGCGTCGATTGCGACCTGCCGGTGCTGCTGTCGAACGGCAACCCGGTGGCCCAGGGCGCGGGCTGGGCCGAATGGAACGACCCCTGGCCCAAGCCCAGCTATCTGTTCGCACTGGTCGCGGGCGAGCTGGTGGCGACCTCGGACCGGTTCACGACCTCTGAGGGGCGCGAGGTCGCGCTGAATGTCTGGGTCCGCCCCGCCGATCAGGGCAAGGCCGACTATGCGCTCGACAGCCTGATCCGGTCGATGAAATGGGACGAAGAGGTCTATGGCCGGGCCTATGACCTGGACGTCTTCAACATCGTCGCGGTCGACGATTTCAACATGGGCGCGATGGAGAACAAGGGGCTCAACGTCTTCAACTCGCGCTATGTGCTGGCCAGCCCCGAGACCGCGACCGACCGCGATTACGAGAATATCGAGCGGATCATCGCGCATGAATATTTCCACAACTGGACCGGCGACCGCATCACCTGCCGCGACTGGTTCCAGCTGTCGCTGAAAGAGGGGCTGACGGTCTTCCGCGACTCGCAATTCTCGGCCGACATGCGATCTGCCGCGGTCAAGCGGATCGAGGATGTGATGACCCTGCGCGCGCGTCAGTTCCGCGAGGATAACGGCCCGCTGGCGCATCCGGTGCGGCCCGAAAGCTATACAGAGATCAACAACTTCTACACCGCGACCGTTTATGAGAAAGGCGCCGAGGTGATCGGCATGCTGCGCCGTCTGGTGGGGCCCGAGGGCTATGCCAGGGCGCTCGATCTCTACTTTGCGCGCCATGACGGGCAGGCCTGCACCATCGAGGACTGGCTGCAGGTCTTCGAGGAGGCGACGGGGCGCGACCTGACCCAGTTCAAGCGCTGGTATTCGCAGGCCGGAACGCCCCGCGTGAAGGTCACGGAAGACTTCAAGGACGGCACGTATACTCTTCATCTGGAACAGAAAACGCCGCCCACCCCGGGGCAGGGTGAAAAGCAGCCGCAGGTGATCCCGCTGGCGTTGGGTCTGCTGTCGCCCAATGGCGACGAGGTGCTGCCGACGACCGTGATCGAACTGACCGAGGCAAGGCAGGACGCCGTCTTCGAGGGGCTTGGGGCGAAGCCCGTGCCCTCGCTCTTGCGCGGCTTCTCGGCGCCGGTGATCCTGGAACGCGACAGCGCGCCCGAGGAACGCGCCTTCCTGCTGGCCCATGACACCGACCCGTTCAACAAATGGGAGGCCGGGCGGTCGCTGGCGCGCGAGGTGCTGATCGCGATGGTGACCGAGGACGCGGCACCTGCGCCCGCCTGGCTGGACGCGCTGGCCGCCGTCGTGCGCCACGAGGCGCTGGACCCCGCCTTCCGGGCGCTGGCGCTGAGGCTGCCGGGCGAGGACGAACTGGCTGAGGCGCTGGCCGAGCGCGGCACCGTGCCCGACCCGCTGGCGATCCATGCCGCGCGCGAACGCGCCAAGACCGCGGTCGCCCGCCATCTGGACCCGCTCTGGCCGGGGCTTTACGCGCAGATGGACTGCCCCGGCCCCTACAGCCCCGGGGCGGCCGATGCCGGGCGGCGCGCGCTGAGGCTCGCGGCACTCGGCTATATGGCGCGGCTTGACGGCGGCGCCCGGGCGCAGGCGCATTTCGCGGCCGCCGACAACATGACCGACGAAATCGGCGCGCTGAGCGTGCTTCTGGAAACCGGCGGCGCGGACGAGGCGCTTGACCGCTTTGCCCGGCGCTGGGGCCATGACCGGCTGGTGATGGACAAATGGTTCGGGTTGCAGGCGACGCTGGCCGCGCCCGAGCGCGCGGTGGCGGTAACCCGCGCGCTGACCGAGCATCCCCAGTTCACCTGGAAGAACCCCAACCGGTTCCGCGCGGTGATCGGCGGCTTTTCGGCCAATGCCGCGGGCTTCCACGACGCCTCGGGCGCGGGCTACGATCTGGTCGCGGACTGGCTGATCCGGCTCGATGCGGTCAACCCGCAGACCGCGGCCCGGATGTCGACCGCCTTCGAGACCTGGGCGCGCTATGACGCGGGCCGCCGGGAAAAAGCGCAGGCGGCGCTGGAACGGATCGCCGCCCGCGAGGGTTTGAGCCGGGACATGGGAGAGATGGTGGACCGGCTGCTGGCCGCCGGGCGGATCGCCGCCTGACCTCGCGGACAGGGTCGGGAATTGCTTTGACCGGAGCCGGCGGAATCGGCTCTGGTGTCACGGAAGCGTCATTCGGGTGTGGTGACAAGGCGCATGAAAGAAAGAATCGATCCGCTTATCGAGGAACGGGCCCCTTGGCTATTCGCCGACCATCCCTGGAGCGGGCCGTCCCGGCGACTCTTGAACGGGGTCTTGGGCTATGACCGGACCGTCGCCCTGGGCGAGGTCCTGCAGGACCATCCCTCGCATGTGATCATGGACGAAATGGCCCGGCTGCTGGCGCGCGACCTGCGCGGCACCGGGATCGAGAACATTCCGGCCTCGGGTCCGGCGATGATCGTGGCGAACCACCCGACGGGCATCGCCGACGGGGTTATGCTGTGGAGCCTCCTGCGCCAGCGCCGCCCCGATCTGTTCTTCTACGCCAACCGCGACATCCTGCGGGTACTGCCGCAGATGGAAGAGATCATTGCCCCGGTCGAGTGGCGCGAGGAAAAGCGCAGCCATGCCAAGACCCGCGAGACCATGGCCTATACCCGCGCCGCGATCGAGAAGGGGCGGCTGGCGGTGATCTTCCCCTCGGGGCGGCTGGCCAAGCGGCGCGGGCTGTCGCTGCACGAACGGCCCTGGATGCCGTCGGCGGCGATGATCGCCCGCAAGTTCGGTCTGCCGGTGATCCCCATCAATATCCGCGCCCGGAACTCGGTGCTGTTCTATCTGTTCGATCTGATCCACCCGACGCTGAGGGATATCACGCTCTTTCACGAGACCCTCAACAAGGAGCGTCAGCCCTATCGGATGACGGTGGGCGAACCGATCGCGCCGGGCGCCCTGCCGGTTCGGTCGGAGGACGGGATCGAGATGCTGCGCGCGGCGACGCTCGCACTTGGCGGGCGCTATGCGCCGCGGGTGAGCCTGGTGCAGAATTCGCGCCGGCCGAGCTGGGTGAAATCGACCGCGCTGAGCTAAAGCACGGAATTGGTGGCCCCGCCGTCGAGCAGGATGTTCTGGCCGACGATGAACCCCGCCTGGGTCGAGCAAAGGAACGCACAGGCGGCGCCGAATTCGGCGGGCGTGCCGTAGCGACGCGCCGGAATGGTTGCCGTGCGCCGGGCCCGCGCCTCGTCGAGGGTGATGCCATCGGCCTCGGCCACGCCTCGATCCAGCGCGTCGGCCCGGTCGGTTGCATGGATCCCGGGAAGCAGGTTGTTGATCGTCACCCCAAAGGGGGCCACCTGCCGCGCGGTGCCCGCGACATAGCCGGTCAGCCCAGCCCGGGCCGAATTCGACAGGCCCAGCACCGGGATCGGCGCCTTGACCGACTGGCTGGTGATGTTGACCACCCGGCCCCAGCCCCGGTCGATCATTCCGGGCAGCAGCGCCTTCATCAGCGCGATGGGCGTCAGCATGTTGGCATCGAGCGCCGCGATGAAATCGGCGCGCTCCCAGTCCGACCAGAGCCCGGGCGGCGGACCGCCGGCATTGGTGACGAGGATGTCGACCTGCCCCGCCGCCTCGAGCACCGTGGCGCGCCCGTCCTCGGACACGATGTCGGCCGCGACCGGAGTGACCGATACCCCATGCTGCTGCCGGATGTCTTCGGCGGCGGCCAGAAGCGCCTCGCCCCCCCGCGCGTTGATCACGAGATCGACCCCCGCCGCGGCCAGCGCCTCGGCGCAGCCCCGTCCAAGCCCCTTCGACGCGGCGCAGACCAGCGCCCGTTTGCCCTTCAGTCCCAGATCCATTGCGGTTCTCCCTGTCGACGTCCGCCCCGGCTTAGCAGCCGCGGGTGCCGCGGAAAAGCCCGGGCGCGGAGGCCAGGGCGCGTTGCGCCCCCGACGCGACGCGGGCGGGTCCGGGCGCGAAAATTCGCGAATTTTCGTGTTGGAGCGTTCGGACACGCAATTCTTCTGCGAAGAATTGTGGCGCGCGCGATGGCCGGCCGCCGGTCCCGATCAGGCGGTGAGGGCCGCCAGCAGCGGGGTCCATTGCGCGCGGAGCGCCGCATAGGCGCGCTGCGGCTTGTCGAAGACCGTCAATCCCTGCTCGGCCAGGTCGCCATAGGCCACGCGGTCCGCGATCTCGGCCACCGGTGCCTGCCCGACCTGCTCGGCCAGGGCCCGGATCCGGTGCGCGTCGCGACCGCGCGGGCGGACCCGGTTTGCCACCAGTTCGACCCCGACCTTGCCCTTCCGGATCCGCTTGAGATCAGCGATCTCTTTCAGGAAGCGCCGGGTCGCATCCTCGTCGAAGAAGGACGGCATGACCGGCACCACCACCGCGCGCGCCTCGGCCACGAGACCGGCCGCGGCCTCGTCGTAGATCGCCCCCGGCGCATCGACGATCACCCAGTCGGTGCCCTTGCCGCCCTTGCCCGCGCCGATCTCGGCCGACCAGTCCAGCGAACGGATCTCGGGCACGCCTGCGGGGCGGCGCTTGAGCCAGCGCAGGGCCGATTTCTGCGGGTCCGCATCGGCCAGAGCCACCTTCCAGCCGCCATCGGCCAGCGCCGCGGCCAGCGTCACCGCGATCGTCGTCTTGCCGCAGCCGCCCTTGCGATTGGCGATCAGCACCGTCTTCATCCCCACCCCTTTCGTCTTCGACCGCCCCACCATACCCGTTCGCACCTGCTATGCAATGTATATACGGAACCGACACGATGTCGCTCTTGAAAGCGGTGTCTGCCGCCCCGACCTGACCGGGACAGACCCAAGGGAGGACAAGATGACCGCCACGATCCTGGTTGCCACCGATCTCAGCCCGCGCGCCGACCGCGCCGTGAACCGCGCCTTCCGGCTGGCCCGCGCGATGGACGCCGACGTCCTGTTGGCGACGGTCATCGACAGCGAGTTGCCCGAGGACGTGGCCCGCCCGATGGCCGAGGCCGCCGCCGCGCGGCTGACCCGCTTTGCAGCCGCGATCCCGCAGGCGGCCGAGGTCCGGCACGCTACCCGCATCGTGACCGGCGATCCCAGCAGCGCGATCCCTCGACTGGCCGATGAGACCGACGCTGCGCTGGTGGTGCTGGGCCTGCATCGCGACCGGCCCTTCCTCGATCTGCTGCGCGAAACCACGATGGAGCGGATCGTCCGCCACATCTCGCGCCCGGTTCTGCTGGTGCGCGACCCGGTCGATCACGACTATGCCGCGCTGCTGGCTGCGCTCGACTTTGCCCCGGCCTCGACCGCCGCGCTGCAGATCGCCGCGCGCCTGGCGCCCGAGGCCGCGGTTCACGGGGTGCACGCGCTGCATATCCCCTATCGCGGCTTCATCGCGCCCCATGGCAGTTCCATCGCCATCGCCCCCTTCCGCCGCAGCGCCGAGATGCGCCTGGCCGAATGGCGCGCGCAGAACGACCTGCCCGCCCGGCTGGCCGATGTCGCCCTCGTCGAGGGCGCCGCCCATCTGGTGCTGAACGCCGAGATCGAGGCCCGTCGCCCCGACCTTCTGGTCCTTGGCGCCCATGGCCGCGCGGGCGCCGCGCCCTCGATCCTGGGCTCGCTGGCCAATGACCTTATGCGCGCCCCGCCCTGCGACCTGCTGGTCGCGCGCTAGCGCCCGCTTTACGCCTGGGCGGGGCCGATCTAGGCTCCGCCCGGGCGGAGGAGACGGGCGATGGGCAATCCCGAGCATCTGGAGTGGCTGCTGGAAGGCGTCGCGGCGTGGAACGCGCGGAGGCAGCGGGACGATTTCCTGCCGGATCTGTCCGGGATGGATATCCGGGCGGCGTTCGAGACGGCCGGGAAGCTTGAGGAAGGCCGCATTCCGTTATTGATGGCGGACCTCTGGGAGGCGGATCTCACGGAGGCAGACCTCGGGCAAGCGGACCTCGGGCGGGCGGACCTCACGGGGGCGCACCTTCGGGAGGCTAAACTTTTGGAAGCGGACCTTCGGAAAGCATCTCTCAGACACGCGGACCTTGAAGAATCTGCACTCTGCGGAGCAGTCTTTGAGGGTACTGATTTCGGGGATGCGATCTTAAATCAGACCATAGTTCGAACCGCCTACGGCGCCTTGCCTCCTCCGTTGATTACTGACTTGTCGCGCGCGCAGAACTTGACCCAAATCCAAGTCGACACCATGCGCGGCGACACCGGCACGATCCTGCCCGAGGGCTTGCATCATCCGGCGCATTGGCCCGATCCGAGACCGCCGGGTTCACCGGGTCGTGAAAGTGAACCGGACGCGACTTCTACCGCCCCACGCAGTTCTTCCTCGATCCGGGCAAAGGTTCAGGAGCGGCCGGTTTTCGAACTCAGACATGCGCTTCAGGCCAGCTACCCAGAGACAGCAGTCCTCGCCGAATATATCGTCGGACAGCTTCAGAACGAGATCGCGGCACACCGCATGACCGCCATCCCGAACGATGCCGAGGCCCTTTCGGTTTACAATGCCAAACTTAACTTCCTAAATGAAACGCTGATTGCCGTTCAAAGGCTGCACGAGGCCATTCCGGTCGCAGAGCCCGACCAGAAAGTGACGCCTGAAGAGGCCAGACGTATCAAGGACATCCTGCTGGATATTGCCCGGCAGGTTGACAAGGCAATCCGGCATCTCGACAGTGACACGGGCACCTATGGCAACTTCTGGAAGATCGGGCTGATCGGCGCCTGTTCAGGGCTGCTTAACTGCTTCGGCATCCCGGTCAATCTGGGTGCTCCAATTGCGGCAGGCGTGATTGGCGTCTCGACCTTCCGCTTCATCGTGGACCGGCGGCGCGGCCCCTAACCGCCGCACCGATGATGATTGCGCGGGACCCGCGCCTGACCTATATCCGCGGCCATGCTGGATGCCCCGTCGAACCGCCCCGCCCTGCCGCCGGAAATTTCCCGGAGGCGCACCTTTGCCATCATCTCGCACCCCGATGCGGGCAAGACCACGCTGACCGAGAAGTTCCTGCTGTATGGTGGCGCGATCCAGATGGCCGGACAGGTGCGCGCCAAGGGCGAGGCGCGGCGGACGCGGTCGGATTTCATGAAGATGGAACAGGACCGGGGCATATCCGTCTCGGCCTCGGCGATGTCCTTCGACTATCGCGAGTTCCGCTTCAATCTGGTCGACACCCCCGGCCACAGCGACTTTTCCGAGGATACCTATCGCACGCTGACCGCGGTCGACGCGGCGGTGATGGTGATCGACGGTGCCAAGGGGGTGGAAAGCCAGACCCGGAAGCTGTTCGAGGTCTGCCGGCTGCGCGATCTGCCGATCCTGACCTTCTGCAACAAGATGGACCGCGAAAGCCGCGACACCTTCGAGATCATCGACGAGATCCAGGAGATGCTGGCGATCCATGTGACGCCCGCTTCCTGGCCGATCGGGGTCGGGCGCGAGTTCCTGGGCTGTTACGACATGCTGCGGAACCGGCTGGAACTGATGGACCGGGCCGACCGCAACAAGGTGGCCGAGTCGATCAAGATCGAGGGGCTCGACGATCCGAAACTGGCCAAGCATGTGCCGCAGGATCTGCGCGAGAAGCTGATCGAAGAGGTCGAGATGGCGAAGGAGCTTCTGCCCGCGCTCGACCCGCAGGCGGTGCTGGAAGGGCATATGACGCCGATCTGGTTCGGCTCGGCGATCAACTCGTTCGGGGTGAAGGAGCTGATGGACGGCATCGCCACCTATGGCCCCGAGCCGCAGATCCAGGCGGCCGAACCGCGCCAGATCGCGCCCGAGGAACCGACCGTCGCGGGCTTCGTCTTCAAGGTGCAGGCCAACATGGACCCCAAGCACCGCGACCGGGTGGCCTTCGTGCGTCTCGCCTCGGGCCATTTCCAGCGCGGCATGAAGCTGACCCATGTGCGCTCGAAAAAGCCGATCACGGTGTCGAGCCCGGTGCTGTTTCTGGCGGCCGACCGGGAACTGGCCGAAGAGGCCTGGGCGGGCGACATCATCGGCATCCCGAACCACGGGCAATTGCGCATCGGCGACACGCTGACCGAGGGCGAGGCGCTGAAGGTCACGGGCATTCCTTCGTTTGCGCCGGAGCTGCTGAAGAACTGCCGCGCGGGCGACCCGATGAAGGCCAAGCATCTCGACAAGGCGCTGATGCAATTCGCCGAGGAGGGCGCGGCCAAGGTCTTCAAGCCGATGGTGGGCTCGGGCTTCATCGTCGGCGTCGTCGGCGCGCTGCAATTCGAGGTGCTGGCCAGCCGGATCGAGCTGGAATACGGCCTGCCGGTGCGGTTCGAACCCTCGCAATTCACCTCGGCCCGCTGGGTCCATGGCGAGAAGACGGCGGTCGAGAGCTTCGTGCAGAAGAACAAGCAGCACATGGCGACCGACAATGACGGCGACGTGGTCTACATGACCCGGCTGCAATGGGACATCGACCGCGTGGTCCGCGACCATCCCGAACTGACGCTGTCGGCAACCAAGGAAATGCAGACCAACTGATCGCGAGGCGGCGGGCCCCGAGGCCCGCCGTTTTCGGGTCGTCAGGCGACGGCTTTTTCCGGCCCGGTGCCGGCATCGCGCATCGCGGACTGGATAAAGGCGATGCTTTCGGCCAGCTTCGCCGTTTCCCAGTCGTTCAGGCTGACCGGAAGCTGTTTCACGATCCCCTCGCGCCCCAGCACGCAGGGCATGCTGAGCGCCACGTCGCCGTCATGGCCATACTGGCCGCGCAGGGTGGTGCAGGCGGGAAAGACGCTGCGTTCATCCAGCAGCACGGCGCGCGCCATCGTCACCGCCGACTGGGCGACACCCGCATTGGTCCAGCCCTTGCCGTTGAAGACGTCATAGGCGGCGCTGATGACCCGGGCCTTGACCGTCTCGGGGTCGCTGATGTCGTCCAGCGCCTCGAAATGGCGGCCGAGATCTGCGAAGGGGATGCCCGCCACATTGACATGGCTCAGGACCGGGAAGGCGGTGCTGCCATGTTCGCCCATCATGAAGCCGGTGACCGATTTCGGGTCGATCCCGCAGGCGTCGGCCACGACCTTCCGGAGCCGCGCTGAATCAAGCATCGTCCCCGTCCCGAAGACCCGCCCGCGCGGATAGCCGAATTCGTTCTCGGCGATGTAGACCATGGTATCGAGCGGATTGGTGATCAGGATGACGATGGCCTCGGTCGTGTGCCTGACGATCCCCGCCATCACCTCGCGGATGACCTTGCAATTGGTGGTGGTCAAGAGGGTGCGGTCGGGCTCGGCCTTGGGATCGTCGGGGTCGGGAATGACGCTTGGCCCCGCGGCCACAACAATCACGTCGGCGTCGACGCATTGCTCGTAGCCGCCCGAGGTGACCTTGATATTGCTCATATAGGGCAAGGCCGTCGCCTGCGCCTGGTCGAGCGCCTCGCCGAAGGCCACGTTTTCGAGGATGTCGATGACGCCGATCTCGGCAAAAAGGCCGATCTTCATGGCATCGGCCAGGACATAGGACCCGACATGCCCTGCCCCGATGACAACGAGCTTGTTGGTGTGCATTCTCTTCTCCTTGCATCTTCCAGACGGCCGCCGGACAGCCCCGCTGGCGCCGCCCGGGGGCCGCTCTCGCGCCGGGCGGCCGCAGCACCCGCATCGCTTGGGTCGCAGACCGCAACCGGCCGCGGCGCCGGGCGCCAGAGTCTCGCGCGAAAGCTGAGCCGAGCTAGATCACCTTTCGGCGGCAGCCGAAATGGCAAATGGCGCAAAAGCGCGCGAGCGCCATGACCTTCCGATGCGAACAGACGTCGAACTCTTCAGTTGTCGTTTCTCACCCGGAAGATGCCTTCGCGCAGGAAAACGATCAGATAGATCGCGGCGGCGAGAACAAGACCCGTGATCGTGAGGCGATGATCGGGTTCCGGCGCCACGTCCGCACAACCGAACTGCCAGAAATGGCAAGTTTTCCCCGCCTCCCCGCGAAACGTAAGGACATGGGGCAAGTAGACGCTCAGGAACACGCAATAACTTGCCAGGAGGATCAACAGCTCGGAAAGGAAACTGCGCCGCGAGAATGATCGACTGAACAGAGAGAAGCCGGTGAGACAAATGGCGACAAGTGGCCCCAGAAACAGCAGCAGGTTTCGGTAGAGCGACGGAGCCACAACCTTTTCGAGTTCATGGTTGGTGGCAACAACCACAGCCCCGAGCCCGACCGTAAGCGCCACGACACAGAGCACCAACGCCCGGTAGAGAAAGCCGGTATCCCGGTGCCCGCGCATCGCGCCCTATCGACCCCGACCGATCCAGATTCTGACCGTCTCGACAGCAATCCAGCCAAGGACCACGATAATAACGAGGGGCCAGAGCGACCAAATCGCCGCTCTCGCTTGGTCTCCGATGGCGCCAAAATCGACCTTTGCAACGGCAAACCAGCCGAACAGTGCGATCCAGGGCCAGGGCTTCGTAAACACCTGAACAAGGCCCTGCCCCAGAGCCCATAAAAGGAATGCGAATGGAACCGGCAAAAGTACCTCCACATCTGTGCACCGAGGCGGTGAGGCCGCCAAGGGCTGTCCGCGATGACCCAGTTTCAAGCTGGACATAGTGACCGCCTTAGTCAACGGAGATATGCCGGAACGCAGTTTGCACCGGTCAAGAACGGACCGGAAAGGGCAGCCGGATGCGTTCCCGGCTGACCCTTGTGTTCTACAGAAGTGGTTTTACTTCGCCGACAGCAGCTCCGGCACGCTCAGCAGCATCACCTCGTTATCGGCGGCGGCGTCGAGCTTGCGGCCCGACGAGAACGGCAGGTTGTTGTCGTTGGCGACAAGGATATGGGTGTCGTCGACCCGCATCACGTCCTCGATGGTGAAGAACGGGAAGGTGAACTTGCCCGTCAGATCGCGTGCCGCATCGGTGTCAAGCCGGGCCACCCCGTCGGGATCGGCGATGTCCATCAGGTCGATATGGCCGATCCGGCGGACGAACCCGTCGGCATCCACATCCGACGTGTCGATCAGCACGATCCACTTGTGCAGCGCGGGTGCCGGGAAGCAGTCGGCGGCTGGCGCGCCGTCGCATTTCAGGCTGGGATCGCCCTCGCCGTTGTCGCGCTCGATCACCAGCGCGTGGGTGTCGTCGATGAAGTTGAAATCGCCGATCGCGGTCGCGCCCTCGGCAAGGGCGAACTTGAACATCTCTCCGGTCCAGTCCTTCGATGCCGTATCGAAAGCCATCACCCGCAGGAAATCGCCCTCGGGCTTGCCGTCATCGCCGAGGATCGGTTTTTCGAGCATCGCCCAGAGCTTGGACGTGCCGGGCTGCAGGGCCATGCCCTCGTAGCCGCCCGAGCGCTGCGATTTCCAGTCGGTGCCGGGCACCGAGGTCGCGGACACGGCGGGGTTGTCGGCGCCTCTCAGTTCCTTGCCATCGGCCATGGTCGGGTAGACGCCCAGCACCACGCCGTCGAGCGAGACGTTCAGCAGATAGGGGCCGAACTCCTCGCCGATCCAGAGCGAGCCGTCGACCAGCTGAAGGCTTTCAAGGTCGAAATCGGCGCCGGTCAGATAGCGGCCCTCGCTGCCCTCATAGGCGATGCGGAAGGGCACCCTGAAATCGGGATCGCGCAGGAAGACGGTTTCCTTCACGTCCACCTTGCCGGTCGCGAAATCGGGCGCGATGCGGTGGAAGAACAGCATCGCGTCGGGGCTGTTGGCCTTGGACCCGAAGCCGTTATCGGTCAGCGCATAGACCGACCCGTCCTCGGCGCGGTCCATCGCGAAACCCGAAAAGCCCTGCAGCGGCTGGCCGATGAAGGGCAGCGCGATGCCGGTCGCGCGGTTGCCGTGCAGCTTGCCAGTGTCGCCCATCGCGCTCATCGGCACCATGTTCCGCGCGGTCCCGGTGAACTTGCCCGAGATCCAGGCGTCGCGCGGCGCATCGGCGGGCGGCGCGACCATGGTCATCGCGGGCAGCACCGCGTGACCGGCCAGCGTTGCCGGAAAGGTCTCTTCGGCCAGCGCCGGACCGGCCAGCGCGACAACCGCGGCCGAAAGCAGGAACAGACTGTTTTTCATCGTTGATTCCCTATCTCGATGAGCGTGTGCCCGTTGCCCTACAGAGGCCCTGCAACAGCCGCGAATCCGCCCCGTGTCAGTTCCATGACAAGATCCCGGGCGCAGGTCCCGCCCCTTGAATTCGCGCGCCGCCGCCGCGACATGACAGCGAGACCCGTTTTCGTCCGCGCCGCCCGTCGGCCGTCCCCCTTCACCCGACCGACCGCCGATGAGTGCCCCAGACGACTGGATCATCTCGAGCCTTCTCGAAGACCTTGCGGCGCTGGCGCTGGCGAGCGACCGCGTCAGCGTGGCCGATCTGATCGAGACGCTGGGCGCGCGCGGCTTCGGGCCGCTGCTGGTGATGCTCTCGGCCTTCCTGATCCTGCCGGTCGGCATGCTGCCCGGCCTGCCCGGGGTGGTCGCGGTCTTCATGATCCTGATCGGCGGGCGAATGATCACCGGCAAGACCACGCTCTGGCTGCCCGGGCGGCTGCGTCGGGTGCATCTTTCGGGCCATGTGCTGGCGGTCTCGGTCGCACGGGCACAACCGGCCGCCCTGTGGCTGCGCCCGCTGCTGGCGCCGCGGCTTGTGACGTTTGTGGAAAGCGGTCTGGCCACCCGCCTGATCGCACTGATCCTGATGGCGACGGGGGTTCTGATCTTCCTGCTGGGCTTCATCCCCGGCCTGCCCTTCGTGCTGTCGCTGCATGTGCTGATGCTGGGGCTTGCGATGTCGACCCGCGACGGGCTGGTCGCGTTCCTGGCCTATTGCATGCTCTTGCCGGAAATCGTCTTCATCTGGCGGGTCTTCACCTGACCCGTGACACCTCAGGCGCGCGCACACGGGCGTTCAACTTGACGAAAGCGCGAGTTTGCTCTATCGAGCCGCGAATGAGGATCTGACTGGCAATACGGCCGGTCTAGGCCGCGTGCGACAGGTGCGGCCATGATGCTGCAACTGAGCCAAGGACTTACATGACGACTTTTGCTGAACTGGGGCTCGACCCCAAGGTTCTTTCCGCCGTTTCCGACGCGGGCTACACCGCGCCGACCCCGATCCAGGCCGGGGCCATCCCCCCTGCGCTTGAAGGTCGCGATGTTCTGGGCATCGCCCAGACCGGCACCGGCAAGACGGCCAGCTTCGTTCTGCCGATGATCACCCTGCTCGGCCGCGGCCGGGCCCGGGCGCGGATGCCGCGCAGCCTGGTGCTGGCGCCGACCCGCGAACTGGCGGCCCAGGTCGCCGAGAACTTCGACACCTATGCCAAGAAGACCAAGCTGTCGAAGGCGCTTCTGATCGGCGGTGTCAGCTTCAAGGAACAGGACGCGCTGATCGACAAGGGCGTCGACGTGCTAATCGCGACGCCCGGCCGCCTGCTGGACCATTTCGAGCGCGGCAAGCTGCTGCTGACCGGCGTCCAGATCATGGTGGTGGACGAGGCGGACCGGATGCTCGACATGGGCTTCATCCCGGATATCGAGCGGATCTTCCAGCTGACCCCCTTCACCCGGCAGACGCTGTTCTTCTCGGCCACCATGGCGCCCGAGATCGAGCGTGTGACCAACACCTTCCTCTCGGCCCCGGCCAAGATCGAGGTCGCCCGCCGGGCCAGCGCCGCCGAAAGCATCGAACAGGCCGTGATCTGCTATACCGCCTCGCGCAAGGACCGGCAGGCCAAGGAAAAGCGCGAGCTGCTGCGCGCGCTGATCGACCGCGAGGGCGAGGGCTGCAAGAACGCCATCATCTTCTGCAACCGCAAGACCGAGGTCGACATCGTCGCCAAGTCGCTCAAGACCCATGGTTATGACGCGGCCCCGATCCATGGCGATCTGGACCAGTCGCAGCGGACCCGGACGCTGGAATCCTTCCGCGAAGGCAAGCTGCGGTTCCTGATCGCCTCGGACGTCGCCGCGCGCGGTCTGGACGTGCCCGCGGTCAGTCACGTGTTCAACTACGACGTGCCCTCCCATGCCGAGGATTACGTGCACCGGATCGGCCGCACCGGCCGCGCGGGCCGCGAGGGCAAGGCGCTGACCATCTGCGTGCCCCATGACGAGAAATGGCTGACTGCCATCGAGGATCTGGTCGAAAAGCAGATCCCGCGCGTCGACAGCCCGCTGAAAGGCGGCAGCGACGATCGCGGCAAGCGCGGCCGTCATGCCGACGAGGCCGGCGCCTCGGCGCCGGAGCGGACCGAAGAGCGCAGCAGCGCCCGGCCCCAGCGCGGCGACCGCCGGGAGCGGAACAGCAGCGACAGGGGGGCCGAGCGACAGCCCGACAGGACCGCCGACCGGCATGGCGAGGACCGCAACGCTCATACCCACGAGCGGTCGGACAGCCACGACCGCAACAGGCAAGGCCGGAGCGGGACCAACAACCGGCGCGGCGGCCGCGACCGCGGCTATCGGGACGAACCCGTGGTGGGGATGGGCGATCACATGCCCGCCTTCCTGCTGCGGTCGTTCAAGCCGAAAAGCGAACCCGAACCGGTGACCGAGGATCAGGTGGAAGAGAGCGCCGAATAAGCGCCCCCGCCCCTGCTGGCACAACGAGACATGACGAAAAAGGCGCCCCGTCGGGCGCCTTTTCATTTCCTGTCGCGTGCTGGCGCTAAGGCCGGGGGCTCGGCCCCTGATCTCAGGCCCCAGACTGAGGCTCGAGACCGGGACTTGGGGCCGGGGCTTGAAACTGGGGCCGGGGTTCAGGCGCTCAGGCGGCTGATGACCACCACGACCTCGGGCTTCTTGCCGATCTCGGTCTGTGCCGACTGGCGCACGATCCGGCGCATCGCCTCCTCGATCTTGTCGTCATCGGCCAGCGTCTTGTCGTCGGCCCGGCGCAGGAACTGGTCCAGATCCTCCTCCAGCACCTCGGACAGCGCCGCGCGCGACCGCCCGGTCTCGGGCAGGCCGGTCAGATCGACCCAGGGCTCGCCCAGCGGCTCGTCCTCTTCGTCGAGGATCACGGTCACGACCACCAGCCCGTTCAGCGCCATGCGGATGCGGTCGCGGACGATCCCGTCCATCGCGCCGATCTGCACCGCGCCGTCAAGATAGGTCCGCCCGGTCTCGATGAATTCGACCGGCTGCGGCCGGTCGCCGCCCAGATCCAGCATCGTGCCGTTGACCGCGACCACCGCCGGCAGCCCGTTCTCGGCGGCCAGTTTCACATGCTCGCGCAGGTGGCGGTGTTCGCCATGCATCGGCACGACCATTTCGGGCTTCATCAGCGTGTGGATGCGCGACAGGTCCGGCCGGTTGGCATGGCCCGAGACGTGATAGAGATCGGCATCGTCCGACACCACGTCGACGCCCATTTCGGACAGTGCGTTGACGATGCGGATCACGTCGCGCTCGTTGCCCGGAATGGTCTTGGACGAAAAGAGGAAAAGATCGCCCGCAGCGAGGCTGAGCCCCATGTACTTGCCGCGCGACAGCTGGGCCGAGGCGGCGCGACGTTCGCCCTGGCTGCCGGTCACGATCAGCATCACCTTGTCACGCGGCAGGTCGGCCGCCTCTTCGGGGCTGACGACCTTGGGAAAATCGGTCAGCACCCCGCTTTCGACGCCCGCCTCGATCATCCGCCGCATCGCCCGCCCCAGAAGACAGATCGACCGGCCCGCGTCGCGCCCGGCCTCGGCCAGGGTCTTCAGCCGCGCGATGTTCGAGGCGAAGGTGGTGGCCACCACCATGCCCTCGGCCCGTTCCACAAGCTGGCGGATCGCCGGACCCACCGTGGTTTCGGACCGACCCGGATTGGGCGAGAAGACGTTGGTCGAATCGCAGGTCAGCACCTTGACGCCGTCCGCCGCGACCTCGGCCCAGAGATCCGGGTCGAAGGGGTCGCCGACGATGGGCGTGCGGTCGAGCTTGAAATCGCCGGTATGAACGATCCGCCCCACCGGCGTGTCGATGACCAGCCCCGAGCTTTCGGGAATCGAATGCGACACCGGCAGATAGGACACCTGGAACGGTCCCGCCGCGATCCGGTTCGGCCAGGGCTCGACGAAGCGGACGGTTTCGGGGTCCTGGCCCTGATCCTCCATCTTCAGCCGGGCAATGGTGCCGGTGAAGGGTCGGGCATAGACCGGCGCCTTGAGCCGCGGCCAGAGATGCCCCAAAGCGCCCACATGATCCTCATGGGCATGGGTGATGAAGATCGCCTCAAGCCGGTCGCGGCGTTCCTCGAGCCAGGCGATGTCGGCGAAGATCAGGTCGACGCCGGGGCTTGTGTCCATGTTGGGAAAGGTCACGCCCAGGTCCACGAGGATCAGACGCTCCTTCCCGGGGGCGCCATAGCCGTAGACATAGGCGTTCATGCCGATTTCCCCGGCGCCGCCGAGGGGAAGGTAGATCAGTCTGTTCTTGCTCATATCGCCCCGTTTTCCTTGTTATAGGCGTGGATCACGGTCAGCCCGTGCATGGTCAGGTCGTCCTCGATCTGGTCGAACAGGACATCGCCCTGCGCGAATAGAGGCGCAAGCCCCCCGGTGCCGATGACGCGCATCGGCCGGTCATATTCCGTGCGGATCCTGTCGCAGATCTCGCGCACCAGCCCCACATAGCCCCAGAACACACCTGACTGCATGCAGGCAACCGTATTCGTGCCGATCACCCGGTCGGGCTTTGTCACATCCACATGCGGCAGCGCCGCCGCCGCCATGTGCAGCGCCTCGAGGCTGAGATTCACCCCCGGCGCGATCACGCCGCCCAGATAGGCCCCGTCCTGCCCGACCACGTCGAAGGTGGTGGCAGTGCCGAAATCGACCACGATCAGATCGCCCCCGTGCCGGTCGAAGGCCCCGGCCGTGTTGACCAGCCGGTCGGGCCCGACATTGGTGCCCTGATCGACCCGGGGCAAGTGCGGCAACAGGCATTCGGGCTTGCCCACGACCCAGGGGCGGATGTTGAAGAACCGGTCGGTGAAGACCCGCAGGTTGAAGACGACCCGCGGCACCGTCGACGAGATGATGGCGTCGGTAATCTCGGGCTCGATCCGATAACGCGCCAGCAGCGTCGAGAACCAGACATAGTACTGATCGGCCGTTCGGGTATGCTCGGTCGCCGTCCTGAGCGTGCAGAGGAACCTTTCACCGTCCCAAAGCGAAAACACCGTATTGGTGTTGCCGCAGTCGATGCAAAGAAGCATGGGGGTCCCCCGTCAGAAGAACACGTCCGCAGCAGCAATGGCACGCCGTCCGCCGGGCGTCTCTAGGACAAGCTGCCCGTCCTCGTCTACTGTCAGGAACCGCCCCGAGATCTCTTCGGCGCCCATCCGCGCGGTGATCGTGTCGCCCAGCCGCGCGGCGCGTTCCAGCCAGGCCGACCGCAGCGGCCCGAAGCCCTCGTCGCGGAAGAACCGGTCCTGATGGGCGAAATGCTCGGCGAAGAAAGCCAGGAATTCCAGCGGATCGACGGCATCGCCGATCTCTTCGGCCAGCGTCACCGGCATCAAGGCCCGGGGCTCGACCACCGAGGCCTCGGGCAAGGCGTTGAGATTGACCCCGAGCCCGATCGACAGTCGCCCGACCTCGGACATCGTCCCTTCGGATTCAAGCAGGATGCCCGCCAGCTTGCCGCCGTTCAGCAGCACGTCATTGGGCCATTTCAGCGTGATCGCCTCGCGGTCCTCGACATAGGCCAGACAGGTTGCATACAGCGAAAACGACGTCACGAAGGAATAAAGCGCGGCCGTCGCGGGCGGGCACCCCGGCGCCAGCACCAGGGTCGCGGCAAGGTTGCCCTCGGGCGCGCCCCAGGCCCGGCCCCGGCGGCCGACGCCGGCCGTCTGGCGGCGGGCGACGATCCAGGTCGGCCGCGTGATGTCGCGGCGCCGCCGGGCCTCGGCCATGGTGCTGTCGACCTCGTCGAGCAGGATCAGGTCATGCCCGGCCGGCCAGTGCCAGCCCTGCCCCTCAGTTGACAAGGGTCTGAGCCGCGGCCAGCGCCAGCCCCTCGACGCCGAAGAGGTTCACGACCCCCACGATCATCGCGAAGGACGCGACCATCATGATGCCCCACATCACCGGC
Source organism: Rhodovulum viride (assembly GCF_003265965.1). Taxonomy (NCBI): domain Bacteria; kingdom Pseudomonadati; phylum Pseudomonadota; class Alphaproteobacteria; order Rhodobacterales; family Paracoccaceae; genus Rhodovulum; species Rhodovulum viride. The sequence continues at coordinate 81,783 of NZ_MUAV01000009.1, read as the reverse complement.
GGCATGGTTCCGTCGAGGCGGCGGTCGCCCTCCTCGCCGAAATACATGTAGAAGACGATGCGCAGGTAGTAGAAGGCCGAGATCACCGAGGCGATCACGCCCGCCACGGCCAGCCAGACATAGCCGCCATCGACCGCCGCCTTGATGACGTAGAACTTCCCGAAGAAGCCCACGAAGGGCGGCACGCCCGCAAGGCTGAACAGAAGCATCATCAGCGCCAGCGCCTTCAGCGGCTCGACCGAGGCATACATGTTCAGGCTGCGGATATCGACGACCGGCTGGCCGTCCTTCTGCATGCCCATGATGAAGGCGAAGGTGCCGATGCTCATGGTGACATAGATCGCCATGTAGACCAGCATCGCCTGCACCCCAAGCGCGGTGCCCGCAACCAGCCCCATCAGCGCGAAGCCCATATGGGCAATCGAGGAATAGGCCATCAGCCGCTTGAAGTTGCGCTGGCCGATCCCGGCGAAGGCCCCAAGGAACATCGACAGCAGCGACAGAACCGCGATCACCTGGCCCCAGTCGCCCGGCACCGACCCGAAGGCGTCGAACAGCACGCGGGCGAACAGCGCCATCGCGGCCATCTTGGGCGCGGTCGCGAAGAAGGCGGTGACCGGCGTCGGCGCGCCCTCATAGACATCGGGCGTCCACATGTGGAAGGGCACCGCCGAGACCTTGAAGGCAAGGCCCGTGATCATGAAGACCAGCCCGAAAAGCAGCCCGATGCCGATCGGCCCGTCGCCGATCGAGGCAAGGATGCCCGCAAACAGCGTGGTGCCGGAATAGCCGTAGGTCAGCGAGGCGCCGTAAAGCAGAAGACCCGACGAGAGCGCGCCGAGTACGAAGTACTTCAGCCCGGCCTCGGTCGATTTCAGGTTGTCGCGCCGGATCGCGGCGACGACATACAGCGCCAGCGATTGCAGCTCGAGCCCCATGTAAAGCGTCATCAGATCGCCCGCCGAGACCATCAGCATCATGCCGACGACCGCCAGCGTGATCAGCACCGGGAATTCAAACAGCAACGTCTTCTGGCGGCGCATGTAGTCCTGGCTCATCAGCATGACAAGCGCGGCCGAGGCCAGCACCACCACCTTGGCGAAGCGGGCGAAGCCGTCATCGATCAGCGCGCCGCCGAAGGCGGTTTCGGTCGGCCCCGCGGTCAGCCCGATCCAGACCGCCAGCGCCAGCATCAGCGCCGAGGTGGTCCAGACCAGCACCGGCGCCGCCTTGTCCTTGCCGGTATAGACGGCCCCGACCAGCGCCAGCATCGCGTAGACCGAAAGGATGATTTCCGGCAGGACGACGGAAAGATCGTCAGAGATCATCTCGTTCCCCTCAGTTTCCGGCCAGCTGGGTCGAGACCGGGGTCTCGGCCAGTGCCATCTGGTAGTTCGAAAGAAGCGCCTCGACCGAGGGCCCGATGATGTCGGTCACCAGCGACGGGTAGACGCCCAGAAGCAGGGTCATCGCCACCAGCGGCGCGAACATCGCGCGTTCACGCAGGTTCATGTCGGTGATGGTGCGCAGGCTTTCCTTGATCAGGTCGCCAAAGACCACCCGGCGGTAAAGCCACAGCGCATAGGCCGCCGACAGGATCACCCCGGTCGCGGCGACCGCCGCCACCCAGGTATTGACCTGGAAGATGCCCGCCAGCGTCAGGAACTCGCCGATGAACCCGCTGGTGCCCGGCAGGCCGACATTGGCCATGGTGAACAGCATGAAGACCAGCGCATAGGCGGGCATCCGGTTCACCAGCCCGCCATAGGCGTCGATCTCGCGGGTGTGCATGCGGTCGTAGATCACGCCCACGCAGAGGAAGAGCGCGCCCGAGACGAAGCCGTGGCTCAGCATCTGGAAGATCGCGCCGTCGACGCCCTGCTGGTTCGCGGCAAAGATGCCCATGGTCACGTAGCCCATATGGGCGACCGAGGAATAGGCGATCAGCTTCTTCATGTCCTGCTGCGCCAGCGCCACCAGCGAGGTGTAGACGATGGCAATGGCCGACATCCAGAAGATCAGCGGCGCCCAGATGTCCGAAGCGACCGGGAACATCGGCAGGCTGAAGCGCAGGAAGCCGTAGCCGCCCATCTTCAGCATGATCGCCGCCAGCACCACGGACCCCGCCGTCGGCGCCTGCACGTGGGCGTCGGGCAGCCAGGTATGGACCGGCCACATCGGCATCTTGACCGCGAAGGAGGCGAGGAAAGCGAACCACAGGAAGGTCTGCATGCCGCCGACAATCGTCTTGCCGCCGATGACGATGTCGCCCGCGCTGAACTGATGCGCCAGCAGGGTCGGAATGTCGGTGGTGCCCGCATCCATGTACATGGCCACCATCGCCACCAGCATCAGGACGGACCCGAGGAAGGTGTAGAGGAAGAACTTGAAGGTGGCGTAGATCCGGTCCTTGCCGCCCCAGATGCCGATGATCAGGAACATCGGGATCAGGCCGCCCTCGAAGAACAGGTAGAACAGCACCAGATCGAGCGCGCAGAAGACGCCGAGCATCAGCGTTTCCAGCACCAGGAAGGCGATCATGTATTCCTTCACCCGGTGCGTCACCGTCCAGCAGGCGCCGATGGTGATCGGCATCAGGAAGGTGGTCAGCATCACGAAGAGGATCGAGATGCCGTCGACGCCCATCTTGTAGCGCAGGCCCAGCAGCCAGGACCGGTCCTCGACGAACTGGAAGCCGGCATCCGAGGGATCGAACTCGAACAGCACGAAGAGCGAGATCAGGAAGGTCGCCGTCGTCGCGATCAGTGCCACCCATTTCGCGTTGGCCTGATCCGAGGGGCTGTCGCCCTTGAGGAAGACGCCGAGGATCAGCGCCGCGATCAGGGGCGTGAAGGTGATGATCGAAAGCAGGTTGTCCATTACTCGGCCCCTCCGGTCAGAGCCATCCAGGTAACGAGTACGGCAATGCCGATGACCATGGCGAAGGCGTAGTGGAACAGATAGCCCGACTGCAGCCGCCCGGCGACGCGGGTGAAGAAGGGCACGATGCCCATCGCCACCCCGTTGATGCCGCCATCGATGATGCTGCCATCGCCTCCCTTCCAGAGCGCGCGCCCGATATTGCGGGCGGGCTGGACGATGATCGCGTCATAAAGCTCGTCGAAATACCACTTGTTCAGCAGGAACAGGTACAGCGGACGGGCCGCACGCGCGGTCTGGCCCGGAAGCTCGGGCTTGTTGATGTAGAAGAGCCACGCCACGGCGAAGCCCGCCAGCATCGCCAGGAAGGGCGAGGCCTTGACCCATTGCGGCGCGTGATGGGCGTTTTCCATCGCGTGGTTGTCGGGCGCGGTATAGATCGCGCCCTGCCCCGGCAACGCGGCCGCGGCTTCGCCCTCGGCGGCGGTCTCGCCATGCCCCGCGACGGCGGCCACCTCATGCGAGGGCACCCCGTAGAAGCGGTTCACGCTGTCATGGTCGCCGAAGAAGTTGCCGTACCACATCATGCCCGCCAGCACCGCCCCGACGCTCAGCACGCCCAGCGGCACCAGCATGGTCACGGGGCTTTCATGGGCATGGTCATGGGCATGCCGGTCGCCCTTCGGCTCGCCGAAGAAGGTCATGAAGATCAGCCGCCACGAATAGAAGCTGGTGAAGGCCGCCGCGATCACGAGCATCCAGAAGGCGAAATAGGCATGCCCGCCCCAGGCGCTTTCGATGATGGCATCCTTCGACAGGAAGCCCGCGAAGCCGATATGGGTCAGCGGAATGCCGACGCCGGTGATCGCGAGCGTGCCGATCACCATGGTCCAGAAGGTGAAGGGGATCTTCTTCCTGAGCCCGCCATAGTTCCGCATGTCCTGTTCGTGATGCATGGCATGGATCACCGAGCCCGCGCAGAGGAACAGCAGCGCCTTGAAGAAGGCATGCGTCAGCAGGTGGAACATCGCCGCCGAATAGACCCCGACGCCCGCCGCCACGAACATGTAGCCGAGCTGCGAACAGGTCGAATAGGCGATCACCCGCTTGATGTCGTTCTGTACCAGACCCACGGTCGCCGCGAAGAAGGCCGTGGTGGCGCCGATGAAGACGATCATGTTTTTCGCATCGGGCGCGAATTCCAGCACCGGCGACATCCGGCAGACCAGGAACACCCCGGCCGTGACCATGGTCGCGGCGTGGATCAGCGCCGAGACGGGCGTCGGGCCCTCCATCGCGTCGGGCAGCCAGGTATGCAGGAACAGCTGTGCCGATTTCCCCATCGCCCCGATGAACAGCAGCACACCCACCACATTCGCCGCGCTCCAGGTGCCGTTCAGGAAGCTCAGCTGCATCGTCGCCAGCTCGGGCGCCTTGTCGAAGATGTCGTCGAAGCGGACGCTGTCGAGCAGGAAGAACAGCGCGAACATCGCCAGCAGGAAGCCGAAATCTCCGACCCGGTTGACCACGAAGGCCTTGATCGCCGCGGCATTGGCCGAGGGTTTGCGGTAATAGAACCCGATCAAGAGGTAGGAGGCGACGCCCACGCCCTCCCAGCCGAAGAACAGCTGCACGAGGTTGTCGGCCGTCACCAGCGCCAGCATGGTGAAGGTGAAGAAGGACAGATAGGCGAAGAAGCGCGGCTTGTAGCTTTCGCCCTCGCGCCATTCGGGGTCATGCGCCATGTAGCCGAAGCTGTAGAGATGGACGAAGGCCGAGACGGTCGTCACCACGATCAGCATGATCGCGGTCAGCCGGTCGACCCGGATCGCCCAGTCGGCCACGAAGCTGCCGCTGTCGATCCAGCGGAAGATCTCGACCTGGCGCATCTCGCCGTCGAAGCCCATGAACACGACCCAGGAGAATAGCATCGACAGGAATACCATCGCGGTGGTGATCCACATCGCGGCCTTCTCGCCGAACATCCGGTAGCCGAAGCCGCACAGCAGCGCGCCGATCAGCGGGGCGAAGAGGATGATCTTTTCCATGAGCCCCTAGCCTTTCATCACGTTGACATCGTCGACCGCGATCGACCCGCGGTTGCGGTAGAAGCAGACCAGGATGGCAAGCCCGATGGCGGCCTCGGCCGCGGCGACGGTCAGCACGAACATGGTGAAGATCTGGCCGACCAGGTCGCCCAGATAGGCCGAGAAGGCGACCAGGTTGATGTTGACCGACAAGAGCATCAGCTCGATCGACATCAGGATGACGATCACGTTCTTGCGGTTCACGAAGATCCCGAAGATGGCGATGACGAACAACGCCGCGGCCACCGTCAGGTAATGTTCCAGTCCGATCATTCCGTCCCTCCGGGCCGTCCGCCCGCTATTCCCTTCCGTTCCGGGGTCGCGGCGCCGCTCACAGCCCCTGCCCCGGTTTCACGTCTTTCAGTTCCATCGCCTTCGCCGGGTCGCGATACATCTGCGCCAGCACGTTCTGACGCTTGACGTTCGGCCGGTGGCGAAGCGTCAGCACGATGGCCCCGATCATCGCGACCAGCAGCACCAGCCCGGCGGCCTGGAAGAGATGGATGTAGTCGTCATAGATGAGCTGACCGATCGCCAGCGTGTTGTGAATCTCGGCCGGATCGGGCGTAGGCGCGCCCCGCAGCGCCGCAGCGCCGTCCGAGCTTTTCCAGACGCCGTAGACCAGCACCAGCTGCGCCAGGAAAACCGCGCCGATGAGCCCCGCGATGGGGAAATAGGCCGCCATCTTCGCCTTGAGCTCGGTGAAATCGACATCGAGCATCATCACGACGAACAGGAACAGCACGGCGACGGCGCCGACATAGACGATCACCATCAGCATCGCCACGAATTCGGCCCCGAGCAGCACGAAAAGCCCGGCCGAGCTGAGAAAGGCCAGGATCAGCCACAGGACCGAATGCACGGGGTTGCGCGCCAGGACCACGAAGAGGCCCGAGACCACGGTCACCACCGAAAACGCATAGAACGCGAATTCACCCAGGGTCATTTGCCCGTCTCCTCGTCCTTTTCGTCGAACACCGTCTGCGCCAGTTCCAGCGCCCGGCTCATGGCGGGGATCCCGCCCAGCATCGCCATCTGGTAGATCACCTCGGCGACTTCCCGTTCCGTGGCGCCCGCCTCGAGCGCGTGGCGCACGGTGACCTTGAACTGGGCATCGGCCTGCGCGCCCAGCACCGTCAGACCTGCGATCACCGCCAGCAGTCGGGTCTTGCTGTCCAGCCCCTCGGGGTTGAACGTGTTGCCCCACATCATGTCCATGAAGTCCTTGGGCATGGTCGGGATCAGCTTGTCGAACCCGTGCACCTGAAAGCTTTCCAGCGCCGGGTTGAAGGCGCGGGCCATCTTGTGGCTCTGCTCCAGCATCTGTTCGAAGAGTTTCGCGTATCCGCTCATCTGTAGGGCGCGTCCAGTTCGAGGTTGCGGGCGATCTCGGCCTCCCAGCGGTCACCGTTCTCAAGCAGCTTGGCCTTGTCGTAGAACAGCTCTTCGCGGGTTTCGGTCGCGAATTCGAAATTCGGCCCCTCGACGATGGCATCGACCGGACAGGCTTCCTGGCAGAAGCCGCAATAGATGCACTTGGTCATGTCGATGTCGTAGCGCGTGGTCCGGCGCGAGCCGTCCTCGCGCGGTTCGGCGTCGATGGTGATGGCCTGGGCCGGGCAGATCGCCTCGCAAAGCTTGCAGGCGATGCAGCGTTCCTCGCCCGAGGGATAGCGCCGGAGCGCATGCTCGCCCCGGAACCGGGGGCTGAGCGGCCCCTTTTCATGCGGATAGTTCAGCGTCGCCTTGGGGGCGAAGAAATACTTCATCCCGAGCTTGAAGCCTTCGAAGAAGTCCAGAAGCAGGAAGTACTTGCCCGCCCGTTGCCAGTCGATTGCAGCCATGTCAGCCTCCCACCGCCCAGCGGGCATAGGCGCCGCCGAACAGCTCGAATTGTGCGAAAAAGGCCACCGCGACGACCCAGATCAGCGACATCGGCAGGAACACCTTCCAGCCCAGCCGCATCAGCTGGTCGTAGCGGTAGCGCGGGACGATGGCCTTGACCATCGAGAAGAGGAAGAAGAACACTGCCATCTTGGCCACCATCCAGATCGCGCCATCGGGCAGACCCGGGATCGGCGACAGCCAGCCGCCGAAGAACAGAAGGCTGATCAGCGCGCACATCAGGAAGATCGCGATGTATTCGCAGGCCATGAACAGCAGGAAGGGCGTCGAGCCGTATTCCACCTGATAGCCCGCGACCAGTTCGGACTCGGCCTCCGGCAGGTCGAAGGGCGGGCGGTTGGTTTCGGCCAGCGCCGAGATGAAGAACAGGAACACCATCGGGAAATGCGGCAGCCAGTACCAGGACAGGAAGCCGAAGCGGCCGTCCTGGGCGGCGACGATATCGCCGAAGTTCAGCGAGCCCGTGGACAGGATCACCCCGATGATGATCAGCCCGATCGACACCTCGTAGGAGATCATCTGCGCGGCAGAGCGGAGCGAGCCGAGGAAGGCGTATTTCGAGTTCGAGGCCCAGCCGCCCATGATGACGCCGTAGACCTCGAGCGACGAGATCGCGAGGATGTAGAGGACGGCCACGTTGATGTCGGCCATCACCAGCCGGTCCGAGAACGGGATCACCGCCCAGCACAAGAGCGGCATCACGAAGGCGATGAGCGGCGCGATGAAGAAGACCGGGCGGTCGACCCCCGCGGGGATCACCACCTCCTTGACCACGTATTTCAGCGCGTCGGCCACGGTCTGCAGGATCCCGAAGACCCCCACCACGTTGGGCCCGCGCCGCATCTGCACCGCCGCCCAGATCTTGCGGTCGCCATAGACCAGGAACAGCAGCGAAACCATCACGAAGGCGATGACCATCAGGCCATGTGCCATGATCGTAAGCGCCAGCCCAATGCCGGTATCCATGAAGTCAGCCATCTCGCCTCGTCATTCCTCAGACCGTCGGTACGCCCCGCGCGGCGCAGTCTTTTGTTTCCTGCCGGGCATCGACCCGGCTGACGCCCCGCGGAAACGTCCTTGTCATCATGTAGACCGCGTCTGCCGTCCAGACGCCGCCCTGCTCGCGGCCGATCCGCGTGCGCAGATGGCGCGCGAAGCCGAACCCGGTGTCGAGCGCATGCCGCGCGACCGCGCAGCGCCCGTACTCGTCCAGCGCCGCGACCCCGCCGGGATCGCGCATCTTCAGCGCCACCTCGACCAGCCCGTCCTTCAGCGCCGTGGTCTCGGCACCCAGATAGGCGGGCACGACGCCCTCACGATTGGCGCCCGGCAGCGGCGAACAGCCCGCCGCGGTTCCGGTCGCCACCGCGACGGCCAGCCCGGCCATATGTCGGGGCGCCAGACCCACCCTATTCCGCCGCCATCGGCGCGGCGCGCCGGGCCTTGGCATTGGCCGACAGCTCGGCCATCAGCGCCGAGGCACGGGCAATCGGGTTGGTCAGGTAGAAATCCTTGACCGCATAGCGGAACTCGGCCCGGGCGGGCTCGGAGACCGGCAGCGGCTGCCAGTGGTTCACGATCACCTCGTCGACCAGCGCCAGATCCGGCGCCGCCGCGACCAGCTTGCGGCGCAGCTGCACCAGATCGTTGAAGGGCAGCGTCGCGCCCAGTTCGGCCGACAGCGCCCGCAGGATCGCCCAGTTTTCCTTGGCCTCGCCCGGCGGGAAGCCCGCGCGCAGCGCCATCTGCGGCCGCCCTTCGGTATTGACGAACAGCCCCGCCTCGTCGGTATAGGCCGCGCCGGGCAGGATGATGTCGGCACGATGCGCGCCGCGGTCGCCATGGCTGCCCTGATAGATGACGAAGGGCCCCTCGCCGATCTCGACCTCGTCGGCACCCAGATTGTAGATGACCTCGGCGCCTTTCGTCGCGGCCTCGATCCCGCCCTCGGTGACGGCGCCCAGATCCAGCGCGCCGACCCGCGAGGCGGCGGTGTGCAGCACCAGAAGCCCCGCGCCCAGCCCGCCCGCCAGCGCCATCGCCTGGCTGAGGACGGCCGCGCCATCGGCCTCGATCAGCGCGCCCTGCCCGACGATGACCAGCGCGCCTTCTGCCGGTTTCGCGGCTTTCGCCAGCTTCACCAGCGCCGCGCGGTCCGAGCCTTCCTCAATCACGTCATAGGTCAGATCGACGGCCGGGCCGACCCTGTGCACGGCCGCGCCATGCATCCAGGCCTTGCGGATGCGGGCGTTCAGCACCGGCGCCTCGGCGCGGGGATTGCTGCCGATCAGATAGATCTGACGGGCGTGGTCGATATCCTCGATGGCCGCGGTGCCGACATAGGCCGAGCGGTTGCCCGCAGGCAGCTTGGCCCCGTCGGTCCGGCATTCGACGGTGCCGCCCAGACCCTCGACCAGCGATTTCAGCGCGAAGATCGCCTCGGCCGGGGCCAGATCGCCGATGAGCCCGGTCACCTTGCGGCCGGTCATGGCGGCGGCGGCGGCGCGCAGCGCCTCGGGCCAGGTCGCGGGCCGAAGCTTGCCGTTCTCGCGGAGATAGGGCCGGTCGAGCCGCTGGCGTTTCAGCCCGTCCCAGACAAAGCGGGTCTTGTCCGAGATCCATTCCTCGTTCACGCCGTCATGGTTGCGCGGCAGGATCCGCATCACCTCGCGGCCCTTGGTATCGACCCGGATGTTAGACCCCAGCGCGTCCATCACGTCGATGGTTTCGGTCTTGGTCAGCTCCCAGGGCCGGGCGGTGAAGGCATAGGGTTTCGAGGTCAGCGCGCCCACGGGGCACAGGTCGATGATGTTGCCCTGCAGCTCGCTGTCGAGCGTCTGGCCCAGATAGGAGGTGATCTCGGCATCCTCGCCGCGCCCGGTCTGGCCCATCTGCGTGATGCCCGCGACCTCGGTCGTGAAGCGCACGCAGCGGGTGCAGGAGATGCAGCGGGTCATGCAGGTGCCGACGAGCGGGCCCAGATCGGGGTCGATCGAGGCGCGCTTGGGCTCGCGATAGCGGCTGAAATCGACGCCATAGGCCATCGCCTGGTCCTGCAGGTCGCATTCGCCGCCCTGATCGCAGATCGGGCAGTCGAGCGGGTGGTTGATCAGCAGGAACTCCATCACCCCCTCGCGGGCCTTCTTGACCATGGGCGAGTTGGTCTTGACGACCGGCGGCGCACCGTCGGGGCCGGGGCGCAGGTCCTTGACCTGCATCGCGCAGGAGGCGGCGGGCTTCGGCGGGCCGCCCACGATCTCGACCAGACACATCCGGCAGTTCCCGGCGATGGACAGGCGTTCATGGTAGCAGAAGCGCGGGATCTCGATCCCGGCGACCTCGCAGGCCTGAAGCACCGTCATGGCCGGGTCGACCTCGATCTCTGTGCCGTCGATGATGATCTTGCGTAGCTGTGCCATGCTCTTGCCTTGTCGCTTGCTGCGTCCCGCCCCCGGTCCGGCGGGCTGCGTCCTAGATCCCGGGGCGGGCGCGCCCGGCGCCCGTCCCCGCCGTAGAGGCCGCCTGTCCGGCCGTCCTCCCGCCTGTCCTTGCCCGCATCGGGCCTGCCCGCACCGCCATGCCTAGCGCGCCCTCAGAAGCCGACCGATTTCGGTCCGGGCCCTGATTTCGGCCAGACCGACCGGGCAATAGCTTTCGGGCTGGTCGCGCCGGACGCCCCGCGCCGCCAGCCAGTCGCGCGCGGCGCCCTCGACCCGCGCCTTCTGGGCCTTGTCCTCGACGAAGGCCCGGATCTCGGCATCGGAATAGCCAAGCCGCGAGGCCCGCGATTTCAACCCGCGCATATAGCCATAGGCGGTCAGCATCCGCGCCTCGATCCGCGGACACTGCTTGCGGATCATGTTGGCGGTCGCGATCACCTGCAGCCCCTCGACGATCCCGGCCTGGTCGCGAAGCGCCGGACGCGCCTCGGCCCCCTCGGCCGTGGCCGCGGCGGCAAGGGCGACCGTCGCGGCAAGCGCCGCAGCCCGTCCTCCAGCCGATATGACCGCCACCGCGATCACGCCGCCGCCACCGCGCTGGCGCGCCCGATGGTCCGCGCCTCGATCTCCGCGCGGTCGGTGATGATCTTCCTGAGCTCGCTCATCCGCCTACTCCGCTGCCAGGACGCCCGAGCGCCCGGTCTTCTGCGCCCGGATCCGATCCTCGATCTCGTCGCGGAAATGCCGGATCAGGCCCTGGATCGGCCAGGCGGCCGCGTCGCCGAGGGCGCAGATGGTGTGGCCCTCGACCTGCTTGGTGACGTCGAACAGCATGTCGATCTCTTCGATCTCGGCTTCGCCCCTTACCAGACGGTCCATCACCCGCATCATCCAGCCGGTGCCCTCGCGGCAGGGCGTGCACTGGCCGCAGCTTTCATGCTTGTAGAATTTCGCGAAGCGCCAGATCGCCTTGATGATATCGGTCGACTGGTCCATCACGATGACCGCCGCGGTGCCGAGCCCCGAGCGCTGCTCGCGCAGCCAGTCGAAATCCATGATCGCATCCTCGCAGATGCTGGCGGGCAGAAGCGGCACCGAGCAGCCGCCCGGGATCACCGCCTTGAGATTGTCCCAGCCGCCGCGCACGCCGCCGCAATGGCGGTCCAGCAACTCGCGCAGCCCGATCGACATGCTTTCCTCGACCACGCAGGGACGGTTCACATGGCCCGAGACCGCGAAAAGCTTGGTGCCCGCGTTGTTCGGCCGCCCGAAGGACGCGAACCAGTCGCCGCCCCGGCGCAGGATGGTCGGCACGACCGCGATGGATTCGACGTTGTTGACCGTGGTCGGGCAGCCGTAAAGCCCCGAGCCCGCCGGGAAGGGCGGCTTCATCCGCGGCATGCCCTTCTTGCCCTCGAGGCTTTCGAGCAGGGCGGTTTCCTCGCCGCAGATATAGGCGCCGGCGCCGTGATGCAGGTACAGGTCGAAATCCCAGCCCGACTTGGCGGCATTGGCGCCCAGAAGCCCGGCGTCATAGGCCTCGTCGATGGCCGCCTGCAGCGCCTCGCGCTCGCGGATATATTCGCCCCGGATGTAGATATAGGCGGCATGCGCGCCCATCGCGAAAGAGGCGATCAGCGCGCCCTCGATCAGCGTATGGGGGTCGTGCCGCATGATTTCGCGGTCCTTGCAGGTGCCCGGCTCGGACTCGTCGGCGTTGATTACAAGGTAGTGCGGCCTTCCGTCGCTTTCCTTCGGCATGAAGGACCATTTAAGCCCGGTAGGGAAACCAGCCCCGCCACGGCCGCGCAAACCGGATTTCTTCATCTCGTCGATGATCCAGTCCCGGCCCTTGGCGATGACCTGAGCCGTGCCGTCCCAATGTCCTCGGGCGCGCGCGCCGGAGAGGCTGCGGTCGAACATCCCGTAGAGATTGGTAAAGATCCGGTCCTGATCGGTCAGCATGGTTCGTCCCCGCTGTGGTGTCCTGACGCGGCCTCGCGGCCTGCTGGGTCTTGGCGCGGCCGGCGGGCTGGCATGGCCACCCGCCGGGCGCTTTGATGATCTTGCAGGACCCCGGCCGCGGCCGTTCGCAAACGGCCCGCCTGCCCTGCCTCGCTCAGGCCTCGCGGGCCAGAGCCTTGGCCTGTGCCACCCAGTCATCCCGGCTGACACGGCCTTTGAAGCCTTCCAGGTTCTCGTCCATCCAGGCAATGTCTTCGGCCGTCCAGGACGCGATCTGGTCGTAGTGATAGATCCCCAGATCGTTCACCTGCTTCTCCAGTTTAGGACCGACGCCCTTGATCTTCTTGAGGTCGTCAGCACCGCCGGCCCGAGGAGCCGACAGAGCGGCGGGACGGCTCCCCACCTTTTCTTCAGCGGCAGTGGGCGCCGCTTCAGGCTTTGGGGACGCGGTCTCCATCACCGGAGCCTTGGGCGCCGCCTTGGGGGCAGGCGCGGCCTTCGGCGCCGATTTCGGCACGGTGGGGGCCACTTTCGGACCGCCCGGCTTCGGACGGTTCGGGATCACGATTGCGGCATTGGCATCGCGATAGGGCTTCATCGCGGCCATCGCCTCGCGCTTCTTGGCGACCATGGCCGAGAATTCGGCATCGGTGTGGCAGAAGCCCCAGGTCAGGACGGCGCCAGCCACAAAGAAGGTGCCAACGCCACCAATGAAGGCGCCGAGGGCCCAGAGGCCGATGGCATAGCCGATGGTGGCCACGGTCAGACCGCAAAGCGCGGCGACCAGCCACCAGAAGATGGCAAACTTGAGTCTTGCTTCTGTGCGAGAAATGTTCATGCGTTCTCTCCGCTACGACGGTTTTTCTTCCGAAGCCATTTGTAACGCCTTAGCTTCCGCCTGTCTTGACGTCTTCCGCCGCAGCCCCCGCCCGACGCCAGGACGTCAGCAGCGGCACTTCGGTTCCGTCGATCCGTTTGACCGTATCGCCGATATCGAGCGCCCGCGCTGCGGACGCATTGTGCGTATTGACCTTCTCGCCGCCGGTCAGGCTGGACAGCGCCCCCTTGGGTTCCGAGGCGAACCGGCCGTTCTGCGGCCCCGGCACCGGCACGTCGCCCCGCGCCAGCGCATCGAGGATCTCGGCCAGCCGGTCGGCGGTGAGGTCCTCGTAATAGTCCTTGCCGACCTGCATCATCGGCGCGTTCGAGCAGGCGCCGAGGCATTCGACCTCTTCCCAGCTGAACTTGCCGTCGGCCGACAGCGTGTGCGGGGTCGGCGCGATCTTGTCCTTGCAGACCGCGATCAGGTCCTCGGCGCCGCAGATCAGGCAAGACGTGGTGCCGCAGATCTGCACATGGGCGACCGAGCCGGTCGGCACCAGCTGGAACATGAAATAGAAGGTCGCGACCTCGAGCGCCCGGATATAGGGCATGCCCAGCATGTCGGCGACATATTCGATGGCCGGGCGGGTCAGCCAGCCTTCCTGCTCTTGCGCGCGCCACAGCAGCGGAATGATCGCCGAGGCCTGACGGCCTTCGGGATATTTCGTCAGCTGCGCCTCGGCCCATTTGCGATTCTCGGGCGTGAAGGCGAAGCTGTCGGGCTGGTGGGGGTGGAGGCGTCTCAGCATCGGTCGGAAAACTCTTGGTATTCAGGGGATTGGGCGCCGCATATCATCGGTCGACCTCGCCGAAGACGATGTCGAGCGTGCCGATGATGGCCGCCACGTCGGCCAGCATGTGGCCTTTCGAGATATGATCCATGGACTGCATGTGCAGGAAGCCCGGCGCACGCAGCTTGGCCCGGTAGGGCTTGTTGGTGCCGTCGGCCACGAGATAGACCCCGAATTCGCCCTTCGGCGCCTCGACCGCGGCATAGACCTCGCCCGCGGGCACGTGGAAACCCTCGGTGTACAGCTTGAAGTGATGGATCAGCGCTTCCATCGAGGTCTTCATGTCGGACCGTTTCGGCGGCGTGATCTTGCCGCGCGCCAGCACCTCGCCCGGTTCCTTGCGCAGCTTGGCGCAGGCCTGGCGGATGATGTGAGTCGACTGGCGCATCTCTTCCATGCGGACCAGATAGCGGTCGTAGCAGTCGCCGTTCTTGCCGACCGGGATCTCGAAGTCGAACTCGCTGTAGCATTCATAGGGCTGCGCCCGGCGCAAATCCCACGCCAGACCCGAGCCGCGCACCATCACGCCCGAGTAGCCCCAGTCGAGGATGTCCTGTTCGCTGACGACGCCGATATCGACGTTGCGCTGCTTGAAGATCCGGTTCTCGGTCAGAAGCCCGTTCAGATCGTCAAGCACCCGCGGGAAGTCCACGGCCCAGGCGTCGATATCCTCGATCAGCTGGGGCGGCAGGTCCTGATGCACGCCGCCGGGGCGGAAATAGGCGGCGTGAAGCCGGGCCCCGCAGGCGCGCTCGTAGAAGACCATCAGCTTCTCGCGCTCTTCGAAGCCCCAGAGAGGGGGCGTCAGCGCGCCCACATCCATCGCCTGAGTCGTGACGTTCAGCAGGTGGTTCAACACCCGCCCGATTTCGCAGAACAGCACCCGGATCAGCTGCGCCCGGCGCGGCACCTCGATCCCGGTCAGTTTCTCGATGGCCAGGCACCAGGCATGTTCCTGGTTCATCGGGGCCACGTAATCGAGCCGGTCGAGATAGGGCAGGTTCTGCAGATAGGTGCGGCTTTCCATCAGCTTCTCGGTGCCGCGGTGCAGCAGCCCGATATGCGGGTCGGCGCGCTCGACGATCTCGCCGTCAAGCTCCAGTACAAGACGCAGAACCCCGTGCGCCGCAGGGTGTTGCGGGCCGAAGTTGATGTTGAAGTTGCGGATCTTCTGTTCGTCGGTCCGCACGTCCTGGAAGGCGTTGTCCTTCATGTCAGACCCCCATCCGGTGAGCTTGCCAGGCTGCGGGCACCCGCCCCAGCCGGTCGGCCACGTAATCGTATTGCGGCGCCAGCCACCGGGCGGCGGCAGTGCGCTGATCGTCGGTCATCGGCAATTCGGGGCCGGCATGGACCCGCAGCGCCAGTTGCGCCGGCCTTGGCGCGATCCCCAGAAACCGGCACAGCCGATCGACGGTCTCGTCCGAGAACAGCTCTTCGTAGAAGGCCAGCCAGAGCCGCGCGGGGTCGATGGCGGCCCGGACCCGGCCCAGCACAGCGCGATAATCGCCGCGCCGCGCAATGTGGTCCTCGCCCCCCTTCAGCACGCGCGCCAGGATGCGCCCGGCGCTCGGCCCCAGCGCCTCGCCCTCGGCCGCCCGGCGCCGCGCGATCATCCGCACATGGCTCCAGAGCCGCTCGACCGGGTCGCGCAGCAGGTAGACAAAGCGCACATCGGCGGCGAGCCCGGCCATCCGGCGCAGCCGCGCCTCGGGCAGCAGGCCATAGGCGGGCGTGATGTCGGCCACCAGCGGCCGCGCGCCGCGACCCTTTTCGAGATAGGCCAGATAGGCGGCCTCGTCCCCGCTGGCCATCACTCCCGCCAGATCGCGCAGATCGGCAAGACGCGTGCCGCGCGGCACCGGACGGCGCCCGGCCAGCCCGGCGGCCTTCTCTTCCAGCAGGATCCGTTCCCGTTCCAGCCTGCCCTCTTCCAGGGCATCGAAGAAATGCAGCTCTTTCACCGACCGCATGTGACAGTCGGGATGGTCCGCCAGATAGCGGCCAAGCCAACTGGTCCCCGCCTTGGGGGCCCCGAGACCGAAGAGGATACGCGCGACCGCCATCAGGCCTTGGCCTTCTCGTCGCCGGGCAGGATGTAGTCGGCGCCTTCCCAGGGCGACATGAAGTCGAACTGGCGGAATTCCTGCACCAGCTTGACGGGTTCGTAGACGACGCGTTTCTGCGCCTCGTCATAGCGGACCTCGGTATAGCCGGTGGTCGGGAAGTCCTTGCGCAGCGGATGGCCGCGGAAGCCGTAATCGGTCAGCAGCCGCCTCAGGTCGGGATGGCCCGAGAAGACGATCCCGAACATGTCGAACACCTCGCGCTCGAACCAGTTGGCCGAGGGGTGGACCGACACGATCGACGGGATCATCTCGTCCTCGCGCACCGCACAGCGAATGCGGATCCGCTGGTTCTGGTACATAGACAGGAAGTGATAGACGACGACAAAGCGGGCATCGCGTTCGGGGTGGTCGACCGCGGTGATGTCGACCAGCGACGAGAACCGGCAGCCCGCATCCGAGCGCAGGAATTCGGTGAAGGCCACGATCGCGGCCGGGGCGGCGTCGATGTTCAGCTCGCCATGCGCGACCTCCCAGCCGATCACGCAATCGGGGCGCTTGGCCGCGATCAGGGCGCCGAGTTCTTTCAGCGTCTCGTCCATGGCTTACCTCACGATGGTCCCGGTGCGGCGGATCTTGCGCTGAAGCTGCAGGATGCCATACAGCAGCGCCTCCGCGGTGGGCGGACAGCCCGGCACATAGATGTCGACCGGCACCACGCGGTCGCAGCCGCGCACCACCGAATAGGAATAGTGGTAATAGCCGCCGCCATTGGCGCAGGACCCCATAGAGATCACATAACGCGGCTCGGGCATCTGGTCGTAAACCTTGCGCAGCGCGGGCGCCATCTTGTTGGTCAGCGTGCCCGCGACGATCATCAGGTCGGACTGGCGCGGACTGGCGCGCGGCGCGGTGCCGAAGCGTTCCAGGTCATAGCGCGGCATCGAAACCTGCATCATCTCGACCGCGCAGCAGGCCAGCCCGAAGGTCATCCAGTGCAGGCTGCCGGTGCGCGCCCAATTGATGATGTCGGCTGTCGAGGTGACCAGGAAGCCCCGGTCCTGCAGCTCGGCGTTCAAGGCCTGGGTCGCCGTTTCGGGATCGCCCCCGGCGGTGTTGGGGCCAGTCATCACGCCCATTCGAGCGCCCCCTTCTTCCATTCATAGGCAAAGCCGATCGTCAGAACGGCCAGGAAAACCATCATCGACCAGAACCCGACAAGCCCGATGGTGCCGAAAGCGACGGCCCAGGGAAAGAGAAATGCAATCTCGAGGTCGAAGATGATGAAAAGGATCGCCACTAGGTAGAACCGCACGTCGAAGGTCATGCGCGCGTCGTCGAAGGCGTTGAACCCGCATTCATAGGCCGACAGCTTTTCGGGGTCGGGATGGCGAACCGCAACGATCACCGCCGACAGCATCAGGATCAAACCAAGCCCAATGGCCATGCCGAAAAATATCGCGATGGGAAGGTAGTTGCTCAGGAGCTGGTCCACCTCGGTCTCCCTGTCTTGCGTGCCGCGCGCGGCCCGGTGCCGTGCGCACTGGTTTTCCGACCATGACGTTAGTCGGGGCCACGGCAGAGGGTCAACCGCCCCGCCCCGCGATCCGCGCCACTCTGTTACAGTGCCGCAGCAGAAATGTATACAGTCGTGCGCATTGAAAATGCGACGATCAGGCTTTTGCCCTCAAAGCCATGTTAAAAAGGGTTTTCCGCCTTGGTTTCGGTCGGTTTACGTGCCGAAACGCAGGTGGCTCACCGGTCGGACGGCAGCGTCC
The DNA here is from genome assembly GCF_003265965.1 of Rhodovulum viride. Classification (NCBI taxonomy): domain Bacteria; kingdom Pseudomonadati; phylum Pseudomonadota; class Alphaproteobacteria; order Rhodobacterales; family Paracoccaceae; genus Rhodovulum; species Rhodovulum viride. Next base: position 63,989 of record NZ_MUAV01000009.1, on the reverse strand, counting down.
AGCCGGGTTTGCGCCGGTCGAAGAAGGCCGCGATTCCCTCAGCCGCTTCGGGGGTTTCCCAGGCCGCGACCAGCCGGGCGATGCTGGCCTCGATGACCGCGTCGTCGATCCGCGGCCCGAGGCTCAGCACCTGCGCCTTGGCCCGCGCGACCGCCTCCGGCGCGCAGGCCAGATAGGGCGCGATCTCGGCCTCGACCGCGTCGTCCAGACCGGCGGCGGGCACCGCGCGGGCCAGCAGGCCAAGCGCCACCGCCTCGGCCGCGTCGAAGCGCCGCCCCGACATGAACACCCGCCGGGCACGGGCCTCGCCCAGCCGCGCCACGACATAGGGGCCGATGGTGGCGGGAATCAGCCCAAGCCGGGTCTCGGTCAGCGCGAACCGGGCGGTCTCGACGCCGATGGCCACGTCGCAGACGGAAATCAGCCCGATGCCGCCGCCGAAGGCCTGTCCTTGGACCCGGCCGATCAGCGGTTTCGGCATCTCGTTCAGCGCGCGCAGCATCCCGGCCAGCTTGCGCGCCTCGGCCGCGCGGGTGGCGGCATCGGCCTGCATCTGTTCCTTCATCCAGCCCAGATCGCCGCCCGCGCAAAAGCTTTCGCCCGCCCCGGTCAGCACCACCGCACGGACCGCCGGATCGGCGCCCAGAGCCTCGGCGGCCCCGGTCAGCGCCGCGATCAGGTCCGAGGACAGCGCATTATGCTTGTCCTCGCGCCGCAGCGTGACCCGCGCGACGCCGCGCCCGTCGATCCCGATCTCAAGCCCGTCCTGCATCCTGCCCCTCCCGTTGGCGGTTTCGGGCCAAAGCCTAGCCGCGGCCCCGGCCCGGGGGCAAGCCGGCCCGCCGAAGCGGCCTTGCAACGCCGCCCGGCCTCGGGCAGCTAGAGGCATGGCCAAACCCAGCACCGTCTTCACCTGCACCGCTTGCGGCGCGACCCAGACCAAATGGTCCGGGCGCTGCGAGGCCTGCGGCGCCTGGAACACCATCGTCGAGGACGTGCCGCTGAGCGCGGGCCCGGCGAAGAAGTCGTTGGGACCCGCGCGCGGGCGGCGGCTGGCGCTCAGCGATCTGGCGACGTCGGAACCCGAACCGCCCCGCGCGGCCTCGGGCCTGGGCGAATTCGACCGGGTGCTGGGCGGCGGGCTGGTCCCGGCCTCGGCGATTCTGGTCGGCGGCGATCCGGGCATCGGCAAGTCGACACTGTTGCTGCAGGCGGCGGCGGCCTTCGCCAATCAGGGGCTCAAATGCCTTTACATCTCGGGCGAGGAGGCCAGCGCGCAGGTGCGGATGCGGGCGCGGCGGCTGGGGCTGGCCGAGGCGCCGGTGAAGCTGGCCACCGAAACCGACCTGCGCGCGATCCTGACCACGCTCGAGGCCGAAAAGCCCGATCTGGCCATCATCGACTCGATCCAGACGCTCTGGGCCGACATGGTCGACAGCGCGCCGGGCTCGGTCGCGCAGGTGCGCGCCTCGGCGCATGAGCTGACCGTCTTCGCCAAGCGCCACGGCACCGCGGTGATGCTGGTCGGCCATGTCACCAAGGAAGGCCAGATCGCTGGCCCCCGTGTCGTCGAGCACATGGTCGACACGGTGCTTTATTTCGAGGGCGAGCGCGGCCACCAGTTCCGCATCCTGCGCAGCGTCAAGAACCGGTTCGGCCCGGCCGACGAGATCGGCGTCTTCGAGATGACCGGCGGCGGGCTGGCCGAGGTGGCGAATCCTTCGGCGCTGTTCCTGTCCGAACGCGGCACCCCTGCCCCGGGCGCGGCCGTCTTCGCGGGCATCGAGGGCACGCGGCCGGTGCTGACCGAAATCCAGGCGCTGGTCGCGCCCTCGCCGCTGGGTACACCGCGGCGAAGTGCTGTCGGGCTCGATGCCGGGCGGCTCTCGACGACGCTGGCGGTGCTGGAGGCGCGCTGCGGCATCCCCTTTGCCGGCTTCGACGTCTATCTGAACGTGGCGGGCGGGCTGAAGGTCACCGAACCCGCCGCCGATCTGGCGGTCGCGGCCGCCTTGCTGTCGGCGCGCGAAGATGTCGCCCTGCCCCCCGACTGTGTCCTTTTCGGCGAAATTTCCCTGTCCGGGGCGCTGCGGCCCGTGGCCCAGACCGAAAACCGGTTGAAAGAGGCGCTGAAACTTGGTTTTTCCAGCGCGATCGCGCCCGAACGCAGCAAGCTCGGCGCACCCGGCGGCATGAAGGTCCGGCAAATGCCCGACCTGACCGCCTTCGTCGGGGAAATATTCGGCGCCGGCTAGCCCGAGGAGGGACCTGATCCATGGACTCATTCACCGTCGTTGACGGCATCGTTGCCGCCGTGATCCTGGTCTCGGCCGTGCTTGCCTATTCGCGCGGCGTGGTGCGCGAGGTCATGGCCATAGCGGGCTGGATCATCGCGGCAATCGTCGCCTTCACCTTCGCGCCGCAGGCCGAGCCGCTGGTGCGCGAGATCCCGTACCTGGGCGATTTCATCGGCAGCTCCTGCGAAATCGCGATCCTGGCCTCCTTCGCGGCGGTGTTCGCTGCAGCGCTGGTCGTGGTGTCGCTGTTCACGCCGCTTCTGTCCTCGATGATCCAGGGCTCGGTGCTGGGCGGCGTCGACCAGAGCCTCGGGTTTCTCTTCGGCGCGGTGCGCGGCGCGCTTCTGGTGGCCGTCGCCTTCTTCGTCTACGGCATGGTCATCACCGATCACAGCTTCCCGGCGGTTGAAAACTCGCGCTCGTCCGCGGTCTTCGCCTCGCTGACCGCCAAGATCGCCGAGACCAATCCCGACCAGGCGCTTGGCTGGCTGACGACCCAGTACGAACAGCTCGTGGGCACCTGCGGCGCGCCGCAATAAGCCCCGCGCCGCTTTCCCCTTCGCTGCCCCGCGCACAGCCGAGTCGCGCGGGCGTGAACCTTTCTTAATGATCCTTTCGTGACACCGGACGCCGGAGGGACTAGAGAAGGGCCAACTTCCTTCAGACGGATTCGGAGCCCCGCTGCCCATGCGCCAGCAATCCTTCCGCACCATGCCCCCTGCGCATCCCTTTGACGACGACAAGCTCAAGGAGGAATGCGGGGTCTTCGGCGTGATCGGCCTGGCGGATGCCGCCAATTTCGTGGCCCTCGGCCTGCACGCCCTTCAGCATCGCGGCCAGGAGGCAGGCGGGATCGTCTCTTACGACCCGGTCACCGGCTTCCAGTCGGCGCGCCGCTTCGGCTATGTGCGCGACAACTTCACCAAGGCCAGCCTGATGGAGACCCTGCCCGGGTCGCTGGCCATCGGCCATGTGCGCTATTCGACCGCCGGGTCCAAGGGTCAGACCGCCATCCGCGACGTGCAACCCTTCTTCGGCGAATTCTCGATGGGCGGCGCGGCCATCGCCCATAACGGCAACATCACCAATGCCGAGGCGCTGCGCCGCGAGCTGATCGAGCATGGCTCGATCTTCCAGAGCTCGTCGGACAGCGAATGCATCATCCATCTGATGGCGCGCTCGTTCCAGAAGACCATCCCCGAACGCATGAAGGACGCGCTGCGCCGGGTCGAGGGCGCCTTTTCGGTCGTCGCGATGACCCGCACCAAGCTCATTGGCGTGCGCGACCCGCTGGGGGTGCGGCCGCTGGTGCTGGGCCGGATCGGCGACGGCTGGGTCCTGAGTTCGGAAACCTGCGCGCTCGACATCATCGGGGCCGAATTCGTGCGCGAGGTCGCGCCGGGGGAAATGGTGCTGATCTCGCCCGAGAAGGGCGTCGAGAGCTTTCACCCCTTCGAGCGCCGCGCCTCGCGCTTCTGCATCTTCGAGCATGTCTATTTCTCGCGCCCCGACTCGATCCTGGGCGGCCGCTCGGTCTACGAGACCCGGCGCCAGATCGGGATCGAACTGGCCCGCGAGGCGCCCGTGGAGGCCGATCTGGTCTGCCCGGTGCCCGACAGCGGCACCCCCGCCGCCATCGGCTTCAGCCATGAAAGCGGCATCCCCTACGGGATGGGGATCATCCGCAACCAGTATATGGGCCGGACCTTCATCGAGCCGACCGAACAGATCCGCAACATGGGCGTGCGGCTCAAGCTGAACGTCAACCGCGCCCTGATCGCGGGCAAGCGGATCATTCTGGTCGACGACAGCGTCGTGCGCGGCACCACCAGCCGCAAGATCCGCGAGATGATTCTGGATGCGGGTGCGGCCGAGGTCCATTTCCGGATCGCCAGCCCGCCCACCGCCTGGCCCTGCTTTTACGGGGTCGACACGCCCCAGCGCGACAAGCTTCTGGCCAGCCACATGTCCGAGGACGAGATGCGCGACTATCTGGGCGTCGACAGCCTCAAGTTCATCTCGCTCGACGGGCTTTATCGCGCCGTGGGCGAGGTCGAAGGCCGCAACGACCGCTGCCCGCAATATTGCGACGCCTGCTTCTCGGGCGAATACCCGGTGGCGCCCAGCGACATGATCCAGAAGGGCTTCCAGACCAAGGCGGCCGAATAGGCCGCCTGCGCCGGATTGTCGCCCGGCCGGTCCCGCCCGGGACCGAGATCTTGACGCCATCGCTCAGGTATTCCAAGGACCGTCCATGACAGACCAGAAACTCGCCCTTGTGACTGGCGCCTCGCGCGGATTCGGCGCGGCGGTGGCCGAAGAACTGGCCCGCGCGGGCTATCACGTCGTCGCCGTCGGCCGCACCACCGGTGCGCTCGAAGAGCTTGACGACCGGATCAAGACCCTGGGCGGCAGCGCCACGCTGGCGCCCATGGACATCACCGAAACCGACGCGATGCGGACGCTGTGCCGGGGCATCTACGACCGCTGGGGCCATGTCGATCTGTGGGTCCATGCCGCGATCCAGTCGCCGCCCTTCAGCCCGGCCGAGCAGATCGACCTGCCGTTCTGGACCAAGGCCGTCAAGGCCGATGTCGAGGCGCTGGGAGTGCTGGTGTCCTTCGTCGCGCCCTTGCTGCGGGTTGCGCCGGGCGGCGGCAGCGCGGTCCTGATCGACGATCTGGCCGAAGGCCCCTTCCTGGGCGCCTATGCCGCCTGCAAGGCCGCGCAGCGCGCGCTGTTCGCGGCCTGGGAGGCGGAACAGGCGCGGCTGCAGGACGTGCATGTCCGCCGCTTCGTGCCCGCGCCGATGGCCACCAATCACCGCAACCGGCTGTATCCCGGCGAAAACACCGAGACGCTGGCGCGCCCGGCCGACGAGGCGCGCCGTCTGGCCGCCGATCTCGGCCTGGCCTGACCGCACCGCGCCGCTTGCGCGACCGGAGCCCGGAGAGCGCCCGCGTTCTCCGGGGCGGGATGTCGGTCCCACCCTCCCGCAAGGTTTCCGGTCCCGGGCCCCGGCATCGCCTTTACGCCTCGGGCCCGCTCCACTATGGAAGGGCCATAAGGCAAGGTTGAGCAGATGCGCATTCTCATCACGAATGACGACGGGATCAACGCCCCCGGGCTGGCGGTACTCGAGGCCATCGCGGCCGAGGTCGCGGGCCCGACCGGCGAGGTCTGGGTGGTCGCGCCCGCCTTCGAGCAGTCGGGCGTCGGCCACATGATTTCCTACACCCGTCCGATGATGATCGCAGAGCTGGGGCCGCGCCGCTTCGCGGCCGAGGGCTCGCCCGCCGATTGCGTGCTGGCGGGGCTTTACGACGTGATGACCGAGGCCCGGCCCGATCTGGTGCTGTCGGGCGTCAATCGCGGCAACAACGCCGCCGAGAACGTGCTTTATTCGGGCACCATCGGCGGCGCGATGGAGGCCGCGCTGCAGGGCCTGCCCGCGATCGCGCTGTCGCAATATCTGGGGCCGCTGAATTACGACGAGGATCTGCAATTCGCGGCGGCGGCGGCCCATGGCGCGGCGACGGTCAATGCGCTGCTTGACCGGGGGTCCTGGGACGGCGCCGATTACCGGCTGTTCTACAACGTGAATTTCCCGCCCGTCCCGGCCGATCAGGTCAAGGGGCTGAGGGTCGGGCCGCAGGGCTACCGCCGCGATGCCTCTTTCGGGGTCGAGCCGCATCTGTCGCCCTCGGGGCGCAGGTTTCTCTGGATCCGGGGCGGCGCGCAGAACCTGCCGACCGCGCCCGGGTCGGACGCGGCGCTGAACCTCGACGGCTATATCGCGGTGACGCCGCTGCGCGCCGATCTGACCGCCCATGACTGCATCGCCGACGTGAAGGCCCGACTGGAATGACCGGAGACGACGCGACGGCAGAACGCAAGATGCAGTTCCTGTTCGCGCTGCGGTCGAAGGGCGTGACCGACAAGCGGGTGCTGACCGCGATGGAAGAGATCGATCGGGGCCAGTTCGTCACCGGCCATTTCGCGCGGCATGCCTATGACGACACGCCGCTGCCCATCGCCTGCGGCCAGACCATCAGCCAGCCCTCGGTGGTGGCGATCATGACCCAGGCGCTGAACCTGCAGCCGCGCAACAAGGTGCTCGAAATCGGCACCGGCTCGGGCTATCAGGCGGCGGTGCTGTCGCGGCTGTCGCGCCGGGTCTATACCGTCGAGCGTCACCGCAGGCTTGCCGCCGAGGCGCAGAAGCGGTTCGAGGCGCTGGGGCTGACCAATGTCACCGCGATGGCCGCCGACGGATCGCGCGGGCTGCCCGATCAGGCGCCCTTCGACCGCATTCTTGTGACCGCCGCCGCCGAAGACCCGCCCGGCCCCCTATTGGCCCAGTTGCGGGTTGGCGGTATCATGATCGTGCCGGTCGGACAGTCGGACACGGTGCAGCGGCTGATCAAGGTCACCCGCGGCGAGACCGGGTTCGACTATGAAGAGCTTCGGCAGGTCCGGTTCGTGCCGCTTCTCGAGGGGCTCGGTCAGGACTGAGACGAAAGACGACTGAGGCCTGAGGACTGAGACGCCTGAGGCACGTGTTGGCGACTCCAGGAGCCGACGGACGCAAGACGAGAGACCCGAGGGTCCGGCGGAACGGGCCCCGTACGCAGTGAGGATCGAGCGATGGCCCACACCTCCCCCGACCGCCGGTTTCCGGCCCGGCTTCTGGCCCTTGGCCTCGGGATGACCCTGGTCGCCGGCTGCGAGAGCGGCTGGGACTACGATTTCCGCAATCTCGGCAACAACCCCGAGCCGCCGCGGGTCGAGGCCGCGCCCCGGCCCGAGCCGGACCAGCGCGGCGTGATTTCCTACCCGACCTATCAGGTCGCGGTGGCGCGGCGCGGCGATCGCCTTTCGGATGTGGCCGCGCGGGTCGGCCTGCCCGCCTCCGAGCTCGCCTCCTATAACGGCATCTCCGCCGATGCGACGCTGAACAATGGAGAGGTGATCGCCCTGCCCCGCCGGGTCGCGGATGCGGGCGGTGTCGTCGCCGCGCCGCTGGGCAATGGCACGATCACACCCGCGGGCGCGGCCCCGGGCCAGGTCGACATCGCGACGCTGGCGGGCAACGCGCTCGACCGCGCGGGCGGGACCGCCCCGGCCGCCGGCCAGCCGGCCGGGCAGGAGCCGATCCGGCACAAGGTCGTGCGCGGCGAGACCGCCTATTCCATCGCACGGCTCTATAACGTGACGCCCCGCTCGCTGGCGGACTGGAACGGGCTGGGCCCCGACCTGACGGTGCGCGAGGGGCAGTACCTGCTGATCCCGGTCGCGGCACAGCAAAGCCAGCCCTCGGGCGCCGCGGCCGCGGGCACGGCGGTCGCCACCGCGCAGACCACCGAACGTCCGGGCCAGGGATCGGCGCTGGCGGCACCGCCCTCGGCGGCGACCCCGCTGCCCAAGCCCGAACCCGCCGCCAAGCCCGCGGTGCCGGCCTCGCCGGAGATGGCCAAGGAACAAAGTACCCCCGCCGCGCGCTTCGCGATGCCGGTTTCGGGCAGCATCATCCGGGGCTATCAGAAGGGCAAGAACGACGGGATCGACATCTCGGCCAAGGCGGGCACGGCGGTCAAGGCCGCCGCCGACGGCACGGTCGCCGCGATCACCCGCGATACCGACCAGGTGCCGATCCTCGTCGTGCGTCATTCCGACAACATGCTGTCGGTCTATGCAAATATCGACGGCATCGCGGTTCAGAAGGGCGCGAAGGTCACCCGTGGGCAGACCGTGGCGCAGGTCCGTTCCGGCAACCCCGCCTTCCTGCATTTCGAACTGCGCAAGGGTTTCGAGAGCGTCGATCCGATGCCCTATCTGACGCCGTAAGAGCCCGCGAGGCGTCCCCGGAAGGGGGCGCCCTCCGGGCGAAAAAATCTTCGCAGAAGATTTTTGGCCCGGCGCCTGCGGCGCCGGGTTTCGGGTATTTGAACCAAGAAGAAGCGGAAGGGCGCGGTCAGATCCGAATGCCGCGGCGTGCCGCGAGGTCGGTGAAATACTGCCAGGCGACCCGGCCCGACCGCGCCCCGCGCGTGGCCTGCCATTCGATCGCCTCGGCACGCAGCGTTTCGGGCTCGATCTCGATGCCGTGCGCCGCGCAATAGGCCCGGATCATCCCGAGGTACTCGTCCTGGCTGCAGGGGTGGAACCCGAGCCAGAGCCCGAACCGGTCCGAAAGCGACACCTTCTCTTCCGTCGCCTCCGAGGGGCTGATCGCGGTCGAGCGTTCGTTCTCGATCATGTCGCGGGGCATCAGGTGGCGCCGGTTCGACGTGGCGTAGAACACGACATTGGCCGGGCGCCCCTCGATCCCGCCGTCAAGCACCGCCTTCAGCGACTTGTAATGCTGGTCGTCATGGCTGAACGATAGGTCGTCGCAGAACAGCACGAAACGTTCGGACGCCCCGCGCAGCAGCGTCAGAAGCCGTCCCACCGAGGGCAGATCTTCGCGCTGGACCTCGACCAGCTTCAGCGGATGCCCTTCGGCCGCCACCGCGGCATGGACCGCCTTGACGAGGCTCGACTTGCCCATCCCGCGTGCGCCCCAGAGAAGCGCGTTGTTGGCGGGCAGGCCGCGGGCGAAATGCCGGGTATTCTCAAGCAGCGTATCCCGCGACCGGTCGATCCCCTGCAGGAGCGTCAGATCGACCCGATTGACCTCGGGCACCGGCATCAGCCGGTCGGGCGAGACCTGCCACAGAAACGCCTCGGCGGCCGCGAAATCGGGCGCCGCAGCCGGGGCGGGATAGCGCCGCTCGAGCGCCTCGGCGATCCGCTGCAGGCTCTGCGCGGCATCGGCCCCGAGCGCGCCGCTCACGTCCGGCCCTCGCCGTCCTGCACCGCAGCCCCGTCCTCTTCCTCGTCATCGTCAAACCAGAGGCCCTGGGCGCGCAGCTCCTTTTCGCGGACTTTCTCGCCGCGCCGCACGAGAAGGATCGAAATCTCGTAAAGCCCGTAGACCACCGTGAAGAGGATCACCTGGGTGATCACGTCGGGAGGTGTCACGATGGCGGCCAGCACCAGAATGCCCACCACCGCGTATTTGCGCACCGACGAAAGCCCCGCGGCCGAGACCAGTTCGGCCTTGCCCATCAGCGTCAGCAGCACCGGCAACTGGAAGCACAGCCCGAAGGCCAGGATGAACTTGATCGTCAGCGAGAGATACTCCTGCACCGATCCGTGGAAGGTGATGCCCGCGGTTTCCGAAGCGCCCCCGCCATCGGCCCCGAGCGAGCCGACCTGCTGGAAGCCCAGGAAGAAATCGAAGGCCAGCGGCGTGATGATGAAATAGGCGAAGGCCCCGCCGAGGATGAACATGAAGGGCGAGGCCAGCAGGAAGGGCAGGAAGGCGCGCTTTTCCGAGCGGTACAGCCCGGGCGCGACGAAGCGCCAGAGCTGGAAGGCGATGAACGGAAAGGCCAGCGCAAAGCCGCCCACCAGCGAAATCTGGATCGCGACGAAGAAGCCTTCCTGCAGCTTGATCAGGTAAAGCCCGCATTCCTGCCCGCGCTCGGCCAGTGCCGAACAGATCGGATGGGTCAGGACGTTGAAGATCGGATTCCAGACCGTGAAGCAGGCCACCATCGCCGCGACGAAGGCCGCCAGCGCATAGATCAGCCGGGTGCGAAGCTCGGCCAGATGCTCGATCAGCGGCGCCGAGGTATCATCGATGTCATCGCTGCTCATGCGTCGCTCGTCTTGTCGGAGGTCGGCCCGGGCGTGTCTCCGGGGGCGGCCGCGCCTTCGGCGGCGCGGTTGGCCGCGCCCTTCTCGGCCATCGCCTTGCGGATCTTCTCGGCCTGGGCGGCGCGCTCTTCGGTCATCTGCGCGGTCGCCTCACCGGCCTTGGTCTCACCGGCCTTGGCCTCACCGGCCTTGGGCAGCTTCGGCTCCCATTTCTCGAACCGGTCGGCGGCCTCGTTCAGGCGGTCGAGCCCCAGCTTGCGCGGATTGGCGATGTCCTTGAGATCGTTGACCGTATCCTTGACGCCCGCCTGATCGGCCGCGTCATCCATCGCGCGCTGAAACTCGCGCGCCATGTTGCGGGCCTTGGCGGTAAACCGGCCCAGCGTGCGGAACATCGCGGGCAGGTCCTTCGGCCCCACGACGATCAGCGCCACGATGCCGATCAGCAGCAGTTCGGTCCAGCCGATATCGAACATGGGGTCAGGCTCGCGACAGGCGGATTACGCCTTGTCCCTTTCGGTCTCGGGGGTGACGTCACGGGCGGAATCGAGGCTTTTCTGGGCCTCTTCGGTCTCTTCCTTGACGCCCTTCTTGAAGGCTGTGATGCCCTTGCCGACCTCGCCCATCAGCGACGAGATCTTGCCGCGCCCGAACAGCACCAGCACGACGACGGCGATCAGAAGCAGGCCGGGAAGGCCGATATTATTCAGCATGGTCTTCTCCCTCGGGGCGCACCGCCCCTCCAGCGACACAGGTGTCACACATCTATTGAGTCTTGCCGCCGGTTCAAAGACCCATTCGCCCGGTTGACCGCGATTATTTGCCCCCGCCGTCTCCGATGCCAGAGGGACCTGCGCGCGTCGGCCCCCTTGCAGGCGAGCGGGGAATCCTTCCACTCTCGCGGGCGTGGCAGAGGGGCCCACGGCAAGCGGATGGAGACGACCGGATGCACAGCGAAGACGTGAACGGCAAGGTTCTGGAACACTGGAACTGCGACGACCTGCAGGCGGCAATGGCCGCGGGCGAGGTCGTGACGATCGATGTGAGAACGCCGCAGGAATACATGTTCGAACATATCAAGGGCGCCCTGCTGCTGCCGCTGTCGGGCTTCGATCCGGCCTTCCTGCCCGAGGGCGGCGACAAGCGGCTGGTGTTCCATTGCGGCTCGGGCGTGCGCTCGCGCAAGGTGGCCGAGGCCTGGCTGGCCGCGGGTCATGACCGAGTCGCGCATCTGGAAGGCGGATTCGCCGCCTGGAAGGCCGCGCTCAAGCCCTATGTCGGCACCGACATGGCCACCGGCGCGCCGGTACCGGTGAATGTGAAGGCCGGCTAAGCCCGGCCGCAGAACCCGACACCCCAGGCACCGGGGCCGACCGGCATCAGGCGGCACGGCCCCCGCCCTCTCGGGGAAAGACGAAACAGCGGTCGCGACGGATCGTCAGCCACATGGGCGTGCCGGGCTGCGGCAGGAAGACCGCGGGCACCGTGGCGCGCAGCGCCGATCCGTCATGGTCCATGCGGAACTCGACCAGGCTTTCCGACCCCATGAAACGGGCGCGTTCGACGCAGGCGCGCGCCGCCACCCCCTCTTCGGCGGTGGGATTCGGTCCGCGCCCGTTGCGGTCGAAGTCGATCCGCAGATGCTGCGGCCGGATGATGATGTCGACCTCGGCGCCATCGGCCATGCCGGGGGTCAGGAACTTGCCAAAGGGCGTTTCCGTCAGCAGGTTCTGCACGCGCCCCCGGATCACGTTGATGTCGCTGAAGAAAGCGGCCGCCGCCCGGTCGACGGGCGCGTTGTATATATTGTAGGGCGCGCCCTGCTGGACGATCCGCCCGCCGCGCATCAGCGCGATCTCGTCGGCCATCCGCATCGCCTCGTCGGGCTCGTGGGTGACCAGCAGAACCGCCGCGCCCTCGTCCTTCAGCACCTGCAGGGTCTGGTCGCGAATTTCGTCGCGCAGCCGGTTGTCGAGCCCCGAGAAGGGTTCGTCCATCAGCATGATCTTGGGCCGGGGCGCCAGCGCGCGGGCCAGCGCCACGCGCTGCTGTTCGCCGCCCGACAATTCGTGCGGATAGGCGTCGATGAACCGGCCAAGCGCGACCCGGTCCAGCAGATCCTCGACCCGCGCCCGCCGCGCGGCCTTGGGTCCGGTCAGCCCGAAGGCCACGTTTTCGGCCACGCTGAGATGCGGAAAGAGCGCGAAGTCCTGAAACATCAGCCCGACCGAGCGGCGCTCGGGCGGCAGGCGAAAGACGGTGTCGCAGACCAGTTGCCCGTCGATCCGGATCTCGCCCGCATCCTGCCGGTCGACCCCCGCAATGATCCGCAGCGTCGTCGACTTGCCGCAGCCCGAGGGCCCCAGAAGGCAGGTCACCTGCCCCGGCAGCACGGTCAGGCTGACATCGTCGACGACCTTGCGGCCGCCGAAGACCCGGTCGATGCGGCGGATATCCAGTCTCGGGATCGTATCGGTCGGGTCCGGGTCCGGGGTCGGACGGGCGGTCTGCAGCGTCACAGGGGCCTCGCGCTATTTCCGATGGAAACTATCGGATTTGCCCCTGTGCTGGCAATGCCCGGATTGGTCAAAGGGCCGCGCGCGGGCCGGATCGCTGTCGGCGAAGGTGTCGGCGGACCGTAATGCGCCGCGCGCTCAGCCGCGGCAGTAGGATTGCGACCGGGTCCAGGCGGCGATTTCCTCGCGCTTGGACGAAACCGTCATCGGCCCCCAGTCGGCGGCGACACCGCGGCCGGAGGCCGCGACCACGCCGTCGCGGGCGACCGCGCTGGCGGCGATCCGCACGGCACAGCGCAGATTCGCCTCGCCATCGGTCAGGGCCGACCCGCTGGTCGCGGCACAGCCATGATAGCGCGCGGTCGCGGGCGAGATCTGCAAGAGCCCGAACCAGCGGCCGCCGCCGCCGACCGCGGCCTCGTTCCAGGTGCTTTCATGCTTGGCCAGCGCCGAAAAAAGCCCCGCCCAGAAGGCGCGGCGCTGCGCCGGACGGGCCTTGGCATAGGCCGGGCACCAGGCGTCGATATCGGCGGGAACGGTCTCGGTCAGCCCGCCGCCATACAGCGTCAGCGCGTCGAGGCTTGCCCGTGTCCAGTCCGTCGCTTCCGGCATGTGGTCCCACCGCATCGAGGGGAGACTGCGCCCCCGGTCCGCGATATCGGACTGATCACAGGCGGCGGTCAGCGCGAGAAGGCACACAAGCAGGAACAGACGCATCGGAACTCCGGAGGATACGCCGGTCCTTCAGTCCGGCGTTTCCTTATCCTCGGGATCGTCCTGCGGGGCAACGAATTGGGCATAATCTGCGCGGATGCCCGCCGAAACAGTGGCGAGTTCCCGCCGCCGGAGCCATTTCCCCCGGCTCTCCAGCTCTCGCGCGATCTCCTCGATGAAGATGTCGAGATCCTCCAGGGACCGCGCAGTGATGATCCCGCCACTCCGCATGACCGGACGTCCGGTCCATCTGGCCCCGGCATTTTCAAGATCGGTCCGGATCGCGGGATGGGAGGTCACCGCGACGCCCGAGATGGCCCCAACCTCGACCAGCAGCCAGGGCGCATGGCAGATCGCGGCGACCATCCGGCCGCCGGACAGGAACTGGTTCACCAGCCGCACCGCCGCGAAACTCGTCCGCAGCGCCCCGGAATTGAGCTGACCGCCGGGCAGGACGAGGCCGTCGTACTCGTCGGCGTCGACATGGGTCAGCGGCATCGTTGCCTCGATTTCAGCAAACCAGTTGCCGTCTCTCCAGCTGGTGACGCTTGCCCCTCCGGGGGTCGCAATATCGACCCGCGCGCCCATGTCGCGCAAGCCGGTCACCGCCGCTTCCAGTTCCTCGTGCTCGACCCCGTCGGTGGCGAGGACGAGCACTGCGGCCGATTTCATTGTATTCTCCTGTCGGTTAAAGAGGTCCGGTCGGCGGCACGCGCGACACCCGGTGGCCAAAACGACCAGTGCGCCAATCTAGCACATAGGTTAACGTAGCGTAACCCTCGCGACGGACCAGAGCCTATCACTTTAAATCGCCCGCCTGCTGCGGCCGGGCGGCCGGATCATCCCCTTGCCCGCGCCCGCCCCCTGCCCTAAACATGCGCCCTGCCGCAGATGAGGATGCCGCCATGCTTGACCTAACCTTCGAGCCCCCCAAACCCAAGGTGATTTCCGGCGCCAAGGCCGAATGGGAACTGGTGATCGGCCTCGAGGTCCATGCCCAGGTGGCCTCGAACTCCAAGCTGTTTTCGGGCGCCTCGACCGGCTTCGGCGCCGAGCCGAATTCGCATGTCGCCTTCGTCGACGCGGCGATGCCGGGCATGCTGCCCGTGATCAACGAATTCTGCGTGGCGCAGGCGGTGCGCACGGGGCTGGGGCTGAAGGCCGAGATCAATCTCTTTTCGGCATTCGACCGCAAGAACTACTTCTATCCCGACCTGCCGCAGGGCTATCAGATCAGCCAGCTTTACCACCCCATCGTGGGCGAGGGCGAGGTGATCGTCGACATGGGGCCGGGCATCGCCCGCCGGGTGCGGATCGAACGCATCCATCTGGAACAGGACGCGGGCAAGTCGATCCACGACATGGACCCGAACATGTCCTTCGTCGACCTGAACCGGACCGGCGTCGCGCTGATGGAGATCGTCTCGCGCCCCGATATCCGAGGCCCCGAAGAGGCGGCCGCCTATGTCGGCAAGCTGCGCCAGATCCTGCGCTATCTGGGCACCTGCGACGGCAACATGCAGAACGGCAACCTGCGCGCCGATGTGAACGTCTCGATCTGCCAGCCCGGCGCCTACGAGAAATTCCGCGAGACCGGCGATCCGTCGTTTCTGGGCACGCGCTGCGAGATCAAGAACATGAACTCGATGCGCTTCATCCAGGCCGCGATCGAGTACGAGGCCCGGCGCCAGATCGCCATCGTCGAGGATGGCGGCACCGTCGATCAGGAAACCCGGCTTTACGATCCCGACAAGGGCGAGACGCGCTCGATGCGCT
Source organism: Rhodovulum viride (assembly GCF_003265965.1). Lineage (NCBI taxonomy): Bacteria > Pseudomonadati > Pseudomonadota > Alphaproteobacteria > Rhodobacterales > Paracoccaceae > Rhodovulum > Rhodovulum viride. The sequence goes on along the minus strand of NZ_MUAV01000009.1, from coordinate 48,982 downwards.
CGAAGGAAGAGGCGCATGACTACCGCTACTTCCCCTGCCCCGACCTGCTGCCGCTGGAAATCGAGCAGGCCTGGGTCGACGAGATCGCGGCCTCGCTGCCCGAGCTGCCCGACGCCAAGAAGGCGCGTTTCGTCACCGAATTCGGGCTGACCGAATACGATGCCAGCGTGCTGACGGCCGAGGTCGAATCCGCCGCCTATTTCGAGGCGGTGGCGCAGGGCCGCGACGGCAAGGCGGCCGCCAACTGGGTCATCAACGAACTGTTCGGCCGTCTGAAGAAGGACGACCGCGACATCACCGACAGCCCGGTCAGCCCGGCTCAGCTGGGCGGCATCCTCGATCTGATCGCGGCGGGCGACATCTCGGGCAAGATCGCCAAGGACCTGTTCGAGATCGTCTATACCGAAGGCGGCGACCCGGCCGAGATCGTGGCGGCGCGCGGCATGAAGCAGGTCACCGATCTGGGTGCCATCGAGAAGGCCGTCGACGAGATCATCGCCGCGAACCCCGCCCAGGTCGAGAAGGCCAAGGCGAACCCGAAACTTGCCGGCTGGTTCGTCGGTCAGGTGCTGAAGGCCACCGGGGGCAAGGCCAACCCGCAGGCCGTGAACGAGATCGTGGCCCGGAAACTGGGGTGATCCATGCCCGTCCTTTATGAGTACCGGGTCCTTCCGGCCCCCGAGCGCGGCCGCCGCGTGCGGGGCGCCAAGGGCCCGGCAGAACGCTTTGCCCATGCCCTGGAAGACGCCATGAACGAGATGGCGGCCGAGGGCTGGGAATATGTCCGGGCCGAAAGCCTGCCCTCGGAAGAACGCCAGGGGCTTTTCAGCGGCAGCAGCCGGACGGTGCGCAACGTGCTGGTCTTCCGACGCCCGCGCGGCGCGGGCGCGGGACAGGACGCAGCCTTCCGCCATGGCAGCCCCGAAGAGATCGCGACGGCCGCGGCCGCCTCGGTCCACGCCCTGCCGGAACGGACCTACCCGCCGCTCGGCGCGCCCTCGCGCGGGCCGGTGCCCCGGCCCGACCGGCCGCTTGGCGGCGCCCGGCCCTGGAACGACGAGGACTGAGCCCCTTGTGTCGGGAAAAACCGGGACGCCGCGTCTAGACGGCGATTTCCAGCGCCAGCGCGTGGATCCGGCCCATCAGATCGGGGCCAAGCGCCTTGTGGACCGCGCGTTCCCGCGCCACGCGCGACATCGGCGCGAAAGCCGGGGCCGCGATCTTCACGCGGAAATGGCTTTCGCCGCCCTCCTGATACCCCGCGTGATGGCGGTGGCGTTCGCTTTCGTCCAGCACTTCAAGCTGCGTCGGCTGGAACGCGCGTTCCAGGCTGTCGCGGATTTGATCTGCTCGGCCCATTTTTCTCCATCGCCCCCTTCATTCTCATCTTCAAGTGACTAAACTCTCGGGTCCGAGTCGAAAAGGTGCTGCCATGACCAAGACCGATCCCTTCGGGTTCGACATTTCCGTATCGGCCGACAAGAAGCGGCGCACCCGGGGCCGCCGGGGCATGTCGGGCGCCTTCGAGACCTCGCGGCGCAAGTGCGAACATCCCGGCTGCGAGCTGGACGGCCAGTACCGCGCACCGAAATCGCCCGACCAGCTCGACGAGTATTTCTGGTTCTGCAAGGATCATGTGCGCGAGTACAATCTGAAGTGGAACTTCTTCAACGGCGCCACCGAAGAGGAATACGAGGCCCAGATCGACAAGGACCGGGTCTGGGAGCGCGAGACCCAGCCCTTCGGCAATCGCGACGAACAGCGCGCCTGGGCGCGGCTCGGGGTCGACGACCCGCATCAGGTGCTGGGCGAGAACGCGACCCGCAACCCCGGCAAGACCGGCACCACGACCCGGCGGCTGCCGCCGACCGAGCGCAAGGCGCTGGAAATCCTCGAGGCGCAGGACAGCTGGACCAAGGCCGAGATCCGCAAGCAGTACAAATCGCTGGTCAAGGACCTGCACCCCGACATGAACGGCGGCAACCGCGCCGACGAGGAACGCCTGCAAGAGGTCGTCTGGGCCTGGGACCAGATCAAGGACAGCCGCAGTTTCCGCTAGGCAGGCGCGAAGGTCAGGCTGACCCCGTTGATGCAGTGCCGCTTGCCGGTGGGCGGCGGCCCGTCATCGAAGACATGCCCCAGATGGCTGCCGCAACGGCGGCAATGGACCTCGGTCCGGACCATGAAGAAGCTGCGGTCCGGCCGGGTGCGGACGGCGTCTGGCAAGGACCGGGTGAAGCTCGGCCAGCCGGTGCCGCTGTCGAACTTGTCCTTTGATGCATAAAGCGGCAGATCGCAGCCCTTGCAGTGGAAGACCCCGTCGCGATGTTCGTCGTTCAGCGGGCTGGTGAAGGCGCGCTCGGTGCCCTCCTCGCGCATCACCCTGTATTCGAGAGGGCCGAGCCGTGCCCGCCACTCGGCCTCGCTGCGCATCACCTCGAACCGCTCTTCGGCGGCGGCGGCCGGGCGAACAAGCGCCGCCCCGGCGGCGCCCAGCAGAACCCGGCCCAGAAATAGGCGGCGGAACATCCTTTCCTCCCCTTGGTGTTCGTCCAACGTCCCCTGGCATAGCTGGCGCGGCCGCCGCGCGGGGCAAGCTCACGAGAAGTCACGATCGGCGGCCCGGCGCAGCCCCCGATCCGGCCTGCGGTCCGGGCGGCCATGGGGTCCTGCCCCTTGCACCCCCCCGAGATATGTTCCAAGACGGCGGGAGACGACGCCAATCCGACGGGGCCAGGATGACCAGTGCAGTGAAACCCACCGAAGAGATCTCGGTCCGCGAGGTCTTCGGCATCGACACCGACATGATCGTGAAGGGGTTCGAGACGCCGACCGACCGGGTGCCCGATCTCGACCCGACCTACAAGTTCGATCCCGATACCACGCTGGCGATCCTTGCGGGCTTTACCCATAATCGCCGGGTGATGATCCAGGGCTATCACGGCACCGGCAAGTCGACCCATATCGAGCAGGTCGCCGCCCGGCTGAACTGGCCCTGCGTGCGGGTCAACCTCGACAGCCATATCAGCCGGATCGACCTGATCGGCAAGGATGCGATCAAGCTCAAGGACGGAGTCCAGGTCACCGAGTTCCAGGAGGGCATCCTGCCCTGGGCGCTGCGCAACCCCTGCGCCATCGTCTTCGACGAATACGACGCCGGCCGGGCCGATGTGATGTTCGTGATCCAGCGGGTGCTGGAGGTCGACGGCAAGCTGACGCTTCTGGACCAGAACCAGGTGATCACCCCCCACCCCTATTTCCGGCTGTTCGCGACGGCGAACACCGTCGGTCTGGGCGACACGACCGGGCTTTATCACGGCACCCAGCAGATCAACCAGGGCCAGATGGACCGCTGGTCGCTGGTCGCGACGCTGAACTACCTGTCCCATGACGCCGAGACCGCGATCGTTCTGGCCAAATGCCCGCATTACAACACCGACAAGGGCCGCAAGCAGATCGGCCATATGGTGACCGTGGCCGATCTGACCCGGACCGCCTTCATGAACGGCGATCTCTCGACGGTGATGAGCCCGCGGACGGTGATCGCCTGGGCGCAGAACGCCGAGATCTTCCGCAGCGTGGGCTTTGCCTTCCGGGTGACCTTCCTGAACAAATGCGACGAGCTTGAACGCCAGACCGTGGCCGAGTTCTATCAGCGCCTGTTCGACGAGGAACTGCCCGAAAGTGCCGCGAGCATGAGCCTGGGGTAAGACCGTGCATATCGGGCTGATCGGCGGGATCGGTGTCGCGGCGACGGTGGTCTACTACCAGCGCTTGACCGCCGCCGCCGACCGGCTCGGGGTGCCCCTGCGGCTGACCATCAGCCATGGCGACATCCACAGCCTGATCCGCAACAATCTGGACGATGCGCGCGAGGCTCAGGCCGCGATCTTCGCGGACCGGCTGGCCGGGCTGAAGGGCGCGGGCTGCGACTGTGCCGCGCTGACCTCGCTGGGCGCGCATTTCTGCTTTGACGAGTTGAAACGGCGGGGTGTGCTGCCGCTGGTGTCGGGCGTCGCGCCGCTTGACGACGAGTTCGCGGCGCGGGGGCTGCGCCGGGTGGGTCTTCTGGGCACGCAGGTGGTGATGGAGACCCGGCTTTACGGCCAGTTGCGCCGCACCGAGGCCGTCGCGCTCGATGCCGAGGCCGAGGCGCTGGGCCGGACCTATCGCGAGATCGCGGTGGCGGGACAGTGCGATCCCGACCGGCGCCGGGTGCTTCAGGACGCCGGGCGGCGCATGGTCGAGGATCTGGGCGCCGAGGCCATCGTGCTGGCGGGCACCGATCTCAACCTCGCCTTCGACGGCACCGATCCGGGCTATCCGGTGATCGACGCGCTCGACGTGCATGTGGCGCTGCTGGCGCGGCTTGCGGCGGGTGCTGTCGCGCTGTCCGATGTGGCGGCCTGAGACGCGCCCGCTTCGCATCGCGGCGGCGGCGTTGACCGCCTGTCTCGCCGCCGTCGCCCCTGCCCCGGCCCGGACCGCCGACCCGGCCTTTCCCGCTATCGACTGTGCCGCGCTCTGGTACGCCACCGCCGATTTCCGCGCCCGCTACGCGCTGGCCGAAGGGTCGCCTGACGAGGCCCGCGCCATGGCCCGCGCCTTTCGCGACGCGGGCGTCGCGCTTACGGACGACCCGGAGGCGGCAGTCGATGCGCGCATCGACAAGCTGCGCCCGATCTACCTGCTGCTGATGAGGCGATACATCCTGGACGGGAATCGCCGCGCACGCGACCAGTATGTCCGCCTGTCGGGCCTCTGCGACGATTTCGGCCGCGAGAAGGCCCTGCCCGGCCACCGGGTTCCGGACCGATAGGCCGGCCCGTCCCTTGCCGACAAGGCGGATGGCCCCGGGCCATGACAGCATGTTTACATCACTCGTATATACATCTTGACGCAGCGTCGATCTGTCATACCATTGTCATATGGAAAAGGCAGGCACACGCATAGCGGGAATCGCCCTAATTCTGGCGCTGGCGGCCACCGCCGCGGCTGCCCGCCCCGCGACGCCCGGCACCCCCTGGAAGCGGGCCGAGCTGTTCGCCACCTGCTCGGGCCGCCTTGCGGCCGTGTCGGCGCGCCAGCAGGCGGTCGACGATCCGGCCTGGCCCCGCACGATGGACCAGCGCGACATGTTCAACCTGATGCTCGAGGCGACCCTGCCCGAGGCGATCCGCTTCGGCGTGCCGAAGGACGAACCCGTGCTGTGGCGCTCGGCCGGCTGGACCGAGATGGCGGGCCTTCTGGCCGATATCGCCTACAGCTTCGACAGCGGCCGCGCCGACCGGGCGCGCGCGGCGCTGGCCGACCGGATGTCGGATTGCACCGGGCTGCTTCTGGGCGGCTGAGCCGGAACGACCGTCTTTCCCCGCGCGGCCACTGGCCAATTCCGGTCAACCTTTCTAGATTGACCTCCGCAAGCCACGCGGACACTGCCCCATGACCAAACCCACCGACAATCCCGCCGATCCGTTCAAGAAGGCGCTGGCCGAGGCCACCAAGGTCATGGCCGACGATCCCGATCTGGGCATCAGCTATTCGGTGGACCCGCCGGGGCTGACCGATGACGCGGTGCGGCTGCCGCAGGTCTCGCGCCGGATGAGCCGCGACGAGGTGCTGCTGGCGCGCGGCACGGCCGACGCCTTTGCGCTGCGCCACAAGTATCACGACAGCACCACCCATTCGCGCTATCGCCCCTCGGGGCAGATGGCGCGCGATCTCTACGAGGCGATGGAGATGGCCCGCTGCGAGGCGGTGGGCGCGCGCGTCATGCCCGGCACCGCCAGCAATATCGACGCGATGATCGGCGCCGAGGCCGCGAAGAAGGGCTATGCCCAGGCCCGCGAGGCAAGCGAAGTGCCGCTGCCGGTCGCGGCGGCCTATATGGTGCGCCATCTGGCGACCGGCCGCCCGCTGCCCAAGGGCGCCGATCAGGCCATGGAACTGTGGCGCGGGTTCATCGAGGAGCAGGCCGGCGCGGCGCTGGACGGGCTCGACCATGCGCTGGCCGATCAGGCGGCGTTTGCGCGGCTGTCCCGCAAGGTGATCGCCGATCTGGGCTATGCCGATCAGCTGGGCGACGACCCCGACGCCGATCAGAACGACGACGAGGACAGCTCGGCCGAGACCGAGGAAGACGCGCCCGAGGAATATGGCGAGGAGGAAAGCCAGGACAGCGACGAGGCCGATGCCAGCCCCGAGCAGTCCCAGGACGACATGCAGGACGCCGCCCAGGCCCATGTCAATCCTGACGATGTCAGCGACATGGAGATGGGCGAAGAGACCGAGCTGCCCGAGGGCGACGCGCCGCTGGAACCGCCACCGCCCGCGCCCCATTCCGAGGCCGATCCCGAATACAAGGTCTTCACCGCCGCCTTCGACGAAGAGATCGGCGCCCAGGATCTGGCGGAACCGGCCGAGCTGGAACGGCTGCGCGCCTATCTGGATCAACAGCTCGACCCGCTGAAGGGGGCGGTCGGCCGTCTTGCCAACAAGCTGCAGCGGCGGTTGCAGGCCCAGCAGAACCGCAGCTGGGAATTCGACCGCGAGGAAGGCATCCTCGATGCCGGGCGTCTGGCCCGCGTTGTGGCGAACCCGACGACGCCGCTCAGCTTCAAGGTCGAGAAGGATACCGAGTTCCGCGATACCGTGGTGACGCTGCTTCTGGACAATTCGGGCTCGATGCGCGGGCGGCCGATCTCGATCGCCGCGATCTGCGCCGATGTGCTGGCGCGCACGCTTGAACGCTGTCAGGTCAAGGTCGAGATCCTTGGCTTTACCACCCGCGCCTGGAAGGGCGGGCAATCGCGCGAACAATGGCTGGCCGAGGGCCGTCCGCAAGGCCCGGGCCGCCTGAACGACCTGCGCCACATCGTCTACAAGAATGCCGATGCGCCCTGGCGGCGGGCGCGCGAAAATCTGGGTCTGATGATGAAAGAGGGCCTGCTGAAGGAAAATATCGACGGCGAGGCGCTGGAATGGGCGCACAGGCGGATGCTGGTGCGGCCCGAGGCGCGCAAGATCCTGATGGTGATCTCGGACGGCGCGCCGGTGGACGATTCGACCCTGTCGGTCAATGCCGCCAATTACCTTGAAAAGCACCTGCGCGACGTGATCGCCATGGTCGAACGCCGCAAGGCGGTCGAGCTGATCGCCATCGGCATCGGCCATGACGTGACGCGCTATTATCAGCGCGCCGTGACCATCACCGATGTCGAACAGCTGGCGGGCGCGATGACCGAACAGCTGGCCGCGCTGTTCGACAAGGACCCCCGCGCCCGCGCGCGGATGTTCGGGATCAGGAAGGCAAGCTAGATGTTCCAGAGCTTCGACAGCAGCACCCGTCCCGAGGACGGCCCGGTCCGGCTGGCCCGCCTGCGCGAGGAAATGGCCCGCGAGGGGCTGACGGGTTTTCTGGTGCCCCGCGCCGATGCCCATCAGGGCGAATATGTGGCGCCCCATGACGACCGTCTGGCCTGGCTGACGGGCTTCACCGGCTCGGCCGGGATCGCCTGCATCCTGATGGACCGCGCCGGTGTCTTCATCGACGGGCGCTATCGGGTACAGGTCAAGGCGCAGGTCGATCTGGCGCATTTCACGCCGGTGCCCTGGCCCGAGACGAAACCCGGCGACTGGCTGAAGGCGGCGCTGCCGCAGGGCGGCGCGGTCGGGATCGACCCCTGGCTGCACACGCCGAAAGAGCTGGACGCGCTGACCGAGGCGCTGGCGGGCACCCAGGTCTCGATCCGCGAGACGCCCAATCTGGTCGACCGGATCTGGGCCGACCAGCCCGCCCCGCCGCAAGGCCCGATCGCGCCCTATCCCGAGGATCTGGCGGGCGAATCCCACGCCGACAAGCGCGCCCGGATCGGGCGGCTGCTGGCCGAGGCAGGGCAGAGTGCGGCCGTGCTGACCCTGCCCGATTCCATCGCCTGGCTGCTGAACGTGCGCGGCGCGGACATTCCGCGCAACCCGGTGCCCCATGCCTTCGCGATCCTGCATGACGACGGCCGGGTGACGCTTTATGCCGATCCGGCCAAGGTGACCGACGCGCTGAAGGCCCATCTGGGCCCCGAGATCACTTTGCGCCCCGCAGGCGCCTTCGGGCCGGGTCTGCGCAGCCTTCTGGGCCGGGTCCGGGTCGATCCGGCTTCGGCGCCCCTGTGGGTGCTGCGCCAGCTCGAGGATGCGGGCGTCGAGGTCGCGCTGGCCGAAGACCCCTGCATCCTGCCCAAGGCGCGCAAGACAGCCGCCGAACTGGCGGGCGCGCGCGCGGCCCATGCCCGCGACGCGGTCGCGATGATCGAGTTCCTGGCCTGGATCGACGCCGAGGCGCCGCAGGGCGGGCTGACCGAAATCGACGTGGTGCGCGGGCTGGAAGAGTTCCGCGCCGCGACCGGCAAGCTTCGCGACATCAGCTTCGAGACCATCGCGGGCGCGGGGCCGAATGGCGCCATCGTGCATTACCGGGTGACCGAGGCCACAAACCGCCGCGTCGCGCCGGGCGATCTGCTGCTGGTCGATTCGGGCGCGCAATATCTCGACGGGACCACCGACATCACCCGCACCGTGGCCATCGGCCCCGTCCCCGAAGACGCGAAGGCGCCCTTTACCCGGGTGCTGAAGGGCATGATCGCGATCTCGCGGGCGCGGTTCCCCAAGGGGCTCGCGGGCCGCGATCTCGATGCGCTGGCGCGCAATGCGCTCTGGCAGGCCGGGCAGGATTACGACCATGGCACCGGCCATGGCGTCGGCGCCTATCTGTGCGTCCATGAAGGGCCGCAGCGCATCGCCCGGATCTCGACCGTGCCGCTGGAGCCCGGGATGATCCTGTCGAACGAACCCGGCTATTACCGCGAGGGCGCCTTCGGCATCCGGATAGAGAACCTGATCGCGGTCGAGGTAGCCCCGGCATTGTCGGGCGGCGACGACCGGCGGATGCTGTCCTTCGAGACGCTGACCTGGGTGCCCATCGACCGTCGGCTGATCGCCCCCGAGATGCTGGATGCGGGCGAGCGCGCCTGGCTCAACGCCTATCACGCCGAGGTCGCGCACCGGGCCGGGCCGGATCTCTCGGACCGGGCGCGGGCCTGGCTGACCGGGGCGACGCTGCCGATCTGACCGGCGGCCCGACCGGCCCCGTCCGACCGGTCGAAGAGACCGCGGGCCCGGGCGGAACTGGACAAGACAAAGCCAAGCATGACAGAACGGCGGCGCAAAACCTGCCGCCGTGAGGCATCCGACAGGACCGAGGGAGAACACGCATGTCCGACCATATCACGATCCACAAGGCCGAGGGGGCCTGGGTGGTCCGGGCCGGAGGCGCGGTGATCGCCGAAAGCCGGAACGCACTGGAACTGTCCGAGGGCAGCCTGAAGCCCGTCATCTACTTCCCGCGCGAGGATGTGGCGATGGCCTTCCTCGACCGCTCGGACAGCCGGACCACCTGCCCGCACAAGGGCGTGGCCAGCTATTTCACCCTGCGCGCAAAAAGCTACGACATCGAGGACGCGGCCTGGTCCTACGAGGATCCGAAACCGGGCCTCGAACGCATCGCGGGGCATCTGGCCTTCTATGCCGACAAGGTGACGGTCGAACAGCTTTAGGCCCGTTCGCCACAGGGACACCTGCCGCTCAGGAATGCTCCTCGGCGGCGGTCATCGCCAGCGCCCGCGAATAGGCGCGCAGCGCATCGACATGGAAAAGCGCGCCCATCAGCGCGGGCTCGCCCCCGTCGGCGGGGCGGGCCACCACCGGCACGAAGCCGTGGCCCCATTTCTCGAAGACCGGCAGCGCCTCGACCAGGGTCGCATCCGCCTCGAACATCACCCCCTGCCCGATCAGTTCCGCGCAGGCCGCCTCTGACGGCGCGCCGGCGCTGTCCTTCGCGCGCATCAGCACGCCCGCGGTGAAGGCCGCCAGCAGATAGGATTGCGGCCCCGCCGCCAGCCGCTTGCCGCGCCGTTCCAGCTGGGTCAGGAAGAAGGACCGGTTGACGAGGCGGCTGGCCAAAGCGGTCGACAGCGACACCGCCACCATCACGGCAAGCCCCGTTTGCCAGTCGCCGGTCATCTCGAAGACGATCATCGTGGTCGAGATCGGCGCGCCCAGCACCGCCGCCGCGACCGCCCCCATCCCCGCCAGCGCATAAAGCGTCTCGGCCCCCGAGACATTGGGAAAGGCCGCCGTCGCGACATAGCCGAAGGCGAGCCCGGTCAAAGCCCCCACCATCAGCGAGGGCGAGAACACGCCGCCGCCCATCCGTCCGGCCATGGTCAGCGACACGGCCACGCATTTCAGCAGGCAGAACACCACCGCCTCGTGAAAGATCAGCGTCCCCGTCAGCGCGGCCGAGGTGGTCTCGTACCCGACGCCGATGATATGCGGAAACCAGATCGCCATCGCCCCGAGGCCCAGCCCCGAGACCGCTGGTCGCAGCCAGCGCGGCATCCGGGTCTTGCGCTGGACCGCGTCGCCGATCCCCTCGGCCCAGAAGATCGACCGCATCAGGATCACCGCGACCAGACCGCAGACCAGCCCCAGCAGCAGAAAGGCGGGCAGTTCGCCATAAAAGGCCAGCCGGTCGTCCTGCGGCAGGGTGAATTCCGGCACGCCGCCGAATTCAAGCCGGTTGATGACCGTGCCCGCCACCGCCGCCACGGTGATGGGCGCGAAGGCATGGACCGCGAAATGCCGCAAGACGACCTCGAGCGCGAAGAGCGTGCCCGCGATCGGCGCGTTGAACGAGGCCGAGACGGCGGCCGCGACGGCGCAGCCCAGAAGGTCGCGCCCGGTGATGCCGTCGGCATGAATCCGGTTCGACACCCAGGTCGCGACCACGCCCGCCATATGCACCACCGGCCCCTCGCGACCGGTCGAGCCGCCCGAGGACAGCGTGATCAGCGAGGCCAGCGCCGAGGCGATCCCCGCCTTGACCTCGACCCGGCCCTCGTTCAGCGCGGCGCCCTCGATGACGTCGGCAACCGAGCGCACCCGCGCATCGGGGGTAAAGCGGTGCAGCACCAGCCCGACCACCAGGCCGCCGCAGGCCGGGATCAGCAGGATCCAGGCCCAGTGCACGGTCTCGGCAAAGCTGTGCAGCCGGTGCGGGTCCTCGACGCCGTAAAGCGCGCCTTGCAGCGCATCGATCCCCAGACGAAAGCCAAGCGCCGCGAATCCCGCCGCCACACCGATGGCCGCGGCAATGAACCAGAATTGGACCTGGGTCGGCCCATGGACGCGCAGCACACGCATTGCGTCATTCAACAGGCGGAAAAAGCCACCGAGAGTTGTCGATTTCCGCCTTTTCACCCCGTCCTGCCCGGCATTTCGCCTCTTTTGGCCGCGTAGATTTGCCGAGGCTTTTCCCGGCCGCCGCTCTCGCCTAGGGTGCCCGCCGCTGGAACCGTATGGAGTACCCCGATGTCGAAACCGGACGCCCTCACCGAACTCGGGGAAATGCTAGGCGATCGCTTCAGCCGCTCCAAGTCCGATCTGGACCTGCACGGGCGCAATGAAACCTATTTCCCGCTTCTGCCTCCCGATGCGGTGGCCTATCCGGAAAGCACCGAGGAAGTCTCGCAGATCGTCCGGATCTGCGCCGCGCATGGCGTGCCGGTGATCGGCTGGGGCCGGGGCACGTCGCTGGAAGGGCACGCGCTGGCGCTGAAGGGCGGGATTTCGGTCGATTTCAGCCGGATGAACCGGGTGCTGAAGGTCCATCCCGAGGATATGGACGTGGTGGTTCAGCCCGGGCTGACCCGCGAGGAGCTGAACCGCGAGCTGCGCGCGACCGGGCTGTTCTTCCCGGTCGATCCCGGCGCCAATGCCTCGCTGGGCGGCATGGCCTCGACCCGGGCCTCGGGCACCACGGCGGTGCGCTACGGCACCATGCGCGAGAACGTCCTGGGGCTTGAGGTCGTGCTGGCGGACGGGCGGGTGATCCGCACCGGGACGCGGGCGCGGAAATCGGCGGCGGGCTATGACCTGACCGGGCTGTTCGTGGGCGCGGAAGGCACGCTGGGGCTCATCACCGAACTGACGCTGAAACTGCATGGTCAGCCCGAGGCGATTTCGGCCGCAGTCTGCGCCTTCGACGAAATCGGCCCGGCCGTCGATACCGTGATCCAGACCATCCAGCTGGGCATCCCGATGGCCCGGATCGAGTTCGTCGATGCCGCGACCGCCGCCGCCTTCAATTCCTATGCGGGCGCCGAGATGCCCGAGAAACCGCATCTAATGATCGAGTTCCACGGGTCGGCCTCGGCGGTGGCGGAACAGGCCGAAAGCTTCGGCCAGATCGTCGCCGACAATGGCGGCGACGGGTTCAGCTGGTCGTCGCGTCCCGAGGACCGCACAGCCCTCTGGACCATGCGCCACAACGCCTATTACGCCTGTCTGGGGCTGCGCCCCGGCGCGACCGCGCTGGTCACCGACATGTGCGTGCCGATCTCGCGGCTGGCCGAGGCGGTGGAAGAGACCCGCGCCGACATCGCCCGGTCCTCGATCCCCGGGCCGATCCTCGGCCATGTGGGCGACGGCAACTTCCACGCGATCCTGCTGGTCGAGCCCGGCAACGAGGCCGAACTGGCCGAGGCCAAGGCGCTGTCCCACCGCATGGTCGAGCGGGCGCTGCGTCTGGGCGGCACGGTCACCGGCGAACATGGCATCGGCATGGGCAAGCTCGGCTACATGGAAGAAGAACACGGCCAGGCCTGGGAGGTGATGGGCGAGATCAAGCGCGCCCTCGACCCGTCTGCGCTGATGAATCCCGGCAAGATGGTGCCCGGGAACTGACCAAGGGGAACCGAGGCCCGGCCCCCGCTGTCCGAAAGCGCGGGGCCGCCCTGTCACACGGCGCGCGGCGCAGCGAGGCGATCGGCCCCGAAGGCCGGCGGGGACCCGCGCGCAACGCCTTTCGGAACGCAGCGATCCGCCTTTCCGCACTGGTGCCGATGAGGTTTTGCCGCTACACTGCGCCTCAGACCCGGAAAACGGGCATTGACAGAGGCTGATCGAGGCAGTGGCCCATGACGGAGATGGTCTATGGCACCGCGCCCATACGGGCGGGTGAACCCGTCCTGCCGCGCTGGTGGCGGACGGTAGACAAGTGGGCGATGTCCTGCGTGCTGCTGCTGTTCGGCGTGGGCATGCTGCTGGGCCTTGCGGCCTCGCCGCCGCTGGCCGAGAAAAACGGCTTTCCGCCCTTCTATTACGTGGAACGTCAGGCGGTCTATGGCGGGCTCGCGCTGTGCACGATGCTGATCGTCTCGATGTTCTCGCCGACACAGGTGCGGCGGCTCGGGGTCATCGGCTGCGGCGGAGCGCTGCTGGCGCTGGTTCTGCTGCCGCTTTTCGGCACCGATTTCGGCAAGGGCGCGGTGCGCTGGTATTCGCTGGGATTCGGTTCGGTCCAGCCCTCGGAATTCCTCAAGCCCGGCTTCATCATCCTCACCGCCTGGCTGATGGCCGCGGCGCAGGAGGTCGAGGGCCCGCCCGGCAAAACCATGTCGCTGGCGCTGGCCGTGGTCGTCGTGAGCTTTCTGGCCCTGCAGCCCGATTTCGGACAGGCGGCGCTGATCCTCTTTGCCTGGGGGGTGATGTATTTCGTGGCGGGCGCCCCTTTCATGATCCTGGTGGCGGTGGCCGGCGGCGTCGTCTTCGCGGGCACCATCGCCTATGAGAATTCGGACCACTTCGCGCGCCGGATCGACGGCTTCCTGAACCCCGAAATCGACCCGCGCACCCAGCTTGGCTATGCCACCAACGCGATCCGCGAGGGCGGCTTCTTCGGGGTCGGCGTGGGCGAGGGCCAGGTCAAGTGGTCGCTGCCCGATGCGCATACCGATTTCATCATCGCGGTCGCGGCCGAGGAATACGGCCTCGTGCTGGTCGCGGTCATCATCACGCTCTACTGCGCCATCGTGATCCGGTCGCTCTTCCGGCTGCTGAAAGAGCGCGATCCCTTCATCCGGATCGCGGGCACCGGGCTTGCCTGCACCTTCGGCGTGCAGGCGCTGATCAACATGGGCGTCGCCGTCAAGTTGTTGCCCGCCAAGGGCATGACCCTGCCCTTCGTCAGCTATGGCGGCTCGTCGCTGATCGCGGGCGGTATCATGGTCGGCATGCTGCTGGCCCTGACCCGCAACCGGCCCCAGGGTGAGATCACCGACCTTCTGCGCCGGAGGACCCGCGAATGAGCGCCCCGCTTCTGGTCATCGCCGCCGGGGGCACCGGCGGGCACATGTTCCCGGCCCAGGCCCTGGCCGAGACGATGCTGGCGCGCGGCTGGCGGGTGAAGCTGTCGACCGATGCGCGCGGCGCGCGCTATGCGGGCGGCTTTCCCGACGCGGTCGAGATCGAAACCATCGCCGCCGACAGCCCAGACCGGGGCGGTCTTGTGGCACGCGCGGCCTCGCCCATTCGGCTGGGCGCTGGCGTCGCCGCGATGCTGTGGCGGATGCTGCGGGACAAGCCGGCCGTCGTCGCGGGCTTCGGCGGCTATCCCTCCTTCCCGGCCCTGACGGCTGCGACGCTGCTCAAGCGGCCTCGGATGATCCATGAACAGAACGGCGTGCTGGGCAAGGTCAACCGGCTGTTCGCGCCCAAGGTCCATGCGGTCGCCTGCGGGGTCTGGCCAACCGAGCTGCCCGAGGGGGTCGAGGCCTTTCATACCGGCAACCCGATCCGGGCCGCCGTGCGCGAACGCGCGGGCGCGCCCTATATCCCGCCCGGCGACTATCCGATGAGCCTCGTCGCCATCGGCGGCAGCCAGGGCGCACGGGCGCTGTCGGACAGCGTGCCCGCAGCCATCGCGGCCCTGCCCGCCGAGATGCGCGGCTATCTGAGGGTATCGCATCAGGCCCGCGAGGAGGATCTGGACCGCGTGGTCGCGGCCTATGACGCCGCGGGCGTCACGGCCGAGGTCCGGCCCTTTTTCGACGACATTCCCGCCCGGCTGGCCGAGGCGCAGCTGGTGATCAGCCGCTCGGGCGCGTCGTCGGTGGCCGATATAGCCGCCATCGGGCGGCCCGCGATCCTGATCCCCTACCCGCATGCCGCGGGCGATCACCAGACCGCCAATGCGCGGGGCCTGGTCGCGGCGGGGGCCGCGATCCTGATCCCCGAATCCGCCCTTGACCCGGCCGCGCTTTCAGACCAGATCGCCACGGTTCTGGGCCAGCCCAAGGGGGCGATGCAGATGGCCGTGGCGGCGATGCGCTGCGGCAAACCCGATGCCGTCGACGGGCTGGCCGAGATCGTCGAGGCACTGGGCGGAGAAGGAAAATGATGAACGCGGCGACAAAGCTGCCGACCGATGTGGGGCCGATCCATTTCGTCGGGATCGGAGGCATCGGCATGTCAGGCATTGCCGAGGTCCTGTTGAACCTCGGCTACCGGGTGCAGGGCTCGGACCTGAAATCGAGCAAGATCACCGACCGGCTGGCGGGCCTTGGCGCGACCGTCTTCGAGGGCCAGCGCGAGGAAAACCTGGAAAACGCCGAGGTCGTGGTGATTTCCTCGGCCATCAAGCCCGGCAACCCCGAGCTTGACGCGGCGCGGCGGCGCGGCCTGCCCATCGTGCGCCGGGCCGAGATGCTGGCCGAGCTGATGCGGCTGAAATCGAACGTCGCGATCGCGGGCACCCATGGCAAGACCACCACGACGACGATGGTGGCGACGCTTCTCGATGCGGGCGGGCTCGATCCGACCGTCATCAACGGCGGCATCATCCATGCCTATGGCTCGAACGCCCGGATGGGTGCGGGCGAATGGATGGTGGTCGAGGCCGACGAATCCGACGGCACCTTCAACCGGCTGCCCGCGACCATCGCGGTCGTGACCAATATCGACCCCGAACACATGGAGCACTGGGGCAGTTTCGAGGCGCTGCGGCAGGGCTTTTACGACTTCGTGTCGAACATTCCCTTCTACGGGCTCGCGGTCTGCTGCACCGATCATCCCGAGGTGCAGGCGTTGGTCGGCCGGGTGACCGACCGCAAGGTGGTGACCTTCGGCTTCAACGCCCAGGCCGATGTGCGCGCGGTGAACCTGCGCTATCGCGCGGGCCAGGCCGAATTCGACATCGCGCTGCAGACCGAAGACATGCTGATCGAGGGCTGCACGCTGCCGATGCCCGGCGATCACAACGTCTCGAACGCGCTCGGCGCGGTGGCGGTCGCCCGCCATCTGGGGCTGAAGGCCGACGAGATCCGAGGCGCTTTGGCGGCCTTCGGCGGGGTCAACCGGCGCTTTACCAAGGTGGGCGAGGCCAACGGGATCGCCATCATCGACGATTACGGCCACCACCCGGTGGAAATCGCCGCCGTGCTGAAAGCCGCGCGGCAAGCGACGGAAGGGCGCGTCATCGCCGTACATCAACCGCACCGCTACACGCGGCTGCATTCGCTGTTCGACGATTTCTGCACCTGTTTCAACGAGGCCGATGTGGTGGGCATTGCCGAAGTCTATGGCGCGGGCGAAGACCCGATCCCGGGCGCGACCCGCGACGATCTGGTCGCCGGGCTGATCCGGCACGGCCATCGCCATGCCCGGGCCATCCTTTGCGAAGACGATCTTGAACGGCTGGTGCGCGAGCAGGCCGGGCCGGGCGACATGGTGGTCTGCCTCGGTGCGGGCACGATCAGCGCCTGGGCCAACAACCTGCCCGTGCGGCTGAGGGATAAGGGAGCGGACGGAGCGGCATGATTCCCTATCTGGTCATAGCAATCTGCGGCGCGGCGCTGGTGGCGGGCGTGCTGGGCCTGCGGGCGCTGAGGCGCACCTCGCCCTCGATCACCGCGGCGGTCCTGCTGACCGCGGCGGTGGTCGCGGTGTCGCTGGTTCCGACCGGCGATCTCTTCGGCCCCGAGGCCGCCTTGGCCGGGCCGTTCCGCGAATCCGCCACGTTGCTGATCGACCTGCCCGCGGGCATCGGCGGCGCGCTCGGGGCACTCTCGGGCGACAACCGGTCCGAAGGCGGCGCAGAATGATCGCGCGCAGGGTCAGGGGCCACACCGTCCCGGCCCGCCCGTCCGCCCCGCCTCCGTCCGCCCCGCCTCTGGCCGCACGCGCGACCGGCGGCACGCCATCCGCCAGTCGCCCCGCCAGTCCTCGCCACCGGGCACGGCCCGACAGTCCCGCCACCTCGGTCCGAAAGGCCCCGAAATGACCCTCTCGCTGATTCTCGCCTGTCTCTGGGTGCTGGTCGCGACCGCGGTCGGCCTTTTGCCCGAAAAGCTCCACTGGCCAGGCGCCTATGCCCTGATCGCCACCGGCATCCCGCTGGTGGGCTTCGTGACCTACCAGAGCGGCCCGGTCTGGGGCCTCATCGCCCTGGCGGCGGGGGTGTCGATCCTGCGCTGGCCGCTGATCTACCTGGGCCGCAGCCTGACCAAGCGCAGGCGCAGCCATACCGGCGAATGACCGGGCCGACGCTCCTTCTGGCCTATGCCAGTTGGGCCGTCGGTCCTGTCGTCGCCTATGCAGCACTCGGCCACGGGCTCAAGCGCAGCGCCATCGGGTTCACCGTGCTCTTCGGTCTTTACACCACCGCCGTCTGGCTGATCTGGGGCGGCTTGCAGCTTCAGAAGGCCAGCGGCGGCGGCGGCCTCGCCCCCATCGCGGTGCTGGCGCCCTGGGGGGGCGTTGCGGTGCTGTCGGCGCTGTTATATGCGCTCGGCGCATGGATCGGAGACGGCGAATGACCCCAATGCCCGCGACGCGCGGCACGCTCACCCCCGGCCGGAGCCTGGCCGACCTGACCTGGCTGCGCGTCGGTGGCCCGGCCGATTGGCTGTTCCAGCCCGCCGATATCGAGGATCTGGCCGCCTTCCTTGCCGCCTTGCCGCCCGAGATCCCGGTCTTTCCGATGGGCGTGGGCTCGAACCTCATCGTCCGCGACGGCGGACTCAGAGGCGTGGTGATCCGGCTCGGCCGCGGCTTCAACGCGATCTCGGTCGCGGACGGACAAGTGACGGCGGGCGCCGCGGCGCTCGATTCCTTCGTGGCGCGTCAGGCGGCGGCGGCGGGGGTCGACCTCAGCTTCCTGCGCACCATTCCGGGCGCCATCGGCGGCGCGGTGCGGATGAATGCGGGCTGCTATGGGCGCTATCTCGCAGATGTCTTCGTCTCGGCCCGCGCGGTCACGCGCCAGGGCGAGATCGTGACGCTGGCGGCCGAAGACCTGAACTTCCGCTACCGCCAGACCGACCTGCCCGAGGGCTGGGTCATCGCCGAAGCCGTGCTGGCCGGGCCCCCGGGCGATCCCGAGGCGCTGGCGGCGCGAATGGCGGACCAGCTGGCGCGCCGCGACGCCTCGCAGCCCACCAAAGAGCGAACCGCCGGATCGACCTTCCGCAACCCCGCGGGCCACAGCTCGACCGGTGCGGCAGATGACACCCACGAGCTGAAAGCCTGGAGCCTGATCGATGCTGCGGGCTTAAGGGGGCTTCGCAAGGGTGGCGCGCAAATATCTGAAAAACATTCGAATTTCCTGATCAACACTGGCGGCGCAACGGCGGCGGATCTGGAAGGGCTTGGCGAGGACGTCCGAAAAAGGGTTTTTCAATCCTCGGGAATACAGCTAGAATGGGAGGTACTGAGGGTCGGCGAACCGGCCCCGGTCGAACCATAAGCGCGCGGAGCGAAAAGGCCCGCGCAACACGAGGCAGCACCAGTGGCGGGCGAGTCGAGCAGGACAGCCCCCCGTGTGGCGGTATTGATGGGTGGCCCCTCGTCGGAACGCGAGGTGTCGCTGTCGTCCGGGCGCGAATGCGCCATCGCCCTGCGAGGGGAAGGCTTCGACGTGATCGAGGTGGATGCCGGGCAGGACCTGCCCGAGCAGCTTCGTGCGTCTGCGCCCGACGTCGTCTTCAATGCATTGCATGGCCGCTGGGGCGAGGATGGCTGCGTCCAGGGCCTGCTGGAATGGCTGCGCCTTCCCTATACCCATTCGGGCGTGCTGGCCTCGGCCCTGGCGATGGACAAGCAGCGGTCGAAAGAGGCCTATCGCTCCGCCGGGCTGCCGGTGGTCGAAAGCCGTCTGGCCTGCAAGGCCGAGGTCTCGGCGCGCCATGTCATCGCGCCCCCCTATGTGGTCAAGCCCAACAACGAGGGCTCGTCGGTCGGCATCCATATCGTCCATGAGGCCGCCAACACCCCGCCCCAGCTTGGCGCCGAGATGCCCGAGATCGTCATGGTCGAAACCTATGCGCCGGGCCGCGAGCTGACGACCACGGTGATGGGCGACCGGGCGCTGACCGTGACCGACATCCTGACCGACGGCTGGTATGACTATCACGCCAAATACGCGCAGGGCGGCTCGCGCCATGTGGTGCCCGCCGATCTGCCCGGCGAGATCTTCGCGGCCTGCCTCGACTTCGCGCTGCGCGCCCATGACGCGCTGGGCTGCCGGGGCGTCAGCCGGACCGATTTCCGCTGGGACGACAGCCGCGGGCTCGACGGGCTGGTCCTGCTGGAAACCAATACCCAACCCGGGATGACCCCCACCTCGCTGGCGCCCGAACAGGCCGCGCAGTGCGGGATTTCCTTCGGCCAGCTCTGCCGCTGGCTGGTGGAGGACGCCTCATGCGACCGCTGAGCCCGCCCTCGTTCCGCGATCCCGCGCCGTCGCGATGGGCCTATCGCGCCCAGCGGCTGTGGCTGACGCCCTTCGTCCGCAAGGCGGTGCTGAAGGGGCTGCCGCTGGTGGTGCTGGCCGCGATCCCGGCGATCTGGCTGGCCGATGCCGACCGCCGCGCCGCCATCGGCGACAGCCTTGCCGAGTTCCGCCGGGACATCGAGACCCGGCCCGAATTCATGGTCAAGCTTCTGGTCATCGAGGGCGCCTCGGCGCCGATCGACCGCGAGATCCGCGCCACCGTGCCGCTGAACCTGCCCGCCTCGTCCTTCGATCTGGACCTCGAGGCGATGCGGCAGGCGGTCACCGCGCTCGATGCCGTGAAATCGGCCGAGCTGCGGATCCGGTCCGGCGGCGTGCTGGAAATGAAGATCCAGCAGCGCGAGGCGGCGCTGGTCTGGCGCAGCCGCGACGGGCTGAGCCTGCTCGATGCCGAAGGCCGCCGCGTTGCCGCGCTCGACAGCCGCGAATCCCGCGCCGACCTGCCCCTGATCGCGGGCGATGGTGCCGAAACGGCCGCGCCCGAGGCGATGGCGCTGTTCGCCGCCGCCGCACCGATCTCCGAACGGGTGCGCGGGCTCGTGCGCATGGGCGAACGCCGCTGGGACGTGGTTCTGGACCGCGACCAGCGCATCCTTCTGCCCGAAACCGGCGCGGTCGCGGCGCTGGAACGGGTGATCGCGCTTGAGGACGTGTCGGGCATGCTGGCACGCGACATCGTCGCGGTCGACCTGCGCAACCCGTCGCGGCCGACGCTGAGGCTTGCGCCGGCCGCCATCGAAGACTTCCGGAAAATCCAGACAACACAGGCAGGAGCGGTGAATTGATGACGGACCTCTATCACTCGCAGCGGGCGATGCGGCGGATGCGCAAGCTGGCGATGGACCGGGGCGTGATCGCCATCCTCGACGTGGGCAGCTCGAAAGTCGCCTGTCTGGTGCTGCGCTTCGACGGCATCGCGCCGCGCGGCGGGGTCGAGCAGATGGGCGCGCTGGCCGGGCAGTCGCGGTTCCGGGTGATCGGTGCCGCCACCACCCGCTCGCGCGGGATCCGCTTTGGCGAGATCCACGGCATGAACGAGGCCGAACGCGCGATCCGCACGGCGCTGCAGGCAGCCCAGAAGATGGCGCAGGTCCGGGTCGATCAGGTGATCGCCTGCTTCTCGGGCGGCGAGCCTCGCTCCTACGGGCTCGACGGTCAGGTCACGGTGCTGGACGATGCGGTCGCCGAACAGGATGTTGCCCGGGTGCTGGCCGCCTGCGACATGCCCGAGATCGGCGCGAACCGCGAGGTGCTGCATGCCCAGCCGGTGAATTTCGCGCTGGACCATCGCTCGGGCCTTGTCGATCCGCGCGGCCAGGTCGGCCACCGGCTGGCCTGCGACATGCATATGCTGACGGTCGATGGCGGCGCGGTGCAGAACCTCGTCCATTGCATCAAGCGCTGCGATCTGGAACCGGCGGGGCTGGCCTCGTCGGCCTATGCCGCAGGCATCTCGGCGCTGGTCGAGGACGAACAGGAACTGGGCGCGGCCTGCATCGACCTGGGCGGCGGCGCGACCGGGATCTCGATCTTCATCAAGAAGCACATGATCTATGCCGACAGCGTGCGGATGGGCGGCGAACATGTGACCTCGGACATTTCGAAGGGGCTGCATGTGCCGCTGTCGACCGCCGAGCGGATCAAGACGCTTTATGGCGGCGTGGTCGCGACCGGCATGGACGACCGCGAGATGATCGATCTGGGCGGCGACAGCGGCGATTACGAGACCGACAGCCGCTCGGTCAGCCGGGCCGAGCTGATCGGGATCATGCGCCCCCGGGTCGAGGAGATCCTCGAAGAGGTGCGCGCGCGTCTCGACGCCGCGGGCTTCGAGCATCTGCCGAGCCAGCGGATCGTCTTGACCGGGGGCGGCAGCCAGATCCCGGGACTTGACGGACTGGCCGCGCGAATCCTCGGCAACCAGGTCCGGCTCGGCCGGCCGCTTCGGGTGCACGGGCTGCCGCAATCGGCGACCGGCCCCGGATTCGCGGCGCTGGTGGGCTTGTGCCTTTTCGCCGCGCAGCCGCAGGACGAATGGTGGGATTTCGAGATGCCGATGGATCGGTATCCGGCCCGATCGCTGAAAAGGGCCGTCAGATGGTTCAAGGAAAACTGGTGAACGCAAGATATCGGGTGATCGGCAAAATCTCGCGGACAGCTGTCAAGCCGCATATGGATTTTGTGGTATTAAAGCGTTTTTTCCGTGACGATCACGCACTAGTTGCGTAGGATAAGACTAGATTTTGCGTAGAACGGCCCCCGGGCCACAAAGAAAACAGCAGGCGGACCAAACCTATGGCACTAAACCTCACCATGCCTGAGCAGGAAGAGCTCAAGCCGCGGATCACGGTGTTCGGCGTCGGTGGCGCCGGGGGCAACGCCGTCAACAACATGATCGAGAAGCGTCTGGAAGGCGTCGAGTTCGTGGTGGCGAACACCGATGCCCAGGCGCTTCAGCAATCGAATGCGCAGGCCCGGATCCAGATGGGCGTGAAGGTGACCGAGGGTCTCGGCGCCGGGGCCCGTCCGACGGTGGGCGCGGCTGCGGCCGAGGAATCGATCGAGCAGATCGTCGATCATCTGGCGGGCGCGCATATGTGCTTCATCACCGCCGGGATGGGCGGCGGCACCGGCACCGGGGCTGCTCCGATCATCGCCCAGGCGGCGCGCGAGCTGGGGGTTCTGACCGTCGGCGTGGTGACCAAGCCCTTCCAGTTCGAGGGCTCCAAGCGGATGCGTCAGGCCGAGGACGGCGTCGAGAACCTGCAAAAGGTCGTCGACACGCTGATCATCATCCCCAACCAGAACCTGTTCCGGCTGGCCAACGAGAAGACCACCTTCACCGAGGCCTTCTCGATGGCCGATGACGTGCTTTATCAGGGCGTGAAGGGCGTGACCGACCTGATGGTCCGTCCGGGCCTGATCAACCTCGACTTCGCCGACGTGCGCGCGGTGATGGACGAGATGGGCAAGGCGATGATGGGCACCGGCGAGGCCGATGGCGAGGATCGCGCGATCCAGGCCGCCGAGGCGGCGATCGCCAACCCGCTGCTGGACGAAATCAGCCTCAACGGCGCCAAGGGCGTGCTGATCAACATCACCGGCGGCTACGACCTGACGCTGTTCGAACTGGACGAGGCCGCGAACCGCATCCGCGACGTGGTCGATCCCGATGCCAACATCATCGTCGGCTCGACCCTCGATCCGGACATGGACGGGCGGATGCGCGTGTCGGTCGTGGCGACCGGCATCGACGCGGCCGCGCGGACCGAGGACATTCCGCTGCCCCGCCGCCCGATGCGCGAGCCGCTGCGCCGCGCCGAGGTGCAGGACGCCCCGGCCGCCGCACAGCCCGCACATGTGCAGGCCCCGGCCCAGCGTCCCGCCGCCGTTGCCGCCGTTCGCGAGCCGGTGGTTCAGGAGCCGGTCGAGGAACCCTCGCTCTTCTCGAGCTTCGATCCGGCCAATGCCGGGCCGAACGCCGAGGATCTGGTCGAGACGGCCCGCGGCGGCGCCGATCTGCCCCCGCCCGCCTACCAGCCGGCCGAGGAGCCCGAAGCCGAAAGCTTCGTCGCGCCGCGTCCGCGGTCTCCGGGCGAGCCGACCCCCGAGACGCTGGCCCGCCTGCGCGCGGCCGTCGCCAAGACCCCGGCCCGCCAGCCGGTTCAGGCGACGATGACGGCCGGGCAGCCGGACGATCAGCGGGGCGACAAGGGCCGGTTCGGCATCGGGTCGCTCATCAACCGGATGTCGGGCCATGCGCCGGAGCAACCCGAGCGGAGCCCCCACACCTACCGCCAGCAGCCGCCGCTTTATAGCCGCGGGCCGGCGGCCTATCAGGAAGAAGAGGATCTGGACCCCGATCAGGAACGGATCGAGATCCCGGCCTTCCTGCGGCGTCAGGCGAACTGACCGCCGCCCGCCCGGGGGGCGCCATGGGCGCAGCTTTGCAGATTGCGAGACTGGGGCCGGTTCGCCGGCCCCGTTTTCGTTTCGCCCCCTCGCGTGTTCGTGCGGAAGTGACGCAACGTCAGATTGAAACACGCCATCCGGGGTGCAGAATTTTCCATTTCATTTCAATCCCCTGCAAGGCAGGCGAGTTCTCGCCGACCAGGCCGGGCCGTTGTTTCAGACCGTTGCAATGTTTGAATTGAGCAGACCGGGGCGGGCCTCTACATCCAAGATGCCGGGACGTGCGAAGCCCGGATCAACCGAGAGCAGGTCCGAAATGCAGACGACGCTGAAATCCCCGATCACCTTCACGGGCACCGGCCTTCACACCGGGCGTCCGGTGCGCCTGACGATCCATCCTGCCTCTGCCGAATACGGATTGTGGTTCCGCCGCACCGATATCGACGGGCCCGATGCGCTGATCCCGGCGCGCTGGGATGCGGTCGAGCCGTCGCGGCTGTGCACCAAGCTGGCCAATGGCCGGGCCTCGGTGATGACCGTCGAACACCTGATGGCAGCGCTTGCCGGCTGCGGCGTGCATAACGCGCTGATCGAGATCGACGGCCCCGAAGTGCCGGTGATGGACGGATCCTCCGCGCCCTTCGTGCAGGGCATCCTGTCGCGCGGCCTGCGCCGCCTCGCGGCCCCTGTCCGCGTGCTGCGCATCCTCGAACATGTCGAGGTGTCCGAAGGCGACGCCCGCGCCAGCCTCGGCCCGGCCGAGACGTTCGAGATCGACTTCGAGATCACCTTCGCCGATACCGCAATCGGCCATCAGGCCCGGCGGCTGAACATGGCCAATGGCGCCTTCGTGCGCGAGCTGTGCGACAGCCGCACGTTCTGCCGCAACGCCGATGTCGAGGCGATGCGCGCGGCCGGTCTGGCGCTGGGCGGCACCTTCGACAATGCCGTCGTGTTCGATGGCGACAAGGTCCTGAGCCCCGGCGGGCTGCGTCACCGCGACGAACCCGTGCGCCACAAGATGCTGGATGCGCTGGGCGATCTGGCGCTCGCCGGCGCCCCGATCCTGGGGCGTTATCGCGGCGAACGCGCCGGGCATGCGCTGACCAACCGTCTGCTGCGCGCGCTTTTTTCGCAGCCCGGGGCGTTCCGGCTGGAAACCTGTTCGCCCGACCAGGGCGCGGTCCTGCCCGGCTTCGGCGTCAATTCCGCCGATCTGAAGGCCGTTGCCTGAGCGCTGCAGTTTCCGCGCCAAAGGCGTTTTGCACCGGATTTTTCTGTGCTAGGACAGCCCCAAGGCCCGGAAGGAGTGCGCATCAAGCACCGGTCGCGGGCAGCGTTTGAGGACGGGGTAACGGGCAGATGGCGACAGGCAGCAGGCGCATCGGAGCGGTAGCGGCAATCTTGGTGCTTTCGCTCACGGCGGCCTGCGACCCGATCGGGTCGCGCAAGCCGCCGCCGCTCGAATCCTACGACGCCCCCGCGATCTACCAGATGGCCGAGACCAAGCTGGAGAAGGATCGCGACCTCGAGGAGGCCGCGCGTCTTTATGGCGAGGTCGAACGGCTTTATCCCTATTCCGAATGGGCCAAGCGCGCTCTCATCATGCAGGCCTATACCTATCATCAGGCCAAGGATTACGAGAACGCCCGCGCCTCGGCGCAGCGCTATATCGACTTCTATCCGGCCGACGAGGATGCGGCCTATGCCCAGTATCTGCTGGCGCTGAGCTATTATGACCAGATCGACCTCGTGGGTCGCGACCAGGGCCTGACCTTCCAGGCGCTGCAGGCGCTTCGGACCGTGATCGAGCGCTATCCGGACAGCGAATATGCCCAGTCCGCGATCCTCAAGTTCGACCTCGCCTTCAACCATCTGGCGGCGAAAGAGATGGAAGTCGGCCGGTTCTATCTGAAAAGAAAGAACTA
The DNA here is from genome assembly GCF_003265965.1 of Rhodovulum viride. Classification (NCBI taxonomy): domain Bacteria; kingdom Pseudomonadati; phylum Pseudomonadota; class Alphaproteobacteria; order Rhodobacterales; family Paracoccaceae; genus Rhodovulum; species Rhodovulum viride. The sequence continues at coordinate 23,458 of NZ_MUAV01000009.1, read as the reverse complement.
TGCGGCGGCGGTCAACCGGTTCCGGGTCGTGGTCGAGGACTTCCAGACCACCACCCACACCGCCGAGGCGCTGTACCGGCTGATCGAGGCCTATCTGGCGCTGGGGCTCGACAGCGAGGCGCAGACGGCCGGCGCGATCCTCGGTCACAACTTCCAGAGCACCGACTGGTACGCGGACGGCTACAAGCTGCTGCAGGCCAAGGGTCTGGAACCCGAGGCCAAGGGCGACGGCTGGCTCAGCACGATCTACCGGCAGATGATCAAGGGCGAGTGGCTCTGATCCGAGCGCGGGACCTGGGGTGATGCTGCGCAGTCTCGACATCCGGGACATGCTGATCATCGACCGGCTGGAGCTTGCGTTCCGGCCGGGGCTGAACGTGCTGACCGGCGAGACCGGCGCTGGCAAGTCGATCCTTCTCGATTCCCTGGGCTTCGTCCTGGGCTGGCGCGGCCGCGCCGATCTGGTGCGCACCGGCGCCGCCCAGGGCGAGGTGGTGGCGGTGTTCGAGCTGCCCGCCGGACACCCGGCCCGCGAGGTGCTGGCCGAGGCCGGGCTCGAGGCCGGGGACGAACTGATCCTGCGCCGGGTCAACAGCGCCGAAGGCCGCAAGACCGCCTGGGTCAACGACCGACGGGTCTCGGGCGAGGTTCTGCGGGCACTGTCGGACACGCTTGTGGAATTGCACGGCCAGCAGGATGACCGCGGGCTTCTCAATCCGCGCGGCCACCGTCAGCTGCTGGATGCCTTCGGCGGGCTCGACGCCCAGCTTGACGCCGTGCGGGCCGCCTGGCGCGCCCGCTCCCGTGCCGACCGCGCGGTCGCCGAGGCCGAAGCGCAGCTGGCCGCGCTCCGCGCCGAAGAGGATTTCCTGCGCCACGCGGTCGCCGAGATGACTGCTTTGGCGCCAGAGCCCGGCGAAGAGGCCGAACTCGACGCCCGCCGCCGCACCATGCAGGCGGCCGAGCGCATCCGCGAGGATATCGCCCGCGCCCATGCCGCCCTCGGCACCGGCGAGGGCGCCGAGGGGCGGATGGGCGACGCGCTGCGCTGGCTCGAGGGTGCGGCGGACCGGGCCGAAGGACTGCTCGAGGCGCCGCTGGCCGCGCTCTCGCGCGCGCTGATCGAGCTGGGCGAGGCGGTGCAGGGGGTGGAGGACTGCCTCGAGGCGCTCGATTTCGATCCGGGCGCGCTGGAAACGACGGAAGAGCGGCTTTTCGCGATCCGGGCGCTGGCGCGCAAGCATGGCGTTCTGCCCGACGATCTGGGCCGTCTGGCCGAGGACCTTCAGACCCGGTTGACGGCGCTCGATGCCGGCGAGGGCGATCTGGCCGGGCTGCGGCGGGCGGCAGAGACCGCGCGGGCGGCCTTTGACACGGCGGCGGCGGCGCTGAGCGAGGCCCGCCGCGCGGCGGCAGTCCGGCTCGACGCGGCGATGGCGGGCGAACTTGCGCCGCTGAAGATGGAACGGGCCATCTTTTCGACCGGGATCGCCGAGGCCGAGCCCGGCCCGGAGGGTCGCGATGCGGTGGCCTTCACCGTGGCGACCAATCCGGGCGCGCCCGCGGGGCCGCTGAACCGGATCGCGTCCGGGGGCGAGCTGTCCCGGTTCCTGCTGGCGCTGAAGGTCTGCCTCGTGCGGGGGGCAAGCTCGCTGACGCTTATCTTCGACGAGATCGACCGCGGTGTCGGCGGGGCCACGGCCGATGCGGTTGGCCGGAGGCTGGCAGCCCTGGCGGGCTCGGCCCAGGTGCTGGTCGTGACCCATTCGCCCCAGGTCGCCGCGCAAGGCGATCATCACTGGCGTGTGGAAAAGCGTGTCGAGGGGGACGTGACGCTGTCGACCGTGACGCCCCTCGATGCCGCGGCGCGGGTCGATGAAATCGCCCGGATGATGTCGGGCGACACCGTGACCGATGCGGCGCGGGCCGCGGCGCGGGCGCTTCTGTCCTCTTGAGAGTCAAAGGCCCGGGCCAGGCGCGATTTTTCTGCGAAAAATCGGGGCCGGGGCGCGCGGGCGGTCAGTTACCGCCCTGCCCGGCCTCGATCTTGCGCCAGCGCGCGACGTTGCGATTATGCTCGTCGAGGGTCTGGGCGAAGGCATGGCCGCCCGTCCCGTCGGCCACGAAATAGAGATAGTCCGTGGTTTCAGGGTTCAGAGTGGCCTCGATCGAGGCGCGGCCCGGATTGGCGATGGGCGTCGGCGGCAGGCCGTCGATCAGATAGGTATTGTAAGGTGTCTGCCGCGCCAGTTCGCTTTGCCGGATGCCGCGGCCGAGCGGGGCCTTGCCGTCCGTCAGCCCGTAGATCACGGTCGGATCGGTCTGCAACCGGATGCCCCGTTCCAGCCGGTTCACGAAGACACTCGCGACCCGGCGGCGCTCGTCCGGCACGCCGGTCTCCTTCTCGACGATCGAGGCCAGAACCAGCGCCTCTTCCTTGCTGGCCAGCGGCAGCCCCTCGGCGCGCGTCTCCCAGAGCCGGTCCAGAAGCGCGCTTTGCCGCTCCGCCATCTCGGCCAGAAGGGTCCCCCGGTCCATCCCGGGCGTCACTTCGTAGCTGTCCGGGGCAAGGCTGCCCTCTGCCGGAACCTCGGCAATCTCGCCCTTGAGAAACGCCGCCTGTTTCAGTTCCTCGACCACCTGCCAACTGGTCACGCCCTCGGCCAGCGTCACCCGGTAGCGCAGATCGGGTTCGGCCATCAGCGCGTCATAGCCCTCGGGCACCTCGCCCGCCCGGGGGTCGAAGGCCAGCACCTCCTCATAGCGCCCGGTCGCCGGATCAAGCGTCCGGACCTGCAGCTCGGCGCTGGCGATGCCGATCCGGAAATTGACATCCGTGCCGCAGGTCGAGCGGCCCGCGCGGGTCACCAGATCGACGATCTCTTCCATCGAGGACTGGGCCGGCAGCAGGAAGCTGCCCGCCTTCAATTCGGCATCCTTGCCCGCATAGCGCGCCCCGAGCCGGAAGATCAGCGGATGGCTGACGGCCCCCTCGCCGCCCAGATCGCGCGACACCCCGGCCATGGTCGAGCCCGGCTCGACCCGCAGGCAGATCGCGGTCTCAAGCGGTCCCGGCGCGGCATATTTCTGCTTGGCCCAGATCACCAGGCCGCCCGCCAGCAGCAGCACCACGATGAACAGCGTCAGCGCGTTCGAGGCGACAGCCTTCCACATCAGCGGTCCCCGCGGCCCATCACGAGCGACGCATTCGTGCCGCCGAAGCCGAAGGAATTCGACAGCGCGACGCCGATCTCGCGCCGGACCGCCGCCTTGGGCGCGAGGTCGATCCGCGCCCCCTCGGGCGGCGTGTCGAGGTTCAGCGTGGGCGGCGCCACCTGGTCGCGCAGCGCGAGGATGCAGAAGATGGCCTCGACCGCCCCCGCAGCCCCCAGAAGGTGGCCGATCGAGGATTTGGTCGAGGACATGGTGGTGCGTTCCGCAGCCTCGCCCAGCAGCCGCTCGACCGCGCCCAGCTCGATGGTGTCGGCCATGGTCGAGGTGCCATGGGCGTTGATGTAGTCGATATCGGACGGGGCCAAGCCCGCGCGCTTCAGGGCCGCCTGCATCGAGCGGAAGCCGCCATCGCCATCCTCGGCCGGCGCCGTGATGTGATAGGCGTCGCCCGACAGCCCGTATCCCAGCACCTCGGCATAGATCTTCGCGCCGCGGGCCTTGGCGTGTTCCAGCTCCTCGAGGATCACGACGCCCGCGCCCTCGCCCATCACGAAGCCGTCGCGCGCGGCATCCCAGGGCCGCGAGGCGGTCTCGGGCGCATCGGCGCGCTTGGTCGACAGCGCCTTGCAGGCGTTGAAGCCCGCGATCCCGATCTCGGAGATCGGGCTTTCGGTGCCGCCCGCCACCATCACGTCGGCATCGCCCCACTGGATCAGCCGCGCCGCATCGCCGATGGCATGCGCCCCGGTCGAGCAGGCGGTCACCACCGCATGGTTCGGCCCCTTGAAGCCGAAGCGGATCGAGACCTGACCCGAGGCGAGGTTGATCAGTGCCGAGGGAATGAAGAAGGGCGACACCCGGCGCGGCCCCTTCTGCTGGATCAGCACCGCGGTATCGGCGATGGCATTCAGCCCGCCGATGCCCGAGCCGATCATCACGCCGGTGCGCTCGCGCTCGGCCTCGGTCTCGGGCACCCAGCAGGAATCGGCCACCGCCTGGGTCGCCGCCGCCATCGCGTAGAGGATGAAATCGTCGACCTTCCGGCGCTCTTTCGGCTCCATCCAGTCATCCGGGTTGAAGGTCCCGTCGGAGCCGTCGCCGAACGGGATCTCGGCGGCATAGGTCGTGACCACACGGCTTGCATCGAAGCGGGTGATCGGACCGATGCCCGACTGTCCCGCCAGCAGGCGCTTCCAGGTTTCCTCAACCCCACAGGCCAGCGGGGACACCATCCCCAGCCCGGTGACAACCACACGACGCATATGCCTCTCCTCGCTCTTGGCCCCGGCCCAGGCCCATTCCGGCGATCTGATACAGCGGTTTGGGCGCGATGGGCAAGGGAGCGGCTGTCCCAGCGGCGTTTTCGGCAAGCCACCGCGGCGATGGCAAACATTCGTCAACGGATTGCCGCAATACTTCGCTCTGCTCGCCGACAAAGGATGACACGCGCCATGGGACCCGGTCGCGCCATGTCTGTCTTGCCGCTCATCGCGCTGACCGCGCTTTTCCTGCTGACCGGGGCTCTGACCGGCGGCAGCGCGCTGCGCGCGGCGCCGCCCTGCCCGATGCATGACTGGCTGGTCTGGATCTATGTCGAAGGCGAAACCCTCGGCCGCGACGGACCCGGGCTGATCCGGCTGGATCACGCGCTGAAGCTGTCCGGGGCGGTCAAAAGCGCCGATACCGAACGCCTGTCGCGCCTGATGGGCAAGGTCGGTCTGGACGACGGGTTGCCGGTGGTCGCCGATTATGTCGGGCTGGTGGGTCAGCGGCTGAGCTTCGCGCCTCCCGAACCGGACACCCAGGAGGTGGCGCAGCGCATGCAGGGCTATCTGCAGGACCTGCGGTGCGGTGCCGATCCCGGCTGGCGGGCCGATCTGACCCTGCCCGAGACCGGCCCACCCGGGACCGAAGCCCGGCCGGTGCAAGCGGCCGGCGTGCTGTCCGAAGGCGCGGAGGGCGCACCCGATGCCGAGGACGCCCCGTCCGCGGCCCATGCCGTGGCGGCCACGCCAGAGCATTCCGCGCAGGGGGCCGAGCCCGCGACGCCACCCGAGACGTCTCCTGACAGCGAACTGGAGGCTCCGTCCGCCTCCCGTGGCGGTGCCGCCACCAGCACCGAGGCCCTGAAAGCCAAGCCCGGCTTCTCCGAAGACGCCATCAGCGACGGTCAGGTCGGCACCCGTCTGCCGTCGATGCTGAAACAGCCCGCGGCCGCCGGGCCGTTGCGCTGGATCCTGATGGGCGGCGTCGGGCTCGCCATTCTGGCCGCGATAGCCGGAACGGTGCTGGTGCTGCGCGCCCGGCTTCGACGCAAGGCACCGCGCACGGCCTGCCACATGAACGCGGTGCTGCGCCTGCCCGACAGCCGTTGCCCGACCGTTGCCGTCGACATCAGCCCGAACGGTGCCAAGCTCAATCTCACGACCGAACCTGAACCCGGCTTGCGGGGCACGCTGGAACTCAGCGGAGTCGAGGTTCCTTGCCGCATCGCCTGGTCGACTCATTTCTTCGTCGGGCTGGTCTTTCTGCGCACTCTTGAGAAGGCCGAGTTCGAAACCCTGTTGCACTGGCACCGCTGGGACAATGCCATTGAAACCGACAAGCCGGGTCAGGCAAAGACACCGAAGCGCGCCGAAGCGCCGGCCAGATCGCCTGGCGGTCCCCCGGCCGCCGCGACGGGCTCCGCCGGGGGCGGCCGCCCGCTCAAGGCATAGGCATCTCGGCCGCCTTCCTTTCCGCCGACAAAGCTTCGACCGGCCACCCGCTGGTCCGCCGGAAGAACCAACGTCAGGATTGGCGCTCCGGGGATTTGGGCCGGGCCAGGGCCAGGCGTCGCACTCCGAAGGGAGGGCCCCCACTCCGGCCGCCCAGCCGTACCGTCACGCGCGCCCCGAAGGAGCCGAACGGGACGTTCTCTGTCAGCCGAGTCCCCAGCGGAGACCGTCCCGGAGGTCATGGGGTGGTCTGTTCTGGCTCTGCCGCCGACCAACGACCCACCCTGTCCGGCAAAGGCGCCGTGACGGACGGTCTTCGCGAAGAGCGCCCGGCGTCGCATGGCGGCCGCCGCGCTTTCGCTTGGGCAGAGACGGGTCGGGCCTGCCGGAAGCCATCCCGGCACCGGCCCAACGGCCCGGCCCCGTCACTGCCGAGCCTGCCCACCGGCCTTCCGGGGGCGACCCGATCTAGGCTCGCGACCGGACAGCCCCCTTACTCGGTCCGATCCGTTCGATCGGAAGGGCCGTCGCCGAAAGTCCGGATTCGGTCTGGGGGACGTCGTTCCGGCCCTCGAGCCGCCTCACGCGCCTGTGGCCGGACGGGCCTTGCAGGGAGACCGCCAAACCGGCCAGACCACCGCCCCGGCTTTGACGGACGTGCAACCGCGAGGTCGGCGGATGCCGCATGCCAGGACGAGATTGCGAAGAAACCTTCCCCCGGGGCGGCCGCCCGGCCGCAGAGGTCACGCCGGACGGAGGCCCCGGATCTGCCCCGGCGAAATGCCGCGCCCGGGCATACAGGGGCGGACAGATCGCGGTCTGTCTCACATGAAAAAGGCGGCGCCCCGGGGGCACCGCCTTCTGATCCGTCAGAGGATCGGAGCCGCTCAGGCGGCGTCCTGGATGAACTTCACCGCGTCGCCGAAGGTCTGGATGGTTTCGGCCGCGTCGTCCGGGATCTCGATCCCGAATTCTTCCTCGAAGGCCATGACCAGTTCCACGGTGTCAAGGCTGTCCGCGCCCAGATCGTCGATGAACGAGGCGTTCTCGGTCACCTTGTCTTCCTCGACGCCCAGATGCTCGACGACGATCTTTTTCACGCGGTCCGCGATGTCGCTCATTTCCATTCCTCACATTTGCTCAGGCAGCGAGCCCGTCTTGATGCTGTTGGCCAGGAGAGGCCCTTTTCCCCGCGCGGGCGCGGGAGATGCAACGCGCGGGGTGCCCCCCGGCAAAAACTGCGCCGCCTATAACACATCGTTTACACGACGCAAACGCTTTCGCGTCGCAGGCGGCGGCGGGGTCAGACCATCACCATCCCGCCATTCACATGAACTGTCGCGCCGGTGACATAGCCCGCCTCGGGGCTGGCCAGATAGACCACGGCGGCGGCAATCTCTTCGGGGGTGCCCATGCGTCCCATCGGCACCGCGCCGAGGATTCCCGACTTCTGCTCGTCGGTCAACTTGTCGGTCATCGCGGTCTCGATGAAGCCGGGCGCCACGCAGTTGACCGTGACCCCGCGCGAGGCCAGTTCGTGCGCCAGCGACTTCGAAAGGCCCACAAGACCGGCCTTGGCCGCGCAGTAGTTCGCCTGCCCCGGATTGCCGGTGGTGCCGACCACCGAGGTGATGTTGACGATCCGGCCCCAGCGCGCCTTCATCATGCCGCGCATCGCACCCCGGCACAGCCGCATCGCCGCCGTCAGGTTGACGTCCAGCACCGACTGCCAGTCCTCGTCCTTCAGCCGCATGAACAGCATGTCGCGGGTGATGCCGGCATTGTTCACGAGGATGTCGAGCCCGCCCATGGCCTCGGCCGCGGCCTTCGGCAGCGCCTCGACGGCCTCGGGGTCCGAGAGGTTGCAGGGCAGCACATGGGCGCGCTCGCCGAGGTCTGCCGCCAGCTCTGCCAGCGGTGCCTCGCGGGTGCCCGACAGGCCGACGGTCGCGCCCTGCGCATGCAGCGCGCGCGCGATGGCGCCGCCGATGCCGCCCGAGGCGCCGGTCACCAGCGCGGTCTTTCCGGTCAGATCGAACATGTGGTCTTTCCTCCGTTCAGGCCGCGGCGTTCAAGCCGCCGCGTTCATGCTGTCGACGGCCGCGGTCACCTCTTCGGGCGAGCCGACCTGCCGGGTCGCGACCTCGCGCGCGATGCGCTTGACCATGCCCGACAGCGCCTTGCCCGCTCCGATTTCCCAGATGTCCGTGACGCCCTGCCCGGCCATCCAGGCGACGGATTCGCGCCAGCGGACGGCGCCGGTCACCTGCTCGACCAGCAGCGCCCGGATCATCGCCGGATCGGTCTCGCCGCAGGCGCGCACATTGGCCACGACCGGCACCAGCGGGGTCTCGATCTCGACATCGTCCAGCGCCTCGGCCATGGCGGTCGCCGCCGGCGCCATCAGCGCGCAGTGGAAGGGCGCCGAGACCGGCAGCATCACCGCACGCTTGGCGCCGCGCGCCTTGGCCAGCTCGACCGCACGCTCGACGGCCGCCGCATGGCCCGAAATCACCACCTGCGCCGGGTCGTTGTCATTGGCGGCCTGCACCACCTGCCCCGCCGCCGCCTCGGCCGCGATCTCGCGCACCGCAGCCAGATCGAGCCCCAGCAGCGCCGCCATCGCGCCCTCGCCGACCGGCACCGCCGCCTGCATCGCCTCGCCGCGCAGCCGCAGAAGCCGCGCGGTATCCGCGAGGCTGATCGCGCCCGCCGCGCACAGCGCCGAATATTCGCCCAGCGAATGGCCCGCCACGAAGGACGCGGCCGTCACCGACACGCCCTCGGCACCAAGCGCCGCCATCGCCGCCATCGAGGTCGCCATCAACGCCGGTTGCGCATTGCGGGTCAGCGTCAACTCGGCCTGATCGCCCTGCCAGATCAGCGCCGAGAGGCTTTCGCCCAGTGCCTCGTCGACCTCTTCGAACACGGCCCGGGCCTGCGGATAGGCGTCGGCCAGGGCCTTGCCCATGCCGATCGTCTGCGCCCCCTGGCCCGGAAATACGAATGCACGCATCGAATGCCCCTTGCCCTCACTTGTCTGGGCGTCGATCTAACGGCTTGGACCGGGCTTGCCAAGCGCGCGCGGACCGCGAGGGCGCCTCGCGCCGATCAGCCGCGGCGGGCAAGGAAGTCGGGGCCGCACAGATCCTCGACCTCGCGGGCCTCGATATTGGCGACGTTGCGCCGGACCCGGGCGGCGTGGCGGCGGGCCTCGACCGACTGGTTCGAGCCGCGCGCGATCTTGGCCGCCAGCTCCTGTTCCGAACGGGTATAGTAGTGATTGAGCTGCAGGTGATCGGCCGAATAGAAGGCCGGATCGGCGCGGCCCTTGTGGTCGGTCTGCTCGCCCCGGTCGTTCCAGGTGACGGCTTTCCCGCCGATCCAGACGCTGTGCACCTTGAGCGCGGTCACCCGCGTCGCATCGACCACCGTCTTGAAATTGGTCACCCCGCGCGCCCCGCTGAGCGGGTCGGCCGCGCGGCGGGTATAGTTCGCGACAATCCCGCCCTCGGGCGGGGCGTCATGGCCATTGCGGCCGAAATTGTGCCAGGGCAGCGTCACCGAGGGGATGTCGCCCAGATGGGCGAGCGCGGCGTCGAGGCTGTCGGCGCGTTTCGGCACCAGAAACTCGTCGGCATCGATGCAGGCCATCCAGCGATGGGCGCCCCCGAAATTGCGCAAGGCATGGGCATAGGCCAGCACCTGATTGTGGATCTCGCGCCCCGACCGTCCGTCGATCAGCTTCTGGTCCCAGGGCAGCAGGGTCAGCCGGTCGCCCAGAGCGGCGGCCAGTTCGGCGGCGGTGCCGTCGGTAGAGCCGTTGTCATAGGCGTAGACATGGGCGGCCCCGGCGGCGCGGTGGAAGCGTGCCCATTCGCCGATATGGCGCGCCTCGTTCCGCACGATCAGCACGATGGCCAGCCCTGCGCGGCCGGGCCGGGCCGCGGGTGGCGCGAAGGACAGTTTGGTGATCGGCCGCTTGAAGAACCCGCGCATGCTCGCTCCGGACAGACTGGACCGGCGCGACACTAGCGGGACGGCGGCCGGGATGCCAGCCGCCGTCCCGCCTGCCGGATCAGTTCGCGGCCTTGCCCGCCTCGATCGAGATATGGACCTCGACCTCGTCGCTGACCGCGGGCACGTATTCGCCCATGTCGAAGTCAGACCGCTTCAGCGTCGTGGTGGCGGCAAAGCCCAGCCAGTCGCGGTTTTCCATCGGATGGGTGCCGTGCCGGGTCAGGGTCGCGTCCAGCACCACCGGTTTGGTGATCCCGTTCAGGGTCAGATCGCCGGTGATCTTCGCGGTGTCGTCGCCGGTGACCTCGATATCGGTCGAGGTGAAGGTCACCAGATCGTTGTTCGCCGCGTCGAAGAAAGCGTCGGACATGAAATGCTCGAACCGCGCGTCCCAGCCGGTGAAAAGCACCTCGGTCGGGATCGAGACCGACACGCTGGAGGCCGCCGGGTCCTCGGCATCGAAGGCGATCTTGCCCTGCCAGCCCGAAAACAGGTTCCAGGTGGTCGAGAAGCCGAGATGTTCATAGGAGAACAGCACCTGGCTGTGGCCGGGATCGAGATCGTAGTCGACCGCGTCTGCGGAAGCCGGCAGCGCAGTCAGGGCGACAAGGGCGGCGGCAGCCGCGGCGTGGATCGGGTTCATGGACAACTCCTGTTCGTAGGTCGGATCCTTGGGTCGCACCGCCCGGGGGCGGTCCGCTGTGGCAGAGGTCGTCTTGCCCGCCACTCTGCGCAACTGCACAGAGACCCACAGACTCTGTTCGGCTCCGAACAGAGGTCATGGGCGCGAAACCCTGGCCCCGGCGCCCGACGCAGCCAGGCCCGCGCCCGGGTTGCATCGGGTGGCAATCCCTGTATAAGGCGCAGGTCCTTCCGACCGAACGGTATCCGGTGCGGCCTCTCGTGGGCGGGACGGAAGGTGTCGCAAGACCTCGCCCTTTGAAGTGCACCTGCAACAGAACTGGAGTATGCATGCCGCTTTACGAGCATGTCTTCATCGCGCGCCAGGACCTGTCCAACGCGCAGGCCGAAGGCCTTGTCGAACACTTCTCCACCGTCCTCGCGGATAACGGCGGCAAGGTCGTCGAAAGCGAGTACTGGGGCGTCAAGACGATGGCCTACAAGATCAACAAGAACCGCAAGGGCCATTACGCCTATCTGCGCACCGACGCCCCGGCGCCGGCGGTGCAGGAGATGGAACGCCTGATGCGGCTGCACGAGGATGTCATGCGCGTTCTGACCGTCAAGGTCGATGCCCATGAGGAAGGCCCCTCGGTGCAGATGCAGAAGCGCGAAGAACGCGGCGACCGCCGCGAGCGCCGTTGACCGTCCGCCTGAGCAAAGGAGCCTGAACCATGGCCGCAAAACCGTTTTTCCGCCGTCGCAAGGTCTGCCCCTTCTCCGGCGACAACGCGCCGAAGATCGACTACAAGGACACCCGTCTGCTGCAGCGCTACATCTCCGAGCGCGGCAAGATCGTGCCCTCGCGCATCACCGCCGTCTCGGCGAAGAAGCAGCGTGAACTGGCCCGCGCCATCAAGCGCGCCCGCTTCCTCGCCCTGCTGCCCTACGCCGTGAAGTAAGGAGCGACCCCATGCAAGTGATCCTTCTGGAACGCGTGGCCAAGCTTGGCCAGATGGGCGAAGTCGTCAACGTCAAGGACGGCTATGCCCGCAACTTCCTGCTGCCGCAGGGCAAGGCGCTGCGCGCCAACGCGACCAACATCGCCCGCTTCGAGGCCGACAAGGCCCAGCTCGAGGCGCGCAACCTCGAGACCAAGAAAGAAGCCGAGGCGCTGGCCGGGAAACTGGACGGTCAGCAATTCATCGTGATTCGCTCGGCCTCTGACGGCGGCGCGCTTTACGGCTCGGTCACGCCCCGCGACATCTCGGACGCCGCGACCGAGGCCGGCTTCACTGTCGACCGCAAGCAGGTCGTGCTGGCCGGTCCGATCAAGGAACTGGGCCTGCATACGGTCCATGTCCTGCTGCACCCCGAGGTCGATGTGACCGTGGCGGTCAACGTCGCCCGCTCGGCCGAAGAGGCCGAACTGCAGGCTTCGGGCAAGTCGATCCAGGAACTGGCCGCCGAGGAAGAAGCCGCCGCCGAGTTCGAGATCCAGGAACTGTTCGACGATATCGGGTCGGCCGCGTCCGACGACGAGGACGACGAGCAGGCCTGATCGCCCGCGACACCTGTTGCACGCCTTTGAAACGCGCCGTCCCTTCGGGGGCGGCGCTTTTCGTTTGCGGGCCAGCCCGATCCGAGCGGCGGGTCCCCTTCCGCCCCGATGATGAAGCTATGACGCGGATCAGGATACAATCGCCTCGATTTTGATAGCTTTATTTCCCGGAGGAAGAAAATGTTGCCCGAAAGTTCCGTTGAAGACATCCGAGAGTCCGGCCGCGTCATCACGCCGGCCGCCGAGGCCGACAAGACCAAGCTCGGTCCGCTGAAGGACCTTCCCGGCCGCTGGAGCAACGACGCCCTGCCCGGCCGCGGCTGGAACATCATCGCCCTGCCCTTCTTCGAAGGCCCGTTCAAGTACCGCCTGCTGATGAACCAGTATAACGAGGACCTGACCTTCGAGATCGCCGATACCGGGGTGCCGAACCGCGGCATCGAGACCGCCGCCGCCGGGATCAGCGGCGACCAGTTCGTCGTCGCGCTGGACTATCAGCAGGTGACGACCCAGATCGCCGCCGCCGACTTTCCCGAAAGCGGGCTGAAGGCCCGGAACGAGACGCCGATCCATCACGAGCCGGGCCTGTTCCTGCACATGACCAACAAGGCCAGGTCGGACGAGGCGCTGGGCACCTTCGACGTCGCGCGGCTGGGCACCATCCCGCACGGGGATTCCGTGCTGGCGCTGGGCACTGTCAAAAAGAGCCTCGGCATCCCGCCGATGAGCGGCCTGCCGGTCGGCTCCCGTCTGGGTCACACCGTGCTGGACGAAGTGCTGAAGCCGGTCGACGAGGCCAACCGCAACGACTATGTCGCGCCCTACCGCCATTTTCACCACGCCCCGTTCAAGGGCACGCTGGCGGGCCTTCCGGACTTCCCGGGTTTCGAGCCGGTCGATACCACACGGCTGCTGCGCGAGGCGATTGCGGGCGAGACCGTGCTGGAAACCACCGTGCTCGATTTCGACACCACCATCGAAAGCGGCGGCATCCTGAACATTCCCTTCGTGGTCGACGAGGCCAATGCCACCTCGATGCGCTCGATCTTCTGGATCCACAAGGTCAAGGGCAACAGCCCCGACAAGCCGCGCATGCTGCTGCAATATGCGCAATTCGTGTTCCTGGACTTCTTCCCGCGCGGCGACGGCTCGCCGGGGCTGATCCGCTGGCCGCACATCTCGATCAACACCATGGAAAAGGTCGAGGACGACCCGAAGCCCATGTACGCCATGGTCCGCGACGGCAAGTTCGACAGCAGCGTCGCCTGATCGCCCCACGACCGGGCGCGCAAGAAAAAGGCCGCCCCGGGGGGCGGCCTGTCCTCTCCCTGGCCTCCGGAGTTCCCGGAGCCGCGGGTCTTATTCTTCTTCGAGCTTCTCGACAGCGGCCTGCAGCTCGTCCTTGCTGACCGGCTTTTCGGTCACGTCGGCCAGTTCGAAGACATAGTCGACGACCTTGTCCTCGAAGAGCGGCGCCCGGATCTGCTGCTGCAGCGCCTGGTTCTGGCGGACATATTCGAAGAACTGACGTTCCTGACCGGGGAACTGGCGCGCCTGGGCCAGAACCGCCTGGGTCATCTCGTTGTCCGACACCGACACCTCGGCCTTGCGGCCGATCTCGGCCAGAAGCAGGCCCAGACGCACGCGGCGTTCGGCGAGCTTCAGATGCTCTTCGGTCGGCTCGATGGCGCCATGGTCATGGCCGTGATCGTCGGGATGCTCTTCGTGATACAGCTGGTGGGCGATCTGCCCGGCCTCGGCCTCGAGCAGGCTCGGGGGCACCTCGAAGCTCACCGCCTCGTCCAGCGCGTCCAGCAGGGCGCGTTTCATCACGGCGCGGGCGGCACCGCCGAATTCGGCCTTCAGACGCTCGGCCACCTGGCCTTTCAGCGCCTCCAGATCCTCGGCGCCGAACTGCTTGGCCAGATCGTCGTCGATCTCGGCCGATTTCGGCGCCTTGACCGCCTTGACGGTGACGTCGAAGGTGGCTTCCTTGCCCTTGAGGTTCTCGGCCCCGTAGTTTTCCGGGAAGGTGACGGTGACGGTCACCTCATCCTCGGCCTTGGCGCCGACCAGCTGATCCTCGAAACCGGGGATGAAGCTGTCCGAGCCCAGAACCAGCGGATAATCCTCGGCCGAGCCGCCCTCGAAGGGCTCGTCGCCCAGCTTGCCGACGAAGTCGATGATGACCTGATCGCCTTCCTTGGCCTTCGAGCCCTTGCGGCGGTCGGTATAGGTCTGGGCGGTGGCGGCCAGCTTTTCCAGAGCCTCGGTGATCTCGGCATCGGCCGGTTCCACCACCAGCTTTTCAAGCTTGATCGCCTTGAGGTCGGTTTCCGGGATCTCGGGCAGCGCCTCGTAGGTCATCTCGACGGTGACGTCATCGCCGGGCTTCCAGTCCTCGTTGGTCATCTTGACCTGGGGCTGCATCGCCGGGCGGTCGCCGGTTTCCTCGAAATGGCTGCTCATGGCGCCGTCGATGGTTTCCTGCATGGACTCGCCCATCAGACGCTCGCCGAACTGCTTTTTCAGCAGCGGCATCGGGACCTTGCCCTTGCGGAAGCCCTTCATCTCGATCTGGGGCTGGGCCTCGGCGAGCTTCTCGTTGACCTTCGCCTCCAGTTCGGCGGCGGTCACGGTGATCGTGTAGCCGCGCTTCAGGCCGTCTTTCAGGGTCTCGGTGACCTGCATCTGCGTATCGTCCTTCTCATCCATTCGGGGCGGGACCGGCGGGGAGATCCCCCAAGGCCAGGCGGCGCCAGCCCCAACATTCGACGCCGGTCGTTCGGAAACAACCATATGATTTCTTCGTTTCCGGGGCACGGGTCCGGGTACAGGGGTACGCCGGTCGGTTACACCGGGAAACGCTTCCGGCGCCTTCTACGCGAGCCCGCCCCGTGGGGCAAGGGGCTCGACGGCCCGAAAGGCAGACCGACACGCGGCCCGGGCGGGCCTTCGCCCCCGGGCGGCGGCGCCCTGTCCGGCAGGGGCCGGATCAGAGCCCGTAAAGATCGGGGAAGCTGACCTTGCCGGTCCAGGAGGGATAAAGAAAGCTGCCCTCGTCGGTGTCGATCGACACACAGCGCGACAACAGCCAGTTGCGGGCCGCCGGGCCATCGGCGCAGGCGTCGATCTCGCCCAGCGAGCGGCCGAGCGACAGGAAGCCCGCGACGATGGCCGAGGCCGCCGAGCTGCCGCCGAAGCGGCAGAAATACGACCCGAACTCGCGCAGCCCCTCGGGCGGCTCGTCGCTGGCATAGGGGCTGTAGGAATAGCCGTGGCGGCCCGGCACGTCGGTCGAGACGATCTCGAAATGCGAGAATTTGCGGTTGTCGTTATGGGGCGGGCACAGCCGGTCGGCAAAGCGCGCCTGCTGCTCGTCGAGCCGGACCGAGACCCGGTCGAAGGTTTCCGCGTCGTTGCTGGGCGCCAGCAGCGTCGCGCCCGCCACCTGCGAATAGCCCGCGACCATGCCCTTGGCATTGGCCGCGCCGACCGCGATGACGCCGTTATGTTCGCTGGCCAGATTGGCCGGATAGATGCCGCCGCTTTCCTGCGAATTGCCCGCCGCGCAGATGACGGGGCGGCGCATCGAGACCGCTACGATCAGCCGGGCGAGTTCATCCCAGAGCGCGCGCTCGCGCGGCGGGATCTCGACCTGGGTCGCAAGCGCGCCCAGATCCTCGCCATCGAGATCGACGCTGGCCAGTTCGGGCACGATCCGCCCCGGATCGGGGATCGAGCGCGGCAGCAGCACCACATCGGCGCCGATGATCTCGGCATACAGGAAGGCCAGGATCAGCATTTCGGGATCGGTGTCGAAATTTGTCGAGATCGGCACCAGCTCGCAGAACGGATCGACGCCCGCATAGGGCAGCGGCACCGAAAGCGCCTGCGCGCCCGCGCCGCGATACTCGGCCGCGATCTCGACCAGCGCCGGACGCGCGCCGACGAGCCCCGCGATGGCGGTGCCATGGTTCGAGAAATCGGGCGAGGTCGCGGGCGCCACGCCGTTCACATGGGCGATGGCCCCGGGCGACAGCCGGTCAACCAGCTCGCCCAGCAGCGCGCGCGTCTCGGGCAGATCGTCGGCCACGGTGGTTGCCAGATTGGGCAGATCGAGCGTCAGGCGGTGATCGCCCGGATGGCAGGGAAAGGCCCCGAGCCGGTTCGAGAAGAAGTCGATGGCCAGATCGCGCGCGATCGCGGGCACGAGGCAGGGATGATCGACCGCGACCGAGGTGTCGATCACCGCCACGCGGCTTTTGCGGCCCTTGCAGGGCTTGGGCCCGTCGCGCAGCAGGCCCAGCACGCCGATGCTTTCCAGATGCCAGAGCGCGGCATAGTCGTCATAGATCTCGCGGCCCTGCGGCCGGCGGGTATCGTCACCGAACATCTCAGATCCACTCCTTCTGGGCGGCAAGCATCTGGTCCCGGCACACGACCTCCAGGACCGGCAGGATCATCCGGGCTAGGTCATGCCCCGCCCGCGTGTCGCTGGGATAGTGCAGCCCCGCCCATTCGCGGTTCTCGGCCACCCGGCGCGCGGCGACGAAGACCTCGGAACTGGCCGGATGCTCGGGCACGATCCGCGACAGCACGAAGGCGACCGAAAAGGACTGGAACGAGTGGTTCGACGGATAGGAGGCATGCGCCGGGATCGGCAGGAACGGCCTGAGGCGCGGCTCGACATTGTTGGGGCGCAGGACGTCGAAGCGTTCCTTGTAGCGCAGGCCGATCTCGTCGCACAGAAGCAGCACCAGCAGCACCAGACCGATGGTCGCCGAATAACCCGACCGCCCCTCGATGCCATAGGGGCGCAGATAGGCCGACAGTTCCAGCCGGCTTTCGCGCAGGATTTCCTCGCGGCGCATCGCCTCTTCCCCCCGCCGGAGCCGCACCTGCTTTTTCAGTAGCTCGATGGCTTCGGCGCGCAGCTGGTCAAGCGCAGGCGGCAGCGCCACCGGCAGGTCGATCCATTTCGGCTCCATCCCGTACAGCGCCGCGCGTTCCCGCCAGGGCTCCAGCGTCAGCTGCGCGCCATCGGTATCGGCGCCGCTTTCGCGGTTCTCGCTGGCATTCCGGTTGCGGTTGCGGTTCCGGTTGCGATTGCGGTTCCGGTTCAGGCTGGACCGGTTCATCGCCAGAAGCGTCGACAAGGACCCGCCCGCCGCCGCCTCTCCGGCGTCGAAGCCGGGAAATCCGGCATCGCTCAGGCTGCCCCCCGCGCCTTTCAGCACAAGACCGGTCGTCGAGACGACGAATTCGGCCTTCTTCAATATCTCCAAGGAATTGCTCACCTTTCCCCCCTCAACATCCGGCACGGGCAAGGCCCTCCAGAACATGGTCGCAGGCCTCGCGGCGCGGCAGCCGGAACCGCATTTCGCGCGTTTCGCGGTCGGCGAAACCGGGATCGAGCGCCAGCAGATCGGCGCGCAGCGTCTCGGCCGCGTCGCCCTCGCCCAGATGGCCCAGCGCCGCCAGCGTGTAGCGCATCGCCGCGTTGAACCGCGGCTGCTTGACCAGCGCGCAGCGGCCAAGCTGGACCGCGCGGGCGTGATCGCCCGTCAGCATCGCCACCATGCAGGCTGTGGTCTCGTAGGTATAGCTGATGGGGCTGTACTTGCCGAGATTGACCGCCCGTTCCGAAGCGGCGCGGGCGCGGTCGAGATCGCCGCAATAAAGCTCGTGCAGCGCCAGATGGTCCCAGACAAAGGCCTGCATCGGGTTCAGCTTGACCGCGCGGCCGAAGATCTCGGCGGCGATGTCGTGGCGGTCCAGCACGAAGCCCATGACATGGCCGATGCAGGCCAGCGCAATCGAGTTGAACGGATTGTCCTGCAGGATGTCCATCGCCAGCGCCTCGGTCCGCTCGCGCCGCTCGGCGTCCCAGCCGCCGATATTCTCGCCCAGCGCAAAGGAACTGGCATAGGCGCTGAGGCTCGGGAACAGGCTGTTCTCGGTGCGCTCGTTCAGCCGGTCCAGAACCTCGGTCGTCGCCTGCATGCGCGCGGGGTCGAGGTCGAACATGCCCGCCAGCACGCCATAGCCGATCAGCGCGCTGTAGTCGTTGCGGATGCCGGTCGGGCCGTCGCGGGTGCTGCCGATGATCTTGGCCATATGGTCGACATTCTGCGCCACGAACTGGTTGGTCAGCGCGAATTCGTCCTCGTAGAAATCCTTCTGCCGGGTCTGCATCGACTGGCTGAGCACCAGCGAATTGGAGCCGTTCTCGTAGACGAGGAAACTGACCGAGACGGTGTCGCCCACCACAAGCGTGCGGGTCCGGATCAGGAAATCGGGTTCGCCCTGGCGCGGTTCGGGCGCGCCCGCCCCCGCCTCGCGCAGATCGACGATCTGCACCGGGTGATAGTCGCGCAGCGCGCGGGCCACGGATTCGATGATGTAATCGCCGATGAAGGCCCCGCTTCTCAGCCCGCCATGGACGATCCCGGGCAAGAGCCCGATCTCGATCCCCCGCGGCATCCGCCGCGCGGCGGGCGCGGCCGTCGGGCGCGCGGGTCCGGTGGGGAGTCCGGCCTTTCGGGCTGCGGGGCCGCCCGACCCGATCTCGTCGCGCAGCCGCGCCCAGGCGGACCGCTCCAGCGTCAGCCAGTCCTCGAATTCCTCGTCGGGAATGTCGAGCCCTTCCAGCAGGTCGGCGCCCGAGTCCACCCCCGCCGGCAGCCGCCCGCCCCCCTCGCGGATCGCCCGAAGATCGACCCAGAGCCGGTCGAGATCGAGGCAGAGCGCGTTACGGTCCGTGGTCAGGAGCGTATCGTCCACCGCCTTCAGCGCGCGCTTCAGTTCATAGACCGACTGGCGCAGGCTGCCCGAGGCGCGGCCCTCGTCGCTTTCGCTCCAGAGCTTGTCGCGCAACCAGATCCGCGTGCGCGTGCCCCGCGGCGACAGCGCCAGCAGCGCCAAAAGTGCCTGCGCCTTGCGGCTTTTCGGCGTGATGTCGCGCCCCTCGGCATCGGTCAGGCAGAGCGCCCCCAGCAGGTGCAACCGCGCGTTTCCGCTTCCTGTCTCCCTCCCGGTCATGTCCGTCCCCCCAGACGTCAGCGACAGGCCCGGCGGGCCCCGGATCCGGGGCCCGCGCTCCGATTCGAATGTCAGACTCGAATTGGTCTTGATTTAACGCTAACCCGGTTCCGTCAGGCCATCGTTAATTTTCCGGTAGCTTTCGGCCTGCGCGCCTGGCCGTCAGGGACGGCCCGCCTGCGGCAAAGCGTACCCGCCGCGCGCTTCTCAGCCTGTCGTCAACCCGCTATAGGCGGTCCGAGGACGAAGGAGACCGCCAGCCATGCCCGAGCTTTCCCCCGAACGCGGCGAGCCCGTGATCCGCACCATCGCCATGCCCGCCGACACCAACCCGGCGGGCGACATCTTCGGCGGCTGGCTGATGTCGCAGATGGACCTTGCCGCGGGCAGCGTGGCGGCGCGGGTCGCGCGCGGGCGCGCCGCGACCATCGCGGTCGAAGGCATGCAGTTTCTCAAGCCGGTGAAGGTCGGCGACGAGGTCACGCTTTATGCCAAGCTGGTCAAACGCGGTCGCAGCTCGATGACCATCGAGGTCCGGGCCTGGCACCGGCCGCGCTGTCAGGAATGGAGCGAACAGGTCACCAAGGGCCTCTTCACCTTCGTCGCCATCGACGACTCGGGCCGGTCGCGCCCCCTGCCCGACCCGGTTCAGGCAGGCTGAGACGGCCCGCAAACGGCCGGGGCGGCTCAGAACGCCTTGAAGGTCAGCGTGGTCAGCGACCGGTCAATGCCCGGAATGTCCAGCAGCCGGTCATTGACGAACTTGCCCACATCCTCGGATTTCGGGATGTAAAGCTTCATCAGCAGATCGTAATCGCCGCTGGTCGAGTAAAGCTCGGAATGGATCTCGCGCAGCACGATCTCTTCGGCCACCTCATAGGTCTTGCCCGGGCGGCAACGCAGTTGCACGAAGACGCAAGTGGTCATGGGCGGCTCCTTCTCGGCTGATGCCGCGCAAACCTACCAGAGCCCCGGGCACCTTCAAGCCGCAATCGCCCGTGCCGCACGGCCCCCCTCTTGGCCCGGCGCCCGCCCGCGCCTATAAGCGGCCCGGACCCACTGGCGGAGGCACCCATGCGGACGGCGAAGATCACGCGCAAGACGGCCGAAACCGACATTTCCGTCGAGATCGGCCTCGACGGCACCGGACGCTACGACATCGCGACCGGCGTCGGCTTCTTCGACCACATGCTGGACCAGCTGGCCCGCCATTCGCTGATCGACATGACCGTGCGCTGTCAGGGCGACACCCATATCGACGACCATCACAGCGTCGAGGATGTGGGCATTGCCCTCGGTCAGGCGCTGGCCAAGGCGCTGGGCGACAAGCGCGGCATCCGCCGCTACGGGTCCTGCCTCCTGCCGATGGATGATGCGCTGGTGCGCGCGGCCCTCGATCTGTCGGGGCGACCCTATCTGGTCTGGTCGGTCGATTTCCCGACCCAGAAGATCGGCGGCTTCGACACCGAACTGGTGCGCGAGTTCTTCCAGGCACTGTCGACCCATGGCGGGATCACGCTGCATGTCGACGGGCTGCACGGGATCAACAGCCACCATATCGCCGAAGCGGCCTTCAAGGCGGTGGCGCGCGCGCTGCGCGACGCGGTCGAAACCGATCCGCGCAAGGCCGATGCCATTCCGTCCACCAAGGGGGCGCTTTAGAGAGATGCTGACCGCCATCGTCGATTACGAGTCGGGCAACCTGCATTCCGCCCAGAAGGCCTTCGAGCGTGTCGCCCGCGAAACCGGGGCGGGCACG
Source organism: Rhodovulum viride (assembly GCF_003265965.1). Classification (NCBI taxonomy): domain Bacteria; kingdom Pseudomonadati; phylum Pseudomonadota; class Alphaproteobacteria; order Rhodobacterales; family Paracoccaceae; genus Rhodovulum; species Rhodovulum viride. The sequence goes on along the minus strand of NZ_MUAV01000009.1, from coordinate 2,562 downwards.
GTCGCGATCACCTCTGACCCCGACACGATCCGACGCGCCGACCGCGTGGTGCTGCCGGGCGACGGGGCCTATCCGGCCTGCCACCGCGCGCTGTTCGATCATCGCGGCGTCTTCGAGGCCATTGAAGAGGCCGTGGTCGCGGGCGGGCGGCCCTTCCTCGGGATCTGCATCGGCATGCAGATGATGGCCAGCCGCGGCCATGAATACGAGGAAACCCCGGGTTTCGACTGGATCGGCGGCGAGGTGGTGCGGATCGAGCCCGCCGAGGCGCATCTGAAGGTGCCGCATATGGGCTGGAACGATCTGGTGCTGGACGCGGCGCACCCGGTTCTGGACGGCATCGCGACCGGCGATCACGCCTATTTCGTCCATTCCTACCAGTTCCGCGTCGCCGATCCGGCGCACCGGCTGGCGCATTGCGACTATGGCGGCCCGGTCACCGCCATCGTCGGGCGGGGCACCATGGTGGGCACCCAGTTCCACCCGGAAAAGAGCCAAGCGACCGGGCTGCGGCTGATTGCCAATTTCCTCGGCTGGGCGCCCTGAACCTGAGCGCCCTGAACCCTAACCTTCGGGAAAGACCCGCCGCGCCAGCAGCACCCGCGACAGCGCGGTCACGAAACAGAGCGCGCCGAAGCCCCAGGCCAGCGGCGCGAACCAGGACGGGATCAGACAGATCGCGACGAAGAAGGCGATGGTTTCGGTCCCTTCCAGCAACCCTCCGGTGAAATAGAGCGACTTCACGCCACGCGCGCGGGTCTCCATCTTGCGGCGTTCGGCCAGGATCGCAAAGCCGAGGAAGGTGGCACCGTTCACATAGAAGCTGGTCAGCAGGAAAGCCCCCGCCGCCCCGTTCGCGGCCGGGTCGAGCAGCACGAAGCCCAGCGGCACCGCGCCATAGACCAGGAAATCGGCAACGATATCGAGATAGCCGCCGAAATCGGTCTTGCGGCTGGCCCGCGCCACCGCGCCGTCAAGCCCGTCGGCCAGCCGCCCGGCCAGCATCGGCCAAAGCGCAAGCCCCGGCACCCCCAGCGCGATCAGCCCCGCCGCCGCGAGCCCGAGGCCGAGCCCCGCCAGCGTCACCCCGTCCGCCGTGACCCCCCGCGCCGCCAGCCGCTGGCCCAGCCTATCGAGCGGCGGGTCGATCAGACGGCGCATCATCCCGTCAAGCATGCCTGTCCCCCTTCTGCCGCGCCCCAGACTGCCGCCGCAGGGCGCCCGGCCGCAAGCCCCGACAGGGCCCGGTCCCGGCCCGATCCCGCCGAATCGGACGGGTCCCCCGCCGCAAAGGGAGGGACGCTGCGCGCACAGGTTACCGAAATGATCGCTCCACTTGTCTTGAGCACCCGACGTCCCAATGGCTTACCGGATCCTGAGCGTGGCCCATGACGCCCGCGCGAAAAGATCGCCTTAGGGCAGTTACTCTAGATCTGATTGCATTCGAGTTCGGGAAAGGGTGTCCCATGTCCGCTGTCTTCAAGAAGATCCCCGTGCGGATCTACGCCATCGTTCTGTTGTCGCTGGCGCTTTCGTCTTTGCTTTTTGTCTTGCTGATGTCGCGTGCCACGGATCTGGCCTACAAGATCCGCGAAGCCGAACTGCACGATCTGACCGGACAGGCGGTCAGCCTTCTGGAAGACCTCGACCGGCAGGTGACGGCCGGTGAAATCGGCCTCGAAGAGGCCCAGGCGCGCGGCCAGGCGCTTCTGACCTCGCTGCATTTCGGCGAGTCCGGTTACATCTTTGCCATCGACCACGACCTTGTGGTGCGGGTGCATCCGACCATGCCCGACTGGGTGGGCACCAGCCAGGCCGACTATTCCGACGTCAACGGGCTGAAGATCTTCCAGGAGATGCGCAAGGTCGCGCAAGCCGACGGCAAGGGCTGGATCAGGTACTGGTTCAAGAAACCGGGCGCGACCGAGGCCGAGATGAAGGTCAGCTTCATCGAGGACTTCAAACCCTGGGGCTGGATGGTCGGCACGGGGGCCTATGTCGCGGATATCGAGGAAGAACTTGCCGCGATCCGGACGCCTGCCATTATCACGCTCGTGATCGGCATATTGCTGATGGTGGCGGTTTCGACCGTGCTGATCCGCAGCGTCACCGGGCCGCTTGCGGCGTTGGTGAAATCCATGGGCGATGTCGCCAATGCGCGCTACGATGCCGACATCCCCGCGGCAAAGCGCCAGGACGAAATCGGCGTTCTGGGGCGCGATCTGGCCGCGTTCCGCGACAAGCTCGCCGAGTCCGAACGGCTTGCCGCCGCCCGCGAGGAGGACCGCCGCGAACAGGAACGCGTGGTGACCGATCTGGGTGTGGGGCTGCGGGCGCTGTCCGAGGGCGATCTGACCCGGACCATCGACACGACCTTCGCGCCGGCCTACGAACAGCTGCGTCAGGACTTCAACGCCACCGTCGACACGCTGAACGCGCTGATGGGCGAAATCGTCGAGAACTCGACCGAGATCACCACCCGCGCCGAGGAAATCAGCGGCGCCTCTGACGACCTGTCGCGCCGAACCGAGAACCAGGCCGCCACGCTGGAAGAGACCGCCG
>NZ_MUAV01000099.1:0-1209 GCF_003265965.1 Rhodovulum viride | reverse complement strand
CGGGCCTCGCCCGAACCGGCGGGACAGGCGGCAGGAGAGCGAAGCACGATGACGCAGAAAGACCATGACGGAATGGGCGGGGTCTTGTCGGACCCCGTGGCCCGGGGGGAGCAACGCCCATGACGCTGATCGCCCCCGATCCCCTGCGCCCGCATGAGGAATGCGTGCCGGTACCCGAGGCCTTCGATGCCGGTCTGTGGTTCATCGGCCGGATCCGCACGCCCTGGACCCAGCGCGCCGACTGTCCGCGCCGCGGCGATCCGGAGAACGGTCCCGACTGCCGGATCGAACTGGACGCCCGCTGGCACTCGGCGCTCGGGGGAGTCGCGGGCAAGGACCGGATGCAGGTCCTGTACTGGATGCACCTGTCGCGGCGCGATATCGTGCGGCAGAATCCGTCCTTCGGCGACGGTTCGCTGGGAACCTTCGCCCTGCGCTCGCCGCTTCGCCCGAACCCCATCGCCTCGTCGCTTGTCCGGCTGTTGCACGTCGAGGGAATCGTCCTGACCGTGCGCGGCCTCGACTGCATCGACGGCACGCCGCTGGTCGATCTCAAGCCCGAATTCGGGCTTCTGCCATGAGGCGCCTTCGCCTGACCGCGCTGATGGCCGGGGCGCTTGCCCTCGCGGCGGCGGCGCTGGCCGCCGAAACGCGCACGATCACCGACGCCACCGGCCGCCAGATCGAGGTGCCGGCCGACCCAAGGCGGGTCTTCGCGGCGGGCCCACCGGCGGCGACGCTGCTTTACACGCTGAAACCCGATGCCATGGTCGGCTGGCCGCGCGCGCCGGGCGCCGAGGACCTGCCTTTCCTGCGGCCCGAGACGCGCGATCTGCCCGCGCTTGGCTGGCTGACCGGCAAGGGCGACACGGTGAACCTCGAGGTGCTGCTGTCAGCTCGGCCCGACCTGATCGTCGATTACGGCACGGTGACCGCCACCTATCGCGACATGGCCCGGCGGGTGCAGGCGCAGACCGGCACCCCCTATGCCCTGATCGACGGGTCGCTGCCGACGATCCCCGCCACCCTGCGCAGGCTTGGCGACCTGCTGGCCGAGCCCGAGCGGGGCGAGACCCTGGCCGCCTATGCCGAGGCGACCTTCGCCGAGATCGACGCGATCCTGGCCGCCGTCCCCGAGGACCGGCGCCCGAGCGTCTATCTGGCACGCGGCCCCGAGGGGATCGAGACGGCCGCGCGGGGCTCGATCAA
>NZ_MUAV01000098.1:0-1217 GCF_003265965.1 Rhodovulum viride | reverse complement strand
CGCGCCGCAGCGCGCTCAGGATCAGGTCGCGGCCGAAGAACTGGATCACGACATGCCCGTCTTCGCGGATCGTCAGGCAGGCCAAGGCCGGGGTGATCTCGGCGGTGAAGCGGCCGAAGGTTGCTGTCGGGGTGTCAGGCATTGACGGCCTCGCTCAGAAAATCTTCGCGGCGACCATCCGGGCCTATCGCGTGAAGGATGTGGGGAACGCGGCGGACCTCCCGCATTGCTTCATCGCGGGTGTATCGCCCAGCAAGGTTGGCGTCTGAGGTGTAGCCGCTGTATTGCGGGGCATAGAAGCAGTCGTGTTTCCGTGACCAGATCCGCCAAATGGGCTGATCGGAAAATGCTATCCGAGAGAGCGTCTCTGCCCGGCGGAAGTCGCTGGCCACCACGGCTGCGGCGATCTGCGCCTCGAGTCTCCGGCGCCGCTCGCGCCCGTTCCGCTTTCGGCGCAGGTCTTCGGGCTGCTGGGCGTAGATATCGAAGCACGCTTTGTTCGTGAGGTGGTCCTTTGCCAGCACCACCCACCACATGCTGTTGATGTTGTAGAACGCTTGGCCGCGGACGATGCGTCCCTTCGTATCCGGCACCCACACGGTCTGCCCATGCTCGAGTAGTATGCCATCAGCGCTGCGGCGGTTGTGGTCATAGTCACACCGCGGGCGACCAAGCGCCTTGTCGGTGTGCCAGCTTTCCGCATAGTCCTTCGCGATCCGGTCCATCGCAAGGCGCGGTTGCTCAGACCTTCTTACCGTGACGGCGCCGCGGCGTTCCAGCCAAGCGACGATCCGGCTTTCGAGCGCCTGAACGCGCAGCCGGTCGAGATAGTCGAGCCGCTGGCGCTTGTTGAAGCCGTAACGATGGCCGTTCTGGTTTTTCTTGGGCCAAGTCTCGGCCCAAAGTTCGATGTCGATGCTGCGCCCGCTAATCTGGATCGTGCCGCGCAGCGCGCCCTTTCGCATGCGTCGGTGGTCGTGGCGCAGGCTGTTGTAGCGCTTCACGATGTCTGGGTCAGAACCGACCGTCCAGCCTTCGTCGCGCAGCATCCGTATCAGTGGGCCGAAGACATCGGATCGGAATGTCGGGTCTCTGGCATCGTCCTGCCAAATGCCGATGGTGGTGTCGTGGAAGCGCACTTCGATGGCGCGTTTCGCGGTCTGGGTGTCAGGCATCGGCTTCAAGCCCCCATTCCACCAGGGTGCGCACCGCTTCCG
>NZ_MUAV01000097.1:0-1236 GCF_003265965.1 Rhodovulum viride | reverse complement strand
GTGCTCTGTTCCCTGAAAACTGGACCGTTTGAAGCTGGAGTTTTCGGCTAATCTTTCCTGGCTGGGAGAGGAGCGGAAACGCATGAAGGCATCGAAGTTCACGGAAGCGCAGAAGGCGTTCATCCTGAAGCAGGGGGAACAAGGCACGCCCGTCGCGGAGATCTGCCGCAAGGCGGGCATTAGTCAGGCGACCTACTTCAACTGGAAGAAAAAGTATGGCGGGTTGCTGCCGGACGAGATGCGTCGGCTGAAGGCGCTCGAGGACGAGAACACGCGACTGAAGAAGATCGTGGCCGATCTGACCCTCGATCGGGAGATGTTGCAGGACGTGATCCGCCGGAAGCTCTGAAGCCTGGGCGTCTGCGAGAGATCGTGACCGGGATGTGCGTCGACTGGGGCGTGTCGATCCGGAAGGCTTGTGGGGCCATCTGCTTCGACACGTCCAGCTACCACTACAAGTCCCGGCGGACGGACCAGGCTGCCGTCGAGATGCGGATCAAGGAGATCTGCGAGACGCGTGTGCGGTATGGCTATCGCCGCGTGCATGTCCTGCTGCGACGGGAAGGATGGGTGATCAACATGAAGAAGACCCGCAGGATCTACAACGAGTTAGGCCTTCAGTTGCGCAACAAGCACCCGAAGCGCAGGGTGAAGGCAAAGCTACGGGAAGATCGCCAGGAAGCAGTCGGCCCGAACGATGTCTGGGCGATGGACTTCGTTCACGACCAGCTCGCCATGGGCAAGAAGCTCCGCATCCTGACGGTGGTAGACACCCATTCCCGGCTCTGTCCGGCAGCCGATCCCCGCTTCGCCTACCGCGGTGAAGACGTCGTGCAAATGCTGGAGAAGGTCTGCGCCAAGGTCGGCTACCCGAAGACGATCAGGGTCGACAATGGCAGCGAGTTCATCTCCCGCGACCTCGACCTCTGGGCCTATGCGAACGACGTCACCCTGGACTTCTCGCGACCGGGGAAACCGACCGACAACGGGTTCATCGAGGCGTTCAACAGCAAGCTCCGGTCTGAATGCCTGAATGCCCACTGGTTCATGAGCCTTGCCGACGCCCGCGAAAAGTTGGAAGCTTGGCGTCGACACTACAACGAGGACCGACCCCACAGCGCGATCGGATACAACGTCCCGATTGCCATGCATTATCCCGATGGCGTCACCGGCCCGTCATCGTGAGGCAGCCGGAAAAATCCAACTTCCGGCGGTCCAAGGTTGGGGAGCAGGGCA
>NZ_MUAV01000096.1:0-1246 GCF_003265965.1 Rhodovulum viride | reverse complement strand
CAGGCGGAGCGCGCCGCGCGCATCCACCTCAAGGGGCCGGGGGAACCGGCCACAGCGGCAAATGACGGCGCGGCGTTCATGCGCGCCTTTCTGGGCCTTTCGGCCTGATACCCAAACAGGAGGCCAATATGGCTGATGATACCAAAACGGCCGCCGAGCTGGCGGTCGAGATGAAAACTGCGCTCGACAAGTCGCTGGACGGCGTGAAGGCGCTGGCCGAGGAAGCCCTCGGCAAGGCGAAGGCCGGGGAGGCCCTGTCGGAGGATCTGAAGGGAAAGGCCGACGAGGCGCTGACCGGCATGAACGCGCTGAAGGCGCAACTGGGCGAGATCGAGCAGAAGATCGCGCGGAGCGGCAGCGAGGACGCCCCGGCCGAGGCGAAGACGGCCGGGCAATCCTTCGTCGACAGCGACGAGTACAAGCGCTTTGCCGAGGGCGGGTTCGCGCGGGGCGACCGGGCGCGGATCGAGACCAAGGCAACGCTGACCACCTCGACCGCCGCCGCGGCCGGATCGATCGGCCCGGCGCTGGCGCCCACGCGCCTGCCCGGCGTCATCGAGCTGCCCCAGCGCCCGCTGACCATCCGCGCGCTGCTGGCGCAGGGCAACATGGACGGCCAGTCGATCGAGTTCGTGAAGGAACATTCGCGCACCAATGGCGCGGGCATGGTGGCCGAAGGCGCGGCCAAGCCCTCCTCGGACTTCCGCCTCGAAGTGGTCTCGACCTCGGCCAAGGTCATCGCCCACTGGATGAAGGCCTCGCGCCAGGTGCTGTCCGATGTCTCGGCCATGCGCTCGATGATCGACAGCCGCCTCGCCTACGGTCTCGACCTGGTCGAGGAGAACCAGATCCTCAATGGCGACGGCACCGGCCAGAACCTGCTGGGCATCATCCCGCAGGCCACGCCCTATGTCAGCCCGCTGACCGGCGCCGACACCACCTCGATCGACAAGATCCGCCTGATGATGTTGCAGGCCTCGCTGGCGCTTCTGCCTGCCGATGGCGTGGTCATGCACCCCGCCGACTGGGCCTGGATCGAGCTTCTGAAGGACACCACCGGGCGCTACATCATCGGCCAGCCCCAGGGCACCATCGGCGCCACCATGTGGGGCCTGCCGGTCGTGCCCTCGATGGCGATGACCCTCGACAAGGTGCTGGTCGGCGCCTTCCGCACCGGGGCGCAGATCTTCGACCGCTGGTCGACCACGATCGAGACCGGCTACGAGAATGACGACTTCACCAAGAA
>NZ_MUAV01000095.1:0-1249 GCF_003265965.1 Rhodovulum viride | reverse complement strand
CCGCGACGCTCGCCTGCGAGGAACGCGCCATGGATCTGGGCCGCAAGCGCCCGTTTTACTACCTGCCCGAGGATCAGCAGCGCCGCTTTCCCGGCGACCGCTTCTTCGACCTCGTGCAAGCCATCCAGAACCGGGAGGACACATGGGGCAGGTGAGCGGGACGATACTGCGCCGCGAGGGCTGGGAATTGCGGCTGGCGGCCGAGATCCGCGCCTGGGAGGGCCGGGCCTTCGTCTGGGGCGCGGCCGATTGCCTGGGCTTTTGCCGGGCCACCGCGCGGGCGATGATCGGCACCGATCCGATCCCGGATCTGCCCGCCTATGCCAGCGAGATCCAGGCGGCGAAGGGGCTGGTGCGGCTTGGCTTCGGCTCCATCGCCGATCTGATCGACGCGCACCTGCCGCGGGTGGCGGTCGCGCTGGCGCGGCGGGGCGACTGGGTGATGGGCGATGCCGCGGGGGCGCTGCCCGGCGCCATGGGCGTCGTCACCGGCCGCCAGGCCGTGCATCTGGCGGAACGCGGTCCCGTGCGCCGCCCGGTGCTCGACGCGGAGGTGGCATGGCGCATCGGGTGATTTGTCTCGCGGGGGCGGCGCGGCTCGGCGCGCCCCTCGCGGTCCTGACCGTGGCGCTGATCGTCACCGCCGCCCCGGCCCTGGCGATGCCGCCGGTCGGGGCAGCGCTGGCGGCGGCCGCCGGGGGCTGGGCGGCCGGGCTGACCGCGACCGCGATCATGGGCCAGGCCGCCATGGCCTTCGTGCTCTCGGGCGTGCAGATGGCGCTGGCGAAGAAGCCCAAGGTCAAGACCCGCGACGAGATCATGCTCAACCGGATCCAGCCGGTGACCGCGGGCCTCATCCTCTATGGCGAACGGACCCTGGGCGGCACCATCACCGCCCGCTCGACCACCAGCTTCGACGGCAAGCCGCATCTGCGCTACCATTCCGCCATGCCGCTCGCCTGTCACCAGATCGACGGCGCGGTCGAGATCTGGCTGGGCGAGACCAGGGTCTGGACCGAGGCGCAATACCTCAAGGACGCGGCCCAAGGCACGGGCGATCCCTATCTCTGGGGCCAGATCGACAGCGACTACAAGGGCCGCATCCACCTCAAGGTGCATGACGGGGCCGAGGATCAGGCGGCCGATCCGCTGTATGCCGCGGCGGCCTCGGAATGGACGGCCGATCACCGCGGGCGCGGCATCGCCTGGGTCTACTTCTCGGCCAATTACGACCGCGACCTCTTCCCGA
>NZ_MUAV01000094.1:0-1255 GCF_003265965.1 Rhodovulum viride | reverse complement strand
TCGGGAAGAGGTCGCGGTCGTAATTGGCCGAGAAGTAGACCCAGGCGATGCCGCGCCCGCGGTGATCGGCCGTCCATTCCGAGGCCGCCGCGGCATACAGCGGATCGGCCGCCTGATCCTCGGCCCCGTCATGCACCTTGAGGTGGATGCGGCCCTTGTAGTCGCTGTCGATCTGGCCCCAGAGATAGGGATCGCCCGTGCCTTGGGCCGCGTCCTTGAGGTATTGCGCCTCGGTCCAGACCCTGGTCTCGCCCAGCCAGATCTCGACCGCGCCGTCGATCTGGTGACAGGCGAGCGGCATGGCGGAATGGTAGCGCAGATGCGGCTTGCCGTCGAAGCTGGTGGTCGAGCGGGCGGTGATGGTGCCGCCCAGGGTCCGTTCGCCATAGAGGATGAGGCCCGCGGTCACCGGCTGGATCCGGTTGAGCATGATCTCGTCGCGGGTCTTGACCTTGGGCTTCTTCGCCAGCGCCATCTGCACGCCCGAGAGCACGAAGGCCATGGCGGCCTGGCCCATGATCGCGGTCGCGGTCAGCCCGGCCGCCCAGCCCCCGGCGGCCGCGGCCAGCGCGGCGCCGACCGGCGGCATCGCCAGGACCGGGGCGGCGGTGATGATCAATGCCACGGTCAGGACCGCGAGGGGGGCGCCGATCCGCGCCGCCCCCGCGAGGCCAATCACCCGATGCGCCATGCCACCTCCGCGTCGAGGACCGGGCGGCGCACGGGACCGCGTTCGGCCAGATGCACCGCATGGCGGCCGGTGACGACGCCCATGGCGCCGGGCAGCGCCCCCGCGGCATCGCCCATCACCCAGTCGCCCCGCCGCGCCAGCGCGACCGCCACCCGCGGCAGATGCGCGTCGATCAGATCGGCGATGGAGGCAAAGCCGAGCCGCACCAGCCCCTTCGCCGCCTGCATCTCGCTGGCATAGGCGGGCAGATCCGGGATCGGATCGCTGCCGGTCATCGCCCGCGCGGTGGCCCGGCAAAAGCCCAAGCAATCGGCCGACCCCCAGACGAAGGCCCGGCCCTCCCAATCCCGGATCTCGGCCGCCAGCCGCAATTCCCAGCCCTCGCGGCGGGTGATCATCGTCCCCCCGTTCACCGTCCCCATGTGTCCTCCCGGTTCTGGATGGCCTGGACGAGATCGAAGAACCGGTCGCCGGGAAAGCGGCGCTGCTGATCCTCGGGCAGGTAGTAGAACGGGCGCTTGCGGCCCAGATCCATGGCGCGTTCCTCGCAGGCGAGCGTCGCGG
>NZ_MUAV01000093.1:0-1270 GCF_003265965.1 Rhodovulum viride | reverse complement strand
AGTGAGTGGTCGGTCAGAGAGCCGCGCGGGCCTGCGCGGCGGCGGCTTGCGCCAGATGGCCCCGGCCGGTGGCCCGGCGGGGTGCGGCCGGGCGCGGCGCGTGGGCGGCGAAGATCCGGTCATAGAAGGCCGCGCGGGTCTCGGCCCGGTCGGCCAGGCCGCGGGCGATGGCGGCTTCCGGCCCGAAGGTGGCGCCGCCATCGGCCGGGTCGTCGGTGACCGAGAGCCGGGCTGCCAGATCCTCGGGGGCGATGCCCCGGCCGCGGGCGACGTCCGTATGGAAGGCCGCCTCATGCGCATCGAGATCGCGCAGGATCTCGGCCCGGCCGCCTTCGGTCTCGGGGTTCGGCAGCTTGGCCCGGGCATGGGTCGAGGTGAAGATCTGCCACCGGTTGCCCCCGCCATCGGGCCCGACCGGCCAGCCCGCCTGGCGCATGACGCCGATGGAGCCCGCGAGGCTGCCGGGCGTCATCGCGATATCCGTGCACTGGCTGGCCAGGTGATAGCCCATCGAGGCCGCCAGAGGATTGACCAGCGCATGGACCGGCTTGACCGCCGCCAGCGCCGCGATGGCGCCCGCCGCCGCCGCGCCCCCCAGCACCAGCCCGCCCGGCGTGTCGAACTCGATCACCACCGCCGCCACGTCCTCGGCCGAGGCCAGCGCCCCGCAGGACGCCTCGATGCCCGCGAAGGTCGCCCAGCCGAGGAAGCGTTCCAGCATCTCGGCATTGGGCGTCAGCACCCCCCGCACCGGCATCACCGCCACGCCGCGCGCGACCGCGAACCGCTCGCCGCGGGCCACCTCGACCGGCCCGGAAAGCGCGGGCCCGGCGGCGGCGGTTGCAGGCAGCGGCAGGCCCAGAAGCCCCGCGCCGAAGCTGCGGTCGAGCGCCAGGGGGGCGGCGCCCAGAAGCGCGCCGATAGTGGTCTCGGGCATGGCAGATCCTTTCGATATCGGGGGAAAGTCAGGCAACCTGCGATGCACGGCAACGCCCCATTGCTTCGAGAGAGTGTTCGTCCTCCAGCGGCGGACGAACAACGACATCCTTGTTCGAGGGCCTCCCGACCGCGGCATTGTGGTCGTCTCGTCTTCCGGCAGATCGCTCCCCCCAAATTTGGGGGCTGCTCCCTCAGTCCTCTTCGGTTCCGGCCCCGGCATCTTCGTTGCGGGTCATGTTCGCGGCGGGGTTCAGCCGGTCGCCGCCCTCGACGGGGGCGCGGCCATCCTCGGCGCGGGCCTCGTTCGCGGTCAGGAACGGGCCGCCCACCG
>NZ_MUAV01000092.1:0-1289 GCF_003265965.1 Rhodovulum viride | reverse complement strand
CGGACCAGGACCTGCCCTGGCGCGCCATCGACGTGCGCGCCTGCAAGGACAACCCGATTGCCATCACCGAGGGCTCGCCCGGGGCGCCGAAGATCCAGCCCAGGGCCATGAGCCAGACCAACCTGCTTGGCACGATCAATCTGTCAGGCGGCAGCTCCTTGGTCGGAAGCATTATCACGGGCCTCGATGGGGTCCGTGATATGCGGGTGGACCTATGCTGGTTTCGAACCGGCGGTGGCGCTTCCGGCTTGCAGTTTGCCCTGAACCGTGACGGAACAGGCTCCACTGGCTATATCAATTTGGGCGGATTGGAGACCCCCTCTCATGGAACTCTTTACGTGAACCTCGTCACCGGGGCGTGGAGCTTCATGAGCAACGCAGGTGGGGCGGCTGGGGTGGCCGGGCTCGCCCCTTACAATCGCCTATATTTTCAGGCCAGCGGCCCTGCCAATCAGAACCTGATCGGCGCTGCACATGCCATCACGGGCCGGACATGACCGTGCGGATGTGTCGCCATGCTTGACGCGACCGACAACGCGATCCGCACCCTGCTGGCGCTTCTCGGCGCGCTGGTCCTCGTCTGGCTGCGCACCGACGGCATGGCGCTGGTCGCCCGCATGGGCATCGTGCTGGCCTCGGGCGCCATCGGCTATGTCGCGGGCCCCGAGATCGCCCTCTGGCTCGACATGCCCGAGCGCCTGACCATCGTCGGCGTGACCGTCCTCGGCCCGCTGGCGCTGGAAACCGCCGCCGCGGCGCTGCTCTGGCTCAAGCGCGACCCGGCCCATCTGGCGGAAATGCTGCGCCTCTGGCGGGGCGGCAAATGAGCCTGCCCCTCTACCTTACCCTCACCGCCGCCATCTGGCTGGCGCTGATCGTCTGGCCCTGAGACCGGGGCCATCCCCAACCGCAGGAGATCGCAAATGAAACTCGTGCCCAACTGGCGCGCGGTGCTGCGCCGTGCGTGGTCGGTGTGGATTCTGGCCGCCATGGTCATTCTGTCCGGCCTTGAGGCCGCCGCCACGCTGCTGTCCGCGGACATGCTGGGTCTGCCGCCCGATCTCTACGCCGCCGCCGTGGGGCTGCTCTCGGCCGCTGCGCTGCTGGCCAGGGTGATCGCCCAGACCGGGCTTGCGGGGGACGACGAATGATCCGCCGCCGCACCGCCGCCGGTGGCGCCGCAGCCGCGGTGATCGCCGCCGCCGTCGCGCTGATCGCCCCCTGGGAGGGCCTCCGCACCGCCTCCTATCGCGACATCGTCGGCGTCTGGACGATCTGCTACGGCGAGA
>NZ_MUAV01000091.1:0-1306 GCF_003265965.1 Rhodovulum viride | reverse complement strand
TCATCGGATAGGGCGACGCAGCCGCGTGCCCGGGCGTGTAGGTCACTGCCACTCTGGCGCTCCATTTCTGCGGCGCTTGGTCCATTGCGCCGAACTTGCCGCGCTGACAGGCTGCCGGTGTTGACACAATCGGAGCCAGTCATGCGCCTTTTTATCCTCGCCCTGCCTGTCACTCTCGCCGCCTGCGTTGCATCGCAACCCATGGTCAGCGATTACAACGGCCACATGGTCAAGGTCGTGAGCCACCCCTATGCACTCGGGGACAAATACAAGCAGAGCCCGATCTACACCGTCGCGAAGGAAACCTGCGGCAAGGAAGCGGTCTATCAGGGCGTGCGACAGATCAACGAGTATCAAGGCGAACACGTCTTCCTGTGCCGCTAGCCGTCAGCGCGCGGCGCCCTGCCAGTCGAGATTGAGGCGATAGCCGTCGCCGAAGGCCTCGTTCAGCGCCTTGACCAGCGCCTCACCGCTCTGGCGCCCGATGACGTCGCCCTGCACATTGATGGTGGCGGTACGCTGGGGCGCCGGGGCCGCCGCCTGCGCCGCGGCCCCGGCCGAGGCGGCCCCGCTGGCGCCAGAGGCCGATTTCGAGCCGCTCTTGATCGCCGAGACGAAGCTCATGCCCGTCGCAATCACTTTCGCGGCGGCGGCGATGTTCTCCGGGAAGGGCAGCTTCAAGGCCTCGGCCGCGCCGACATAGGTGCTGATCAGCGCCTGCGCGGCGCCGAAGATCCGGGAAATCTTCACCATCTTGTCGCCGCCGGTGGCGAAGGCCGACGCCATGTCGCCCAGGAAGGCCTCGGTCATCTGCAGCCCGTTGCCATAGCGATAGGCGTCGATCTGGGCCATGCGGTCCTGATGCTGCTGCTGAGTGTCTTCCATCAACGCGGCATATTCCTGCTGGGTGATGAGCCGTTGGTCCAGCGCCTGCTGCAGCACCTCCTGCTGGCGGGCATAGCTGGCGATCTGCGCCTCTTCCTGCGTCATCAGGGATTGCTGCAAGGCGTCCAGTTCGGTCTGCACCTTGTTCGCGCCGCCGCCCCCACCGCCCGATTTGGGGGGCGTGCCCCACTCGACGCCGCCAGTTCCGGGTGGGGCCGCGCGCGGTCTGCTGGTGCGGCTCACGCCGGGCTGGATCGGGTTGTTGGCCGAGTCGAGGTTCTTCTTGGCTTCCGCCTCAAGCCGCTTCTTCGCGACCTCGGCAAGCGCCTGCGCCAGGGCCTTGGCTTCCGCGATGGCGCCAGAAAGCCAGCCCGCCTGGGGGGCCGATGCCGCCAGCTGGCGCATGGCGCCCTCCGCGCGG
>NZ_MUAV01000090.1:0-1342 GCF_003265965.1 Rhodovulum viride | reverse complement strand
AGGTCGAGACCCGGAACGGGCGCCAGCAGAAGAAGCGCGCGGTCTGGGGCCAGCGCCAGGACGCCATTGCCACCATGAACCAGCTCGCCGCGCGCTTCGGCATGACGCCGGTCGACGAGGCGCGGATGAGCGCGGGCGGCCAGGGCGATCTCTTCGGCGAGATCCTGAGGACCCTCGATGGAACCGATTGACCATCCGGTCTCGCGCTATGCGCTCGATGTGATCGAGGGGCGCGAGGTGGCGGGCACGCTGGTGCGGCTCGCCTGCGAACGCCACCTGATGGATCTGGAAACGGGCCGCGACCGCGGCCTCTGGTTCGATTGCAAGGCGGCAAGCCGGGTGCTGAACTTCGCGCGCCTGATCCAGCACACCACGGGTCCGGCGGCGGGTCGGCCGCTCGATCTGACGCCCTGGCAGGTCTTCCGGCATGGCTCGGTCTTCGGCTGGAAACAGGCGGATGGGCTGCGCCGGTTCCGCACCACCTATCACCAGGTCGCGAAGAAGAACGGCAAGACGACCGACACGGCGGTGCCGATGCTCTACACCCAGCTTTTCGACCGCGAGGCGGCGCCGCAAGGCTTCTGCACCGCGACGACGCGGGACCAGGCGGGGCTGCTGTTTCGGGAACTGCGGCGGATGATCAAGGCCGCGCCCGCGCTCTCGGCCTTCATGGATACCGGCAACAAGCACCTGATCTCGACCGCGATCACCAATGGCACGATCCGCACGCTCAGCCGCGACGGCAATTCCGCGGACGGCATCAACCCCAGCTTCGTCGCCCGCGACGAGGTCCACCGCTGGACCGACCGGGAACTGGCCGAGGTGGTGGTCAATTCGATGATCGCCCGCGCCCAGCCCATCGACTGGGCGATCACCACGGCGGGCGCCGACATGGCCTCGATCTGCGGCGAGCTGAGGGAATATTCCGCGACCGTGCTCAGGGGCGATGTCGCCGATGACAGCTTCTTCGCCTATGTGGCCGAGCCGCCCGCCGATTGCGATGTGGGCGACCCGGTGGCCTGGAAGATGGCGAACCCCAATCTGGGGGTGGCCTTCAGCGAAGATCGCTTTGCCGAGCTCTACCGCGAGGCGACGGTGATCTCGGGCAAGATGCCGAACTTCCGGCGGCTGCACATGAACCTCTGGACCGAGGGCGCGCAATCCTGGATCGAGCGCGAGATCTGGGACAAGGGCGCCGAGCCCTTCGCGCCCGAGGCCCTCTATGGCCGCCCCGCCTGGGTCGGACTGGACCTCTCGAAGACGACCGACCTCACCTCGATCTGCGTGGCGATCCCGAAGGACGGGCAGGTGTACCTCATCAGCTATTCCTTCCTGCCCTCGG
>NZ_MUAV01000008.1:0-185369 GCF_003265965.1 Rhodovulum viride | reverse complement strand
TGAGGCAGCCGGAAAAATCCAACTTCCGGCGGTCCAAGGTTGGGGAGCAGGGCAGTAGGGAATGCTTCGCTCAGCACGAATGGCCGAAAAAACGGACGCACCGAAGCATTGAGAAGTCGTCTTGAAGGTCGGCAATGGGCCGTCAGCTTCAGGTAGTAGGAGGCAGGAGGGAACTGCGCGGTTTGTCCGCTCCAGTAGGTTCTCCGTCCATCTGGAGACGACGGTCAGAGCGCTAGTTGCGCAGAGACAAAATCAGCGCGTGATACGATGTCGGTGCGCGGCAGCTCCGTGATTTGGTATCCGAGGGCGGTGTAGGTCTCCCGTATGACGGCGCAGGTTGCTTTGGCCTCGGCGCGGGCCTGTGTGCGTTCGGTGTCCTGTGTGAAGATCTCATCCCAGTAGGGGGTAAGGAAGACGTGGGCGTTGTAGCGGGCTGCCTTGGCCGCGGTAACGACGTGGGGCGGCACGGAGAGCCCGCACAGGGTCAGGTAGCCTAGAATGTCGGGAATGCCGCGGTCGAAGATCACGGGGCCCGAGAGCGCCTTTGCGGCGCTGTAGGCGCTCAAGTCCCGCTCCAGCATCCGTTTGGCGTAGGTCATGCGATCCGCCCAGGGGAGGGCGTCTCCGCCGCTGGCCATTTCCTCGCGGATGATCGCGCGGCCGGATTCGGGGATTGTGTGGAAGCCACGACGGGCAAGCTCGGTGGTGAGGCCGGTCTTGCCCGCACCGGGCCCTCCCGTCGCGACGAAGAAATGGTCGCTCATGGGCCATCCTCGGGTTTGACAGGGGAGGGGCTGCGAAGCGATCAACACGCCATAGGCGTTGATCGAGGCAGCATGGATTTTCGTAGGGAAAACAGCACAAGTCTGCGCGGCAGAGGCAAATCCCCTGACAAGAAAGGCAGATCTATCCGTCACTTTTCAAAAGTTGGGACTTGTCACAAAGTTCTGCCTCTGGGGGTCAAAGTTTCCCTTTGATTTCAGCAGTCTAAAATCTCGATACTGAACCGAACCTGCCTTTTTCGTCAGATAAGTTTGCCTCTTACCGCACATGAAAAAGCCGGCGCAGTGGCCGGCTTCCCGTGAATTGTGGTTCAGAGAACGTCGCTTCGCCTGAAAATCATGTTGGCGCGCGGCCCAAGTGGAAGGGGCTGCGCCCCGCGATCGAGCTGGATCACAGCTTCGACGCCTGGCAGCCGCCCGCTCGCCGTTGCCAGCTCAACCACCGAGATATGGCTTTTGGAAAACCGCTCCATCGAGTTGGCGCAGACATACCGTCGCCTGCGTCCGCTCTTCAACTCGTCCACATGGCAAGACGTCAGAACGCCCGTGTCCATCAGGCCGCGGATCGTCCGGACGTTGAACCCGAGGATCTTGGCGGCTCGGGTGGGGTGCACGGTCCCGGCGTGATCCGTGTCAATGACTTCGCGCAATAGGGAGAGGGAGACGCCGAAATCCGGGAAGCGTGCGGTGGTGGGGTCGGGGGCATACAGCGGAAGGCGGTTTCTTAGAATGATCTCGACCACGCGCTCGGTCGGTATGCGGACATGATGCGATGCCGTCGCAATGTCGAGTAGGTCCTCCGCTTTGGGGCGCTCGACGCGCGCCCGCAGCTTCCCAAGGAACCCATCGAGGTCGCGCGGGTGATACATCGGCGAGGCATTCTTTTCGTCGAAATACTTCTCAACCAGTCCGGGCTTCGTCAGCTTGGTCATCATGAAACGCTCGACGCCAAGGTACCTTCCTGCATCGGTCGCGTTCAGAAGGGCGTCGAAATCGGTCGCGATGTCATTGATGATTTCTGTGGGCACGTAGCCGGTCAGGACAAAACCTTGGCCCGACGTTTTCCTCTCCGCGAGGCCCATTGAGGCCAGGCGGCGCGCCAGCTTCCAGCCAGACATGCCATAGCGCGAGCGCGCCGTCGAAAGCGAATGAACGTATTGTTCCGGGCAAGGTTGGCCCAGAACGATGTAGCCTTCGGAGATCGGAAAATTGCGGAAGATGAACTCTCGCACCAGATCACGGATCACATCGAACTGAGGGTCGTCGTCGCGGTGGCGCAACCACTCGAAGAACACGCGATAGCGGGTCCGGTAAAGGGTGTTGTCGACCGGATGCGCCCGCTGGATCTCCTTGAGCTTTTCCCGGAAAGCGTCTGGTCCGTGACGCAGGACTCCATAACCGGCAGTGCCTGCAGCCGCCCATTGCGCCGGCGTCACTGTTTCTCGCCGGGCTTTCGGGCCAAGGGTCAGCAGGAGCCCGAAGGCCTCGCAGGTCTGCGCCGCAACATGGAAGGGCAACCGGTCGAGCCACGTGTTTCCGGCACCTTTCTCGATCCTGTTTCTTAGATAGTGCTCGAACAAAAGGTCCTGATCGTTCGCGATTTGCGGTTCCGGGGGCGAAAAGCCAGAGGTCAGTCTGGTGACGTCGAACCGCTCTCGTGTCCCAGACGACGTGGGCAACGGCACGAGGTAACAGCCGTGCAAGCCGCAGGTGCGGATTGAGGTCAGCTGCCACAGCCCGAAATGCCCAGCATCGCTTTCGTTTGAAGCGTCTTGCAGGCATTGTGGGCAGCCTTTGAGAGCGGTTCGGCCGAAGGCCGTGAACTTGATCTCCTCCAGGCCCAGCCGGAACCAGCCAGGAGAGACTAGCGCAGGTGTGTGGCGATGCAGTGCCGCCTGATCGACATCGGCAAGTGAAGCCAATCGCGCGCAATCCTCTTGGTCGCCATTGGTCAGGTTCAGATAGTCGATCCCGAAGTCGGACAGGAACATAGCCATGCTTGACACGCCGTTGCGACGTGCCAATCGGGATGCGAGAGATGTTGCGGATTCGCCGTGGTGGTATTTCACGTTCAAGGGCAACGGCTTAACTGTCGAAAACATCATGTGCGGTTCTCCCGGGAAAACACCTGACGGGCGTCTATGCGCATGAAATCCGGCACGACAAACGGGTTGAACTCGGCATCGCAGGATGTCCGGCGATGATAGGCCCGGATGAAATTTTGCCGGTTCAGTGTCTCCTGCCCCTGCAGGTAGGCGTCCTCGATGGCGTCCAGGATCAGGACGATGGCGATGCCGAACTGGTTTGCCGCAGCGTGGACCACGCGTTCGCCATGGGACAATTCCAGCACGTCATCCTCTGGTTCGAGGTTCGCCCGCTCGCAGTAGCTTTCCAGCAGGTCGAGGATATCATCGCCATATGCCGCAGGAGACAGGCTCTCGAACCGGACGGTCTTCATGCGGCGGGCAAGCTGATGGTCGTGGTTGAGGATGTCTTCCAGCTCATTTGTGCCCGACAGAATGATCCCGACCGGCCATTCCGGGTCCGTCATCAAAGTCTTCAGCATGGATGTCACTGAATCGAGCTCGTGCTTGGTGCCCCGCGACGCAAGGTCCTGCGCCTCGTCCAAATGTACGAAGAGCACGCGTCGCTCCTTGAGATGATGTTGAACCAGGTCCCAGATGTACCAGGCGTGGCGATCGGCCCCGATGGGGTAGCCGAGCGCCCGAAGGAGCACCTGTCCGACGAATTTCAGCGTTGCGGGTGATGGCACCCGCAAGCTGACGATGGTTGAACCTCCGTAGCCCTGATCGGCCAGCCTCTGGCCTTCCTGGGCAAGCAGATGGGTGATTGCCGCGCTTTTTCCGGCCCCTGAATGGCCAGACAAAGCCAGCCCTTGCGCCTCGCTGATACGTCCGGTCTGAATGTCCACCAGACGCTTTTCAGCAAGTATGGAGAATCCTTCGGCCAGCGGGACGAAACGCTCATGGTGGACGAAATGCCCCTTCAGCTCAGCGATCCGCCGGGCTGCGTCGGTGACAAGTTCATGCTTCATCATCAAACCTCCAGCGCTTGCGGTTTTCGCGTCTCACACGATACTCAGCGGTGGGGCCCTTATCGTTTCTGTCAGGCTTCTCCGACTTGTCCTTGTCGCGCGGCGGGGTGATGGAGATCGCGTCATTGAGCAGATCGTTGCTCGGCGGGACGCGTCCCAACCGCTGTGCGTCAGAGCGGAGCGGATAGCGCAGTGCCGCATCTGCGCGCCCAACCTCTACGTCGGTCACGTGGAACGGTGTCAGGGCACGCAACGCGAACGCGCGACGGTTCGCCTCGGAAACCCGCTCGATGGCGCGTTGGACCATGGGCGCATCCAGCTTTGCGGCACTGGCGTGTGCATGCCGAACAGCCCTGACGCCCTCTCGCAGCTCTTCGAAGCTCACGCCCTCGAAGCCGGGCTGATTGGCGAGCGCGGGATACCAGGTTGCGCCGACCTTGACCGCGATCCACCCGATATCCTGCAAATCAGCCCTGATTTCCACCTCTCGGGTGGGAGAGTGCAGATAGGCCTCGCGCAGTGCTTCGCAGCTGTAGCTGAGCCCCGAGAACAGAACGCCCCCGTCATTGAGCTTCCGTGTCAACGGTCGGCCGAATGCCTTTCGGAGGCTCAGGCCATCTGGAACCGGAGGCGTCCCGTGTTCGGAAACCAGCCGCTTCCATGCTGCATTCGGGGTCTCCCCGTTCAATGATCCGTGTGGTTGGTTGTGATAGATATCAACGATATAGGTCAGCAGAACCTTGATCAGATCGTCGTCGCACAGGCAGGCGAGCATCTCGGAGGGATAGTCGCCGCGATCCACGGTGTCGAAGAAGGTCCGGCCCGCCAGGAGCGGCATGAGTTGATGCCCGAGCGTGCGGAAGAAGGACTCGATGTGCCCCCGCATCCAAGGAATCCCAGCCGGCGGCAGGTGAGATGTGATCCCAAGCGACGCTACCGTGGCCTGAAACGCATCCGAGACAAAGGCAGACCCCATGTCGGTCACGAGGGTTCCGATCCCGCCATGGTGATGCCATGTACTTTCGCATTCGGCCGCCTGAGCCAGCGGGGTCTTGTCCTCGAAAATCTGCCGCAGCGCGCGGATCGCATCATCCGAGTTCGGATTGTCGGCCAGTCGCATCGAAACGACACATTTCGTGGCACAATCGATCGCGATGTAGAGCCAGCGCCGTCCCATCTCGAAATTTTTCTGGCGCTCCTGCGGCAGGTGATCCCAGATGCCTGTCAGCGTCAGCAACGAGATGACGTCGAGCCTGTTCTCGTCCATCTCGACCCGCTCCATGGGGCGCGCGACGTCAGGACCGTTACTGCTCATGGCAAAATGTCTGGCAGCAGCTGCGGCACCATTCCGTTTGGCGTAGAGGTAAAACGGATCAGCCATGCCCAGACGACGTCGAATACTTGCAGCCGACGGAACGACCATCGCAGGCGCTCCCGCTTTGGCTCGTTTGCGGTTTTCCTCTTCGAAAAGGGCTTGGGTTTGCTTGATCGCCTGGACCTTGGTGGGGCGCTGCGTGTCGGCGTAGATTTCGATGACCTGATTCATCAGGGCTTCGGATCGCGGGCACCAAATCCGCGTTCGGTTCCCGGAGCGATGGGTTTCCGGGATGAGCGCAAGTGGTGAACCACTCGCAGATTGATAGGCGCGAACCCACTGAAATGCGGTTCGACTGCCCGGAAGGTTTCGAACCGTTATGTCCTTGCCGGGCCTTGCCTTCCTGGGAGCTGCAGCACCTTCCCCGACGAGCCGCTGCGTTTCTGCTGCCAGTCGAGGGCGCGCACGGTCATAGCCTTCCCGCGTGCGCTTGATGTCACCCTTGGCTTCGAGAGCCAGGAAAGCATCGCAGACCGCTTTCCGCCAAATCACCAGTCTGCCGATCTGCTCCGGCAATTCACTGATAACTTCAACTGGCTTGTTTAGCCGCATCTCCTGCGTAGCCCGGTCGAAGTAGCCGGCAAAATACGTTGTGTCCGGCCGACGCATCATCTCCACGAGCTCATGGTGGGAAAAGGTCTCCGTGATCCCCGGCTGACCAACGCGCTCGAAGGTGCCTCCGATGTCATTGATCTCAATGGGACGCATGGCAACGCCTGCTGTGGTGATCATGTCAGAGTTCGAGAAGCGGAAGCGCAGGGTCATGCCGTCACCTCCGCCAGCGAGGGGCGCGACCAGGCGAGTGTGCGGGCCGCTTCGGCGGCCGCGACCCTGTCAATGTGCTGGTCCGTGACGAGCAGCACGCGGTCCGCAAGGGATTTGGAGGCCGCTGCCGAAACGGCTTCGAGCTCCGAGGCGAAGTTCAGCTTCATGACCCGCTGCATGGGTTTGATGGCCACCGCGATGCGCTCGCCATCCGTCTTCGTGATCAGGAAATCGAAGATGTGCCGCGCAGGCCGACCGTCGTTGCCGACATAGGAGATCGCCGGCGGCTGCTCCTGGATGAGGTGCACGTCGTCTCGCACCAGCATCAGGCAGAGGAAGGCGTATTCGAGCGCACTCTCGAAGTGGATAAGGCGTGGGCGCCGGAAGCCAGGTAACATGGCGACCATTGAGCCTCTCAAGCTTCCCTTGGAGCGGCGCGCAGGAACACGGGTCGCGTGGCTCGGCTCCGGCCCGCGGTAGATCAGATTCTTCTTCATGATGATTGGAGCGCACCTCACCTGGGCGCCGATCCATATGGGTCGGAGCAGGTGCGGGGCAGCATCCCCCTATGTTTGAGATGAGTTTGACTGCCCTGCCGAGAGACGCCCCGGCAGGTTGACTTTTCGTGGGACTCAGGGGATGAATAAGGGGTCGGTTCCAAACGACACGCTATTCAAGCGCAGAACCTTGCCACGCCAATGGCAGGGTTTTTGCTTTTCCCGAGGTCAGGTTTTCCTTGCCGCGCTGCTCTCCTCTGCTGGGTATCGGTCGGGGAAAAGCTCGGCCGGTGTCGTGCCGACGGCATCGGCGAGAGCCTTTTCGATTTTCGAAGATCGACGCAGGCCCTGGCTCACCAGCGTGACTGTTGAGCGCAGTACCTCCAGCTCGCGTGCGACTGAGGCGATGGACTTGCCACGCAACCGCAGCTCCATCTTCAGGCGTTCATGAGCGGGGTTCACGGTGTGGAGCATTGACACTGTAACCATGGTTGCCGGGGCTTCGTGGGGCAGAGGGAATCAGCTATCAACGAGTCAGTCAAGGAGAACTGTTTAATATCAGTTGGTTATAATTTCAGCTGGAATTCCCCGCGCACCGGCGCGAAGAATTTCACCGGAGTTTTTGGACAGGAAGGATCCTAAATGGCGGTCCCTAGAGATTACCTGGCGGTGTCTGGTGATTGCATCATCATCGTGTCCGGTGAGCGAGGAGAACGTGTTCATCACGCCGAGCTCCTCGAGATGATGATGCGCAGCCGATCTTTGGCAGAGGTGCGGCAACGTTTCCATGGAAGCCGGTCCAACCTGCTCAAGACGTTGGCTCATTTCGGGTATGACTTCGACATGCTGCTCCGTGAGCAGTTTCAGGAGGGACATCGGGATGCCCAACTCGCGAGGCTCCACCGGGTCGATCAGAAATGGATCGCCGAGAAGCGCCGGGCATTGGGGTTTGCAAGTCACAAAGGTCGTCCGCGCGTCGAGCGCTCGGCAGAGGACGTCGCACAGGCCCTTCATGCAGCCGGAAGCTTTGTCGGCGCTGCAGATCTGCTGAGTATCAACCGTAAGACTTTCAAGAGGCTGCACGACGAAGCGCTTGATTGTGGGTTCGACATGGGATCCGACCGTCCAAGACCCGCGGTCGAACTGACGGACGCCGAAGGCCTTGTGCGCGCGCGAAGTGCAGCTGATCGCGTGGGCACGAAAACCGGCTATTCGTCTCATGAGATGAAGACGTTTTTTGATGATGGGTGGGAGGACTCCAGTTGAGGCGCGCCACGGACACTTCGAATGACGATGCTTGGGTGATCACGACCTGCCGGAAGGGCGGGAGCCGACATTCGGCCCCGTTCCCAGACATCGGCCGAACTTCCCAGAACCGGACCTTCACCGCACGGAGGAATCGAGCCAGCAGGATCTCGGCAGTCTGGGCGGGATGTATGTGCCGACTGCTGTTCGCAAGAGCTTTTGGCGTGGCTGCAGATATCGCTGATATGTATCCGGTCTATGTGTCGGCTCGCGGGCCGTGACCTTGTTGGATATACGCACGCACATCGATCTCATTAGCGGACAGGCTGACGCGGAGCCAATTCCGCCCTCAGATTCTGGGTGCGTAATTTATCCGTCCCATGCTGTTCTCCCTCGCGAACCTCTGTGCAGTCGCCGGGCGTCAGAGCGCTTCTGCGACCGTATCCATTCGGGCATCGAAGCCCCGGCCATGGCGCAGGACCGCCCATGCGATCCGGGTGAGCTTGTTGGCCAGTGCCACCGCCAACTTGTTGCGGTGCATGCGCAGGTCGGCTTCGGCCAGCCATGCCCCGAAACTGAGCCCGGGCCAGTTGTGCGGCCGCATCAGGATGATCTTCGCCGCCTGGATCAACAACGTTCGCAGATATCGGCTGCCAGGTTTCGAGATCCTGCCGAGCGTCGTGCGCCCGCCTGTACTGTATTGCCTTGGAACCAACCCGACCCAGGCGGCCATGTCTCGACCGCTTTCAAAAGCCTCACCCTTTCCCACCGCCGCGACAAGGGCCGTCGAGATGATCGGCCCCACGCCGGGGATCGTTCTCAGGTCCCGGCAGTGAGCCTCGCTTTGGCCGATACCCTCGATCTCGTCCGAGACCGCCTCGATCCGGACGTCGAGCCGCATCCAGTCGTCATGAAGATCCAGGATGATGTGGCGCATCCTCGGGGAAATCTCGTCCTGACGCTCATCCAGCACCGACAGCAGGGAATTCCGGACAGCGCGCAGCCCCTTGCGGATGGTGATACCCTGCTCGATCAGGAAGGCTCGGATCTGGTTGATGGTGGCGGTTCGCCGCGATACCAGACGCGACCGGACGCGATGCAGCGCCTGCAAGTCGAGCTGATCCTGGCTCTTCTCCGAAACGGTGCGCAGGTTCGGGCGCAACGCGGCCTCGGCGATTGCCTCGGCGTCGTTGTAGTCGTTCTTCTGGCCCTTGTTGAACGGCTTCACGTAGATCGCCGGGATGATCCGGGGCTCGAAGCCCATTCTCCGCAAGGTCCGGCTGACGAAATGCGCGCTGAGACAGGCCTCCATGCCAACGATGCAAGGCGGGAGCGTCTGGAAGGTCGCCACGAGGGCCAGGCGCTTGATCTTCTGTCGCAGCACGAGGCTGCCGTCGGAACTGAACCCGACGAGGTGAAAGACGTCCTTGCCGATGTCCATCCCGATGACGGCGACAGCAGAAAAATCTTGTCTGGTCTTGGCACTCATGATCGCTTCTCCTATGGGGCGGTGAACCCCTGAAGGCTATCACCGCCGGTGAAGCAGTCGGCACATTCCATTAGCAGACGTTCGCTGCGTTCTGGTTCAATGTCTCCTATGGAAAAAACCACCTATTCGACCAGGTCAGAAAAAGTTCGCTCGCAGAGAACTTTTTTCCTTGAAAGCTGACGATGCCATTCCCATATCCCTTTCGTGTAACAACGGAAGAAGTTCCTCATACCCAGCTTGGACTCGTTCAAGCGCGGAGGGGTTTTCCCCTCTACCACTTCTACCGCACACGGCCCGGAGGCCCCCGAGGGGGACGAGAGGACGGCGGCGGGCGAAGCAGACGCGATAGCAAGGACAGCTATCGCGTCTAGGCAAAGGGTTTAGTCGTCGGTTTCCGTTTTCTGTTGGGTGAGGACCCTTGGTTAGTGGCATCCGCTGTGGATGTTGCGCCGGGGCCAACAGAAAGGAGGAGCAATATGGCTCTCTCTGAAGATACACACCGACGGCGGCGGCGACGTCGGTTTTGGAGGAAACTCCGGAACCCTCGCACCGTGATGGTCATCCTTAGGGTGGCTATCTTCATCTACCGGCTTATCCGGTGTTTGATGGCGATTTTCGGATCGCCCGGCTAATCGCCGCCCGCCTAATGTCTAGGCGGGAAAGGCAAACGGGATGAAACGATGATACATGAAGCACTAAGGTTGATCCGAGTGTTCCATGACTTGAAACAGGTCGAACTGGCGGAAAAACTCGGCGTCTCGAAGTCCCATATTTCGGAGATCGAAAAGGGTAGAAAATCCCCCTCGCTCGATCTGATCCAGAGGTATGCGACAGAGTTCAAAATTCCGGTTTCTTCTATCATGTTCTTTGCGGAAGAGCTGCCGAACGCCAGGTCTGGCGACAAAATCCGTTCAAAAATTGCAGGCAAGGTCATCGACATTCTGCGTTTCGTTGAAAGGAAAGCAGATGCCGAAGACGCAGCCTGAAGAGGGTTACCAACTCAAGGATAGCCCGTTTTTCCGTCTCAGAAGCCGGAAGCAACTGGCCAAGCTTCTCAGAGTGTCCGCCGATACTTTGGACGAGATCAGCCACCGCCATGACCTGTACGTCCGCCGCTGGAAGCACAAGAAGCTAAAGGATGATGAAAAAGGCGCGTGGCTGAAACACCCTCCAACGCCGGAACAGGCGGAGAACTACCGCCCTATCGACATTCCCGACCCGCAGCTTAAAGCGATGCAAGGCCGCATTGGTGATCTTCTGGGGCGAGTGAAAGCCCCAGAGTTTCTTTTCAGCCCGGTAAAAGGACGCTCATACGTCGAAAACGCAGCGCACCACAAAGAGGCCAAGGCGTTCTGGCTGCTGGACGTCGCGGACTACTTCCCAAGTTGTTCAGCCAACAACGTCGCCCGATTTTTCCATCGGGAGCTTGAATGCTCTCGGGATGTAACCGCCGTTTTGGTTCACGTCGCAACTCTGGGCGGATGCCTGCCCCAAGGCTCTCCTTGTAGCCCGATCCTAGCCTACTACAGCAACAGCCATATCTGGCTTGCCGTCGAGAAGCTGGTGAGGGCGAAAGGGTGTAAACTAAGCCTCTATGCAGACGATATAACGATTTCTGGCGATGTCGTGCCCAAGGCGCTGATCTGGGAGATCAAAAAGCTTATCTTTGGCAACGGGCTGCGGTTAAAGACGTCAAAGGAGGTCAGCCTGATAAACGCCCCGGCTGATATCACAGGGGTCATTGTAAAGGATGGCGCTACACACCTTCCCAACCGCCAACTGAAGCGGCTTGCCGAGCTGAAGCAGGAGCGCGCCAATACGACGAACCCAAAGCTCCAGCAGCGGATCGACAATCAAATCGCGGGGCGCCTTTCTCAGCGGAAGCAAGTTGAAAACCCGAAGACTTGAAGAACGCAAAGCCGACCTTTTTTGGCGCCGGTTGAATAACCGATAAGGGCCGTTGTTTGGGTTTGCGGAGCGATCGCGTTCTTTGCAATGACACCTCAGCAGATTAACGTAAATCAAACATCTACACTACGAAAGCCGAGGAACATGAGCACGATAAGAACCGGAGCTGCGGGAGTTGACCTAGTGTCTCATCGTGTCCGAGGGCAGCTCAAGAGCGATTGGCAAGATGTCGATGCAGAAAATGACGATGCCGTGGACGGTATTGTCCTTCTAAGGCATCGCGAGAAGTTTTCGGGCAGGATGCTCTTTGTGCAGGTAAAGAGCGGCCTTAGTTTCAAGAAAGAAAGCAAGAGCTTGGGCAAAGACTCAATCGGCGTCGCCATTGGTAGAGGCTACATCGAAAAACACAGGTCGAGATGGAACGCGCTGCCGGGACCTGTAATCCTAGCTTACGTTGAAGACCCCGGCAGCCATAAGTCACCAATTTATTGGCAAGATCTTAAATCAGATGCCTCATACTCAAAAGTTAACTCTGATTTAGTCGTAATTCCCAGGAGGAAGACGTTTGGAAGTGAGGCAAAGGGTGAGCTACGCAAGATGGCGGGATCAGTTCCCGACAGCCATCCCCTTCAGGAAATCGATATGCGATCAACGAGGTCGCTGCTTGCGACTCCTGGTTTTTCCTTGAGGCTCGCAAAAGAGTTCTATCGGGAGTGGTCAAGCTCAACAGACCGCTTTCATCCTGAACTGGGGGAAATCTCCGTGACGAACGCAGGCTGGCGGCACATAACCCGGCAAGGAAGAAGACCAGACAACATATTAAATTCACTTTTGCTTCTTGAGGCTGCTAGAAAAATGGTTTCACAGGGCGCGGATTGGCGCCAGCTTGGATCGGCCAAAATCAATGAACGAACTGAAACTCTTGATATTCTAGATACGTTATCATTAAGGGCGAAGATAGTCTTTCGCCAACGCGCCGCAGCACCTGTTCAAGTGATTCTGCAACGGGTTCGCTCTGTTTGCCGGAAAACAGGCTCGACTGCCACGAAGATCAAATTTCTTAGCGTCCACGAGCTGCAGCGAGGAAACTCGAGGTATTATGGGGAAGTCTGATGAACCATGCGCCCAAGCGCTACTGAGACAACCCGAGGGATCTCACCCTTCATTTATGGCAGAAGGTGGCCGCAAACGCAGGTTCATCAAGTCATCCATATCTTAGCTTGCGCCGATATTCCACACGTATCCTACAGTTAATCGATGTCGGATTGTGGTCTGCTGCATTGCAGCGCGCTCAAGTTTCTCGAAGGGCAGGTTTGGGCCGGACTCGACGGGAGATCGCCAGGACGCCGCGGCCGTCACGAATGGCCGCTTCCGTGATCGGCGCTCGGCGCGCCCTTGGGGTATCGAACGTCAGCTATCGGCAGCGTGCGTCCCTGATCGCTTGGGGCGGACTGCGGACGTTCGCGGCCGTTCCGAGGTATTGGCCGAGCTTCCCCAGAGCAGACCCCCACCGGGCCCCGAAGCCGAGTCGGCCGGATCTCGAAGGTTGGGCGGGCAGCGGCCTTTCGCCGCGGAGGCAATCGAATCACCCAGGGAAAACGGAAGCCGACATTCAGAGCGGATCAAGATCGAGTTTTGTTCTGCATCACCGCATGACAGCACTGAGCCCTGTTGGCTGATGCTGCGACCTGTACCAACGACCGCTGTTAAAGAGTGACCCAAAAATATTCAAAATAAAATGCAGTTTTGCCAAGGGTTTGCGGCACAAGATTTCTCAACGATTTCGCCCAACAGCCTGTTCGTGACAAATGCGGCCGTTTTTGACCAATGGATACTGTCTGACCGTTGATGAAAAGTACAAAAATTTGATGTGGATTTGAAGTTAAGCGCCAAATCACGGCTAATTAAATGAGCAAACATCATCAGCAAACGCCTTGATTCTTTGGCGCGTCAATGACGCGAAGTACATGCGACTATATATGTCGGCGATGTCGCGACCGGCACTGATGTTTATTCCAGAGCTGAGCAATCCAGTGCAGACTGCTTGAATATCCAATAGCTGCGCTTCCAGATGGCCGCATTTTGCAGCTTCTCGGACGTGCATAAAGTAGGTGTCATACGCGGCGTCTACCTCTTCCATGTCTGCTTGATCGACCAGCTTTTCTACTGAGGGCTTCGATAGTCGAGCAGCGGCTAAATGGACGTCTGGTGAGCATCGAAAGCGTGGGGCAATTTTTTGATCTATAACGTGAGCGACATTTTCACCGACCCGTGCATCCAAGCTCGCCCATAATACTCCACACAAAGCACCGATCAATGTAGATACCTTAGCAGCGCGAACGAACGAATTCTTTGTTTCAGAAGACATTTATCTCTCCATCCCCACTCTCAGCTGATTAGTATGCCTCGGCGACGGGCAGCTTCAAGCTGTTCTTCACGACGTGCGACTTCACGGCGCACGGTATCGCGCAGTATCGTTGCAGCCTCGTCGGCTATTTTCCGGTTTTTGTCTGCTAGGCTCGGATTTAGAACAATTGCTTGCGGTTGCTCCGGCATCACACGGTTTGTTTCCGGGTACATCTCTGCGCTTTCTTTATATGCTGGGGTCGGTATTGTTGC
Source organism: Rhodovulum viride (assembly GCF_003265965.1). NCBI lineage: Bacteria > Pseudomonadati > Pseudomonadota > Alphaproteobacteria > Rhodobacterales > Paracoccaceae > Rhodovulum > Rhodovulum viride. The sequence goes on along the minus strand of NZ_MUAV01000008.1, from coordinate 171,634 downwards.
TTGCTTCGCTAAAACATTCAGAGCTTCCAATTCTATCACGATCTGCACAGGACGTGTAGCCGCACCGGGCCGGTCTAATTCAGCCAGCAATTGTGCCCGTCGATCCAATACGGGGATGTTTTCAGAAGTGAATACACGGAGGTCTTCTAACGAGGCGCGTGCTGAAAGATCGTATCCGCCCTCCAATCGCCCATTCGAGCGATCAAGCAAAAGCCGTGCGTATTGAATTGCGCTAGCGACCGCGCCACCGACAAAAGCGCCTACTGCGATTCCGGCCAACGCACTGCCTCCCCGGTCACGAGCCACGGCATAGCCTAGACCAGCGCCGATGATGATGGATGCTTGCAAAACGCGCTGCCGTCTTGCCACGTCTTGCGTGATTGTGCCAGTAGTAGATGTACAGCCAGCCATAGCGGATGCGGTCATGCCAGTCATAAAGAATCTTCGTTTCATTGTGTTCATTGCACTTCTTTCATACTCCGGTACTGCACAGGCTCAGTCACAAGACCGCCTTTGGTCTGAGGCCGAACTTAGGAGCATCAGTAACACTGCGCTAGCTGTTTCAATTCATTCACTGCGCAACGCGTCACGCCCAGTTCAGGTTAGCATTCGTGACCAGCTTCTGGAAGAGGCCGGTCGGCGCGGGCAATTCTCTTCCGGAGACGCTGTCGTGCGAGCCATAGGTGGTCAAATTAGGTTTGACGACAACCTGTTTGATCTCCTAGCAGCGCGTGGCGTACCAACCCTTGGACACACGGCTCAAACACGATTGGGGCAAATGCTCGTGCTGTATTACTACACAGACTACATTCTTGTTGAGCAAAAACAGGTAGTTTTTCTTCTAAACGGCCGCGTATCTGGTCTGGCCGAAGCTAGAAGCGACGGCTCTTGGAACATAAGAGGCAGGCGGACGGATTTTTGGCAACCGCCAAGCGCCCCTGGATGGATGCGGTTAGCCCCGCCTGAAATAGATCGCTGCATAACACGCCAACAAAAGCTGGCGTGTATCCACGGGCTCAACGAGTTTATCCGTTGAGTGAATCGCTATGCGTCTGACTTTTCGCGTTCACACCGAAGTGTCGATAATTTTAGACTTCAATTCTAACTTTATCAGGCAAGTCGGTGTCTGATTGCATCATTTTGGCACACCATGTAGCCTGCTCCTCGTATCACCTGTGCCAGACATTCGGCAAGAACGACCATTTTTGGCAGGCCTCGACTTCGGTAAGCAGCCGTTCGCGCAACCGCAGCGAGATGGTAGTTCGGCCGCACTGCCGGCCTCGGATCGTCGGCAATGCTGCGCCGAGGCCCGAACGGCCGCTTCCGTGAGGCCGCGCCGCAGCGCTCATCAGGACAGCGAACGTCCGTTCGGGGCCGTTGGCTCATCCGGTTGTGGCCAGCTTCATCAGCTAAGCGGACGTCCGCTTGTGCGATTCGTCAACTGGCAACGGCAGGGGGCGGCGAACGGCCGCTACCGGCAGGGGAACGCGCCGTGACCGTTAGACAGGGGGAGTGCAGAGGAACCAGAGGAGCCGTGTGGATTGTCCGCTTCAGTAGTTCAGCCGCGGCATCTGGAGGTGACTGTTAGATAGCGAGCTGATTACAGATAAAGTCAGTGCGCCTTGCGATGTCCGTGCGCGGCAATTCGATGATCTCGTAGCCGAGCGCGACGTAGGTCTCGAACATAGCGGCACAGGTCGCTTCGGCCTCTGTCTGGCTCTGCTTCCGCTCGGTATCCTGCGTGAAGATCTCGTCCCAGTAGGGCGCCAGGAAGACGCGACGGTTGTAGCGAGCTGCCTTGGCCGCTGTGGCGATGTGGAGCGGCACCGGAAGCCCGCAAAGTTTCAGATAGCCAAGGACATCCGGAATGCCGCGATCGAAGATTACGGGGCCTGAGAGTGCGTGTGCGGCGCGGTGGGCGCGCAGATCCCGTTCCAACATCCGTTCGGCATAGGCCGCGCGAACCGCCCAGGGGAGGGCATCTCCGCCGCTCTGCATTTCCTCGCGAATGATCGCGCGGCCGGATTCGGGGATTGTGTGAAAGCCGCGGCGGGCAAGCTCGGCGATCAGGCTGGTCTTGCCCGCACCGAGGCCGCCCGTCAGGACGAAGAAACGGTCGCTCATGGGCCATCCTCGGGTTGGACAGGGGGAAGGGCTGCGAAGCGATCAACACGCCAAGGGCGCAGATCGAGGCAGCATGGATTTTCGTAGGGAAAACAACACCGATCTTCGCGGCAGAGGCAAATCCTCTGACAGGAAAGGCAGAACTATCTGGTGCTTTTCAAAAGTGAATTGGTGGAGCCAAGGGGGATCGAACCCCTGACCTCTTGCATGCCATGCAAGCGCTCTCCCAGCTGAGCTATGGCCCCGATATTGTGCGTCCCGTTCGGTCCGCCCGCGTGCTTTTATGGAAGCGGCGAGGGGAGATCAAGCGAAAAATTGACGGCCGGATCGAAGCTCTGGAAGAGGGGCTGGCAGGACGTCGGGGGCGGTTTCGCGCGAGTGATCCCGGATCGGATCGCTTATCGAAATTGCCGGGCATCGCACTCTGTGGCGGGCGGCCCGGCCGTCCATGGCAGGCGGATCGGGCGCCGCCCGGTCGGACAACCGGACCGCCCGATCCGGCATTTGCGATGGCATTGAGGCGTGAACGCGATGCGGCGGTCAGGCGGGTGGTCAGAGGCGACGGCTTTGTCTTGTGCGGGTCGCTTTGGGCGGCCATAGATTGGGGCAGGGAGACGTGCGCCTTTCTCAGACGACTGCCCGGCCCGGCGGCCCTTGTCCCGGCCGGACAGCCTGTCTGCGGCCAACGGCGGGCGGTTCCGACAGGTCGCGGGGAGAGCCGAGATGACCCATGCCCAACGCGGTGCAGAGGCGCCGCTGATGACCCCGGTGCTGATCGCCGGGTCTGTGATCCTGCTGATCGGATTCGCCGTGCGCGCCTCGTTCGGGGTGTTCCAGATCCCGATTGCCGAGGAGTTCGGCTGGGCGCGCACGGAATTCTCGCTGGCCATCGCGATCCAGAACCTCGCCTGGGGGATCGGGCAACCGCTGTTCGGCGCCGTCGCCGAGAAGATCGGCGACCGCAAGGCCATCGTCGCGGGGGCGCTGCTTTACGCGCTGGGGCTGGTGCTTTCGGCCTTCGCGATCCAGCCCTGGCAGTTGCAGGGGCTGGAGGTGCTTGTGGGCTTCGGCATCGCCGGTACCGGCTTCGGGGTGATCCTCGCTATCGTCGGACGCGCGGCGGCGCCCGAGCATCGCTCGATGGCGCTGGGGATCGCGACCGCCGCCGGGTCGGCCGGGCAGATCGTGGGCCCGCCCGCAGCCGAGATCCTGCTGCGGTTCCAGCCCTGGCAGGGCGTCTTCGCGATCTTCGCGGTCGTGGTGCTGGCCACGCTTTTCGCGCTGCCCTTCATCCGTTCGCCCCAGGTCGCGAGCCGCGCCGAGCTGGAGGAAAGCCTGGGCCAGGTGCTGAACCGGGCCTTCCGCGACCCGTCCTATGTGATGATCTTCATGGGGTTCTTTTCCTGCGGCTATCAGCTGGCCTTCATCACCGCGCATTTCCCGCCCTTCGTGGCCGAGCTGTGCGGCCCGATCGTGCCGGGCGGTACCCTGTCGGCGATCGGCATTACCACCACTTCAGCGCTGGGGGCGGTCGCGATCTCGGTGATCGGGGTTTTCAACATCGTCGGCACGGTGACGGCCGGCTGGTTGGGCAACCGCTATTCCCGGAAATACCTGCTGGCGGGGATCTACACGGCGCGCACCATCGCTGCGGCCGCCTTCATCCTGATGCCGATCACGCCCGGCACGGTGCTGGTCTTCTCGATGGTGATGGGGGCGCTGTGGCTCGCCACGGTGCCGCTGACCAGCGGGCTCGTCGCCCATATCTACGGGTTGCGCTACATGGGCACGCTCTATGGCTTCGTCTTCCTGTCGCATCAGATCGGCGGGTTCCTCGGCGTCTGGCTGGGCGGCAGGCTTTACGATCTTTACGGCAATTACGATCTGGTCTGGTGGGTCGGCGTCGGCGTCGGGGCCTTTTCGGCGCTGGTGCATCTGCCGATCCGCGAGGCGCCGGCCCCCGCCCGCGCCGCGGCCTGAAAGTTTTGACGCGAGGCCGGGGGCTGGCCTATCCTGTCGGCCTGCAAGGGAGGTCTGACGATGGCCGGAGGCTGGGCGCGCGACGGCGCGGTGAACGACCAGATCGACGCCTCTATCGAGGACGAGCTGAACCGGATGAAGATCAGGCGCGCCCCGGTGGGCGACAGCCTGTCGGACTGCGCCGAGTGCGGCGAGCCGATCCCCGAGGCGCGGCGGCAGGCCCTGCCGGGGGTCAAGCTGTGCGTCGCCTGTCAGGACGACCGCGACCGGCGTCCGGTGATCCGCGGCGGGATCAACCGGCGGGGGTCGAAGGACAGCCAGCTCAAGTGACGGCAGTTGCAGGATTGACCGGAGGGTCATGTTCCTGTACGTGTCGCCGATCCGCACCTTCTGTCGCGTGAACAGAGGCCGCCTGCCCGGACCGATCGGGCCGCGGCGCAAGGTGTCGGGCAAATCCGTTCCCATCATCACGCGAGGGGTACTGGGACCGCCGCCAGCCGACCCGTCGGGTCGGGGCGTCGCGGGCCCGCTCACCCGTTCGCAGCGGCGAACGCAATTTGACGAGGCGTCCGCGACGGGCGCCCGAAAGGACACTGTGACGACATTCGACAAGATGGGCCTGCCCAAGCGGCTCGTGACGCGCCTGGCCGAGGCCGGCATCACCGAGCCCACCCCGGTTCAGGCCCGTGCCATTCCTCCGGCGCTGGAAGGCCGCGACGTGATCGGTCTGGCGCAGACCGGCACCGGCAAGACCGCGGCCTTCGGGCTGCCGCTTCTCACCGCGCTGTCGGAAACCCGCGGCAAGCCCGTGCCCAAGACTGCCCGCGCCCTGGTGCTGGCCCCGACCCGCGAACTGGTCAAGCAGATCGCCGAGAGCCTTCGGCCGCTGGTCGCGGGCACGCCGGTCAGCGTCGAGACCGTGGTCGGCGGCGCCTCGCTGTCGGCTCAGGAAAAGCGGATGGCGCGCGGCGCCGATCTGCTGGTTGCGACGCCCGGGCGGCTGATCGACCTGATGGGCCGGGGCGCCGTGGTGCTGGCCGAGACCCGGTTCCTGGTGCTGGACGAGGCCGACCAGATGCTGGATCTGGGCTTCATCCATGCCCTGCGCCGGATCGCCGCCAAGCTGCCGAAAGAGCGCCAGACCATGCTGTTCTCGGCCACCATGCCCAAGCAGATGGACGAGATCGCGGCCAGCTACCTGACCGATCCGGTCCGGGTCGAGGTGACGCCCCCCGGCACCGCCGTCGACAAGATCCTGCAATCGGTGCATTTCCTTGAGAAGGCCGAGAAGACCGGGCGTCTGATCGAGCTTCTGGATGGCCACCGCGACGACCGTGCCATCGTCTTCGGCCGCACCAAGCACGGCGCCGAGCGGCTGTCGAAACAGCTGGAACGGGCGGGCTTCGCGACCGCCTCGATCCATGGCAACAAGAGCCAGGGCCAGCGCGACCGCGCGATCAAGGCGTTCCGCGCGGGCGACGTGCGGGTGCTGGTGGCGACCGACGTCGCGGCGCGGGGCATCGACATCCCCGAGGTGCGCCACGTCTACAATTTCGACCTGCCGAACGTGCCCGACAACTATGTCCATCGGATCGGCCGCACCGCGCGGGCCGGGGCCGATGGCGCGGCGATCGCCTTCTGCTCGCCCGAGGAGGTGTCAGAACTCCGCGCGATCCAGAAGGTGATGGGCACCGCGATCCCGGTTGCCTCGGGCACGCCCTGGGAAGGGCTGGAGCCGAAGCAGTCGCGGGGCGGCCCGCGCGGCGCAAGCAAAGGCGCGGGCAAACCGCCCGCCAAGGCCCGGGCGCGCCGCCGTCCGCGCAACAAGAACCGCGCCGCGGCCTGAGGCCGGGGGGGCGGTTCGCCCTCGTCAGTCCCAAAAAAACGCCCGCCCGGGGAACCGGGCGGGCGTTCTTTTTTGCATCGGCCGTCGTCAGGCCGGTTCGAGGTCGAGCCCGCGCCCTTTCAGCAGCGCCTCGACCCCGGGCAAGCGGCCGCGGAAGGCGGTGTAAAGCGCATCGGGCTCGGCCGTGCCGCCGGTCGACAGCACGTTGTCTTCCAGCGCCCGGGCCGTCGCCGGATCGAAGGCGTCGCCGGTTTCCTCGAAGGCCGCGAAGGCATCGGCATCCATCACCTCGGACCACATGTAGGAATAATAGGCCGATGCGTAGCCGCCCGCGAAGACATGGGCGAAATGCGGCGTCGCATGGCGCATCCGGATCGCGCGCGGCATGCCGATCCTTTCCAGCACCTCGGCCTGTTTCTGCATCGGATCGGCGGGGGCGGGGCCATCGTGGAATTCCAGATCGACCAGCGCCGAGGCGATGAACTCGACGGTCTGGAAGCCCATGTCGTAGGTTGCCGCCGCCAGCACCCGGTCGCGCATCGCCTCGGGCATCGGTTGGCCCGTTTCGGCATGGGTGGCGAAGCGGTCCAGCACCTCGGGCACTTCCAGCCAGTGTTCGTAAAGCTGGCTCGGCAGTTCCACGAAATCGCGCGGCACCGACGTGCCCGAAAGGCTTTCATAGGTCACGTCCGACAGCATCTGGTGCAGCGCATGGCCGAATTCGTGAAACAGCGTCCGCGCGTCGTCATAGGACAGCAGCGCGCGTCGCCCCTCGGCGGGCTTCGAGAAATTGCAGACGTTCAGCACATGCGGGCGGATCTCGCCCGTCAGCTTCTGCTGGCTGCGCAGCGCCGAGCACCACGCCCCCGACCGCTTGCCCGCCCGGGCGAAATAGTCGCCGATGAAGACGCCCATATGGCGGCCGTCTCGGGTGACCTCCCAGGCGCGGGCGTCGGGGTGGTGCAGATCGACCTCGAGCGGCGCGAAATCCAACCCGAAAAGCCGGTGCGCGCAGTCGAAGGCCGCTTCGATCATCCGGTCGAGCTGCAGGTAGGGTTTCAGCTCGGCCTCGTCGAGATCGTGCAGCGCGCGGCGGCGTTTCTCGGAATAATAATGCCAGTCCCAGGGTTCGAGCGGCGCGGCAAGCCCGTCGGCGACCAGCATGTCCTGAAGGATCGCCGCATCGGCCTCGGCGCGCGCCCGGGCCGGGGCCCAGACCTGCATCAGCAGATCGCGCACATGATCCGGGGTCTTGGCCATCTCGGTTTCCAGCACATAGGCCGCATAGCTGTCATAGCCCAGAAGCGCCGCGCGCTCGGCGCGAAGCTTCAGCGTCTCGGCCACGAGGGCGCGGTTATCGGTGGCGCCGCCCCGCGCGCCGCGCGATGTCCAGGCCTCGTAGGCCGCCTTGCGCAGATCGCGCCGGGGCGAGAATTGCAGGAAGGGCACGATCACCGAGCGCGACAGCGTCACGACCGGGCCGTCCGCGCCGCGTTCGGCGCCCGCCGCCCGGGTGGCCTCGGCGACGAAACCGGGCAGGCCCTCCAGATCCGCCTCGGCCAGCGGCATCGTCCAGTCGCGCTCGTCGGCCAGCAGGTTCTGGGCGAAGGCGGTCGACAGCTCGGCCAGCCGGGTGTTGAGGTCGCGAAGCCGCCCGCGCCCCTCTTCGGGCAGCGCCGCGCCCGCGCGGACGAAATCGCGATGCTTCAGTTCCAGCAGGCGGGCCTGTTCGGCGGTCAGATCCAGCGTCTCGCGGGCCTGCCAGACCGCGTCGATCCGGTCGAACAGCGCGCGGTTCAGCACCACGTCGGACGAGAAGTCGGCCAGTTTCGGAGAAAAGGCGCGTTGCAGCGCCTCGCGGTCCGGGGTCGACGAGACCGAGGCCAGCAGGAAGAAGACCGACAGCACGTCGGACAGGGCCTGACCCGTCCGTTCCAGCGCCTCGATGGTATTGGCGAAATCGGGCGGCTCGGGGGACTCAGCGATGGCGGCGATTTCGGCCCGGGCCTCGCTCAGCGCCTGATCGAAGGCCGGGGCGAAATCCGCGTCCGAGACGGCGGCGAAGGCGGGAAGCTCGAACGGCGCCGTGCGCGGCGCCAGCAGGGGATTGGTCATGGGGATCTCCGTTTGCCAGAAGGCATAGCCGGATCGCGGCCGGGTTCAAGGCCGGCCCGGCACCGGCACCGGCGCGCGTCCGCGCAGCGCGGTCAGCCGCGCTCCGGCCCGCGCCCAGATCGCCACGACCGCCCGGTCGAAGGCGACAAGCTTGACCGTGGCGACAAGCCAGCCCAGAACCGCCCCGGCCAGCGTCTGCCAGATCGTGTGACGCCCGGCGTCGATCCGCGAGGCGCCGACGAAGCCGGCCGACATGACGGCGACCGCCTGCGCCCCGGGGCTGTCGCGCAGGCAGCCGGCAACCAGCGCGCTCGCCCCGAAGGCGGCCGCTGCGGTGTGCCCGGAGGGGAAGCCATGCCCGCCGCCATTCGGGCGAAGATTGACAGGCAGATCGCCCAGCAGGGCCTTGGGGAACTTGATTCCCGCCTCGAGCAAGAGGTATCGTCCAGCGTAGACGCGCGCCTGTCCCCGGGTCGCGGCGCAGACCAGTCCGGCCGCGGGCAGGGCAATCTGCAGATGGTCGCCGATCCGGCGGGCCCGCCCCTCGGACAGTGCGGCCGAAAGCAGGACAAGCGCAAGCATCGCCGAAAGGGCTGCGGGTCGGATAAGGAACGAGGGCGGCGGCACTCGCATGGCGAACAGGTCCGTCTCCGGCAATTGAGGCGCGTCCTCTATCGGCAAGATCTGTGACGATTTGGTGTCGAGTCGCGGTTGCCTTGCGTCGGCTGGCGCAGAAAACGATCCTTGCGGGCTCGTCGCGGCACGGTCCCGGCAGGGCCGCCCCGCCCGTGCTTTAACACTTCCCGAGTTTCGCCCGACTTTGCGATCACACCATTCGCGAGCGTGATCACAAAGGCAAAAAACATCGGATGATCACGGAAATTTCGGGAAAAGGGCGTTTCGCCGCACCATCATTCCGTGCTTAGACAGCGGTAAATCGTACCAGCACGGGACAGTTTGATGAACATCCACGAATACCAGGCCAAGGCGTTGCTGCGCAGCTACGGCGCGCCGGTCTCGAAAGGGCATGTCGTCACCAAGGCCGAAGAAGCGAAGGCCATCGCGGCCGACATCGACGGGCCGATCTGGGTCGTCAAGGCACAGATCCACGCAGGCGGCCGCGGCAAGGGCCATTTCATCGAGGAAGAAGCGGGCGAGAAGGGCGGCGTGCGCCTGACCAAATCGGTCGGCGAAGCCGCCGAAGAGGCCAAGAAGATGCTGGGCCGCACTCTCGTCACCCATCAGACCGGTCCCGCGGGCAAGCAGGTCGGCCGCGTCTATATCGAGGAAGGCGCGGGCATCGACCGCGAGCTTTACCTCGCGCTGCTGGTGGACCGTCAGACCAGCCGGGTGGCCTTCGTCTGTTCGACCGAGGGCGGCATGGACATCGAGGAGGTCGCCGCCAAGACCCCTGATCGCATCCTCAGCTTCTCGGTCGATCCCGTGACCGGCTATCAGGGCTATCACGGCCGCCGGATCGCCTTTGCGCTGGGGCTGACCGGCAACCAGATCAAGCAATGCGTCCGGCTGATGGGCCAGCTTTACAAGCTCTTCACCGAGAAGGATTGCGAGCTTCTGGAAATCAACCCGCTGATCGTGACCGACCAGGGCGACCTTCGCTGCCTCGACGCCAAGATGTGCTTCGACTCGAACGCGCTCTACCGGCAGGAAGATATCCTCGCGCTGCGCGACGAGACCGAGGAAGACCCCAAGGAGCTTCAGGCCTCGAAATACGACCTGAACTATATCGCGCTCGATGGCGAGATCGGCTGCATGGTCAACGGCGCGGGCCTCGCGATGGCGACCATGGACATCATCAAGCTGTACGGCGCCGAGCCCGCAAACTTCCTCGATGTGGGCGGCGGCGCCACCAAGGAGAAGGTGACCGAGGCCTTCAAGATCATCACCTCGGACCCGAACGTGAAGGGCATCCTGGTGAACATCTTCGGCGGCATCATGCGCTGCGACGTCATCGCCGAGGGTGTGGTCGCCGCGGTCAAGGAAGTCGGGCTGAAGGTGCCGCTGGTCGTGCGCCTCGAAGGCACCAATGTCGAGAAGGGCAAGGCCATCATCAATGGCTCGGGCCTCGACGTCATCGCGGCGGACGATCTGTCGGACGCGGCGCAGAAAATTGTCAAAGCGGTGAAGGGGTAAGATCCATGGCGGTTCTCGTCGACGAAAACACCAAGGTGATCTGCCAAGGCTTTACCGGCAGCCAGGGCACCTTCCATTCGGAACAGGCCATCGCCTACGGCACTCAGATGGTGGGCGGCGTCACGCCCGGCAAGGGCGGCCAGAGCCATCTGGACCTGCCCGTCTTCAACTCGTGCCACGAGGCCGTGGCCAAGACCGGCGCCAACGCATCGGTAATCTACGTTCCGCCGCCCTTCGCGGCCGACTCGATCCTCGAGGCCATCGACGCCCAGATCCCGCTGATCGTCTGCATCACCGAGGGCATTCCGGTGATGGACATGATGACCGTCAAGCGCGCGCTGCAGGGGTCGAACTCGATCCTGATCGGGCCGAACTGCCCGGGCGTCATCACGCCGGACGCCTGCAAGATCGGCATCATGCCCGGCCATATCCACAAGCGCGGATCGGTCGGCGTGGTGTCGCGCTCGGGCACGCTGACCTACGAGGCCGTCAAGCAGACCACCGATGTGGGGCTGGGCCAGTCGACCTGCGTCGGCATCGGCGGCGACCCGATCAAGGGCACCGAACATATCGACGTGCTGGAATGGTTCCTCGCCGATGACGAGACCCAGTCGATCATCATGATCGGCGAGATCGGCGGCTCGGCCGAAGAGGAAGCTGCCCAGTTCATCAAGGACGAGGCCAAGAAGGGCCGCAAGAAACCCATCGCGGGCTTCATCGCCGGTCGTACGGCGCCGCCCGGACGCCGCATGGGCCATGCCGGTGCCATCGTCGCCGGTGGCAAGGGCGGGGCCGAGGACAAGATCGAGGCAATGAAGTCGGCCGGGATCGTCGTGGCCGACAGCCCGGCGCATCTTGGCGAAGCGGTGCTGAAGGCGATCGGCTGAGGCCGGTCGCAGGGGAGGCAAAATGGGCTTTGCGGCTGCCGTAAAGGTCTGTTTCAGAAAGTACTTCACCTTTTCGGGGCGGGCGTCCCGCCCCGAATACTGGTGGTTCATCCTGTTCATGCTGCTGGGCAGCATCGTCACCGGGCTGCTTGACCTGGTGCTGTTCCCGAGCGAGGTCCGCACCGGACCGGGCAGCATCGAGGCCGAAAGCGACGGTCCCCTGACAGCCCTGTTCACGCTTGCCGTTCTGGTGCCCTCGGTTTCGGCAGGCTGGCGACGCATGCATGACAGCGGCCGCAGCGGGCTCTTTCTGCTTTATCCGCTGATCGTGCTGGTGGGCATCGCCGGTTTTGCGAATTTCATCGGTGCCTTCGACGCCGCCACCACGGGCGATGTCGCGCAGATGTTCACCGGCCTCGCGGGCGTCGTGCTCGCCCTGTCGGTCGTGGTGCTGATGATCTCGCCGCTTCTGGTGCTCTGGTGGCTGACCCGCCCGTCCCAGCCCGGCCCCAACGACTACGGTCCAAACCCCCATGAGGTAGCTCCATGACCGAGCAAAGCGCGAACGACATCTTTCACAGCTCGTCCTTCCTGCAGGGGCATAATGCCGAGTATGTGGAACAGCTTTACGCCCGCTATGCCAACGATCCGAACGCGGTCGACGAGGCCTGGCAGAGGTTCTTTGCGGAACTGGGCGATGACGAGGTTTCGGTCAAGCGCGAGGCGGCGGGGCCGTCTTGGGCCCGGCGCGACTGGCCGCCCGCACCGAACGACGATCTGACCGCGGCGCTTGACGGGCAATGGCCGACCCCGCCCGCCGCCCGCGAAGCCAAGGCCGCCGAGGAGAAAATCCGCGAGAAGGCGAAGGAAAAGGGCGTCGAGGTCACCGACGACGAGGTCAAGCGCGCGGTGCTCGACTCGATCCGGGCGCTGATGCTGATCCGGGCCTACCGGATCCGGGGCCATCTGGTCGCCGATCTCGACCCGCTGGGGCTGCGCAATCCGACCCCGCATCCCGAGCTCGACCCGGGGTCCTACGGCTTCACCGATGCCGACATGGAGCGGCCGATCTTCATCGACAACGTGCTGGGCCTGCAGGTCGCCTCGATGCGCGAGATCCTCGCCATCGTGCAGCGGACCTATTGCGGCACCTTCGCGCTGCAATACATGCACATTTCCGATCCCGAGCAGTCGTCCTGGCTGAAGGAGCGGATCGAGGGCTATGGCAAGGAAATCAAGTTCACCCGCGAGGGGCGGCGCGCGATCCTTAACAAGCTGGTCGAGGCCGAGGGCTTCGAGAAGTTCCTGCATGTGAAATACATGGGCACCAAGCGCTTCGGCCTCGACGGCGGCGAGGCGCTGATCCCGGCGATGGAACAGATCATCAAGCGGGGCGGTGCGCTGGGCCTGAAGGAAATCGCCATCGGCATGCCCCACCGGGGCCGCCTGTCGGTGCTGGCCAACGTGATGGGCAAGCCCTACCGCGCGATCTTCAACGAATTTCAGGGCGGCAGCTTCAAGCCCGAGGATGTCGACGGTTCGGGCGACGTGAAATACCACCTCGGCGCCTCGTCGGACCGCGAATTCGACGGCAATACCGTGCACCTGTCGCTGACCGCGAACCCCTCGCACCTCGAGGCGGTGAACCCGGTCGTCCTGGGCAAGACCCGCGCCAAGCAGGCGCAGATGGTCGATCACGAACGCAAGCAGGTCCTGTCGGTGCTCCTGCACGGCGACGCGGCCTTCGCGGGGCAGGGCGTCGTGGCGGAATGCTTCGGGCTGTCGGGGCTCGTTGGCCACCGTACCGGCGGCACCATCCATATCGTCGTGAACAACCAGATCGGCTTTACCACGGCGCCGCATTTCTCGCGGTCCTCGCCCTATCCGACCGATATCGCGCTGATGGTCGAGGCGCCGATCTTCCACGTCAACGGCGACGACCCCGAGGCGGTGGTGCATGCCGCCAAGGTCGCGACCGAGTTCCGCCAGAAGTTCGGCAAGGACGTGGTTCTGGACATCTTCTGCTATCGCCGCTTCGGCCATAACGAGGGGGATGAACCGATGTTCACCAACCCCCTGATGTATCAGAAGATCAAGAAGCATAAGACCACGCTGCAGCTTTACACCGAGCGGCTGGTCGAGGACGGGCTGATCCCCGAAGGCGAGATCGAGGACATGAAGGCCGCCTTCCAGTCTCATCTCAACGAGGAATTCGAGGCCGCCAAGGAATACAAGCCCAACAAGGCCGACTGGCTCGACGGGCGCTGGTCGCATATCCAGCGCGGCGGCGGCGACGACTATCAGCGCGGCGATACCGCGATCGGCGAGGAAACCCTGCAGGAACTGGGCCAGGCCCTGACCACGCCCCCCGAGGGCTTCGAGGTCCACAAGACCGTCGGCCGCCTGCTTGACGCCAAGAAAGAGATGTTCGCGACCGGCAAGGGCTTCGACTGGGCGACCGCCGAGGCGATGGCCTTCGGAAGCCTCCTGACCGAAGGCTATCCGGTGCGGCTGGCCGGTCAGGACAGTGCCCGCGGCACCTTCAGCCAGCGCCACTCCGCGCTGATCGACCAGAACAGCGAAGAGCGCTATTACCCGCTGAACCACATCCGCAAGGGGCAGGCGAAATACGAGGTCATCGACTCGATGCTCTCGGAATACGCGGTTCTGGGCTTCGAATACGGCTACAGCCTGGCCGAGCCCAACGCGCTGGTGATGTGGGAGGCCCAGTTCGGCGATTTCGCCAATGGCGCGCAGATCATGTTCGACCAGTTCATCAGCTCGGGCGAACGCAAATGGCTGCGGATGTCGGGCCTCGTCGTGCTGCTGCCGCACGGCTTCGAGGGGCAGGGGCCGGAACACAGCTCGGCCCGGCTCGAACGCTTCCTGCAGATGTCGGCCGAGGACAACTGGATCGTCGCCAACTGCTCGACGCCCGCCAACTACTTCCACATCCTGCGCCGCCAGCTGCATCGCAGCTTCCGCAAGCCGCTGATCCTGATGACGCCCAAATCGCTGCTGCGGCACCGGCTGGCGGTGTCCGAGGCGCAGGACTTCGTCACCGGATCGTCGTTCCACCGGGTCCTGTGGGACGATGCCGATGCGGGCCGCATGTCTGAAACAAAGCTCAAGCCCGACGATCAGATCCGGCGCGTGGTGATCTGTTCGGGCAAGGTCTATTACGACCTGCTGGAAGAACGCGACGCCCGCGGCATCGACGATGTCTACCTGATGCGGCTCGAACAGTTCTATCCGTTCCCGGCGCTCAGCCTCGTCAAGGAGCTGGACCGGTTCCGCGACGCCGAGGTCGTCTGGTGTCAGGAAGAGCCCAAGAACCAGGGCGGCTGGACCTTCATCGAGCCCAATCTCGAATGGGTCCTGACCCGCATCAACGCCAAGCACGGCCGGCCCCGCTATGCGGGCCGTCCCGCCGCCGCCTCGCCGGCCACGGGCCTCGCCAGCACGCACAAGGCACAACAAGCCGCGCTCGTGAACGACGCGCTGACCATCGAAGGATAATCGCCATGTCCACAGAAGTCCGTGTTCCGACGCTCGGGGAAAGCGTCACCGAGGCCACCGTCGCCACCTGGTTCAAGAAGCCCGGCGATGCGGTCGATGCCGACGAGATGCTCTGCGAGCTGGAAACCGACAAGGTGACCGTCGAGGTGCCCGCCCCCGCTGCGGGGACCCTGTCCGAGATCGTCGCCGCCGAAGGCGAAACCGTGGGCGTCGATGCGCTGCTGGCCACCATCGCCGAGGGCGCCGCCGCGCCCGCGCCGAAGTCGAATGGCGGCGAGCCCGCCGCGGCTCCGGCTGCCGAGGCCGCCACCGAAGAGGTGCCGGTGATGGTGCCGACGCTGGGCGAAAGCGTGACCGAGGCGACCGTCTCGACCTGGTTCAAGCAGGCGGGCGACACGGTCGAGCGCGACGAGATGCTGTGCGAGCTTGAAACCGACAAGGTTTCGGTCGAGGTGCCCGCGCCCGCCTCGGGCGTGCTGAAGGACATCCTCGCGGGCGAGGGCAGCACCGTCGAGGCGGGCGGCCAGCTGGCCGTCCTGCTGGCGGGCGAAGGCGCTGCCTCTGCGCCGGCCGCAAGTCCGGCCCCCGCGCAGGGCACCGGCGGCGGCAAGGATGTCGAGGACGCCCCCTCGGCCAGGAAGCTGATGGCCGAAAAGGGCCTGACCGCGGCCGAAGTCGCGGGCACCGGCCGCGACGGGCGCATCATGAAGGAAGACGTGCTGAAGGCCGCCTCGGCCCCGAAACCGGCCGCCTCTGCGCCCCGTGCCCCCGAGGCCCCCAAGCCCGCCGCCATCCCGGACGCGGCCCGCGCGCCGATCCCCGCCGAGGATGCCGAGCGCGAGGAACGGGTCAAGATGACCCGCCTGCGCCAGACCATCGCCCGCCGCCTGAAGGATGCGCAGAACAGCGCTGCGATGCTGACCACCTATAACGAGGTGGACATGTCGGGCGTGATGGCGCTCCGGAAGGAATACAAGGACCTCTTCGAGAAGAAGCACGGGGTGAAACTGGGCTTCATGTCCTTCTTCACCAAGGCCTGCTGCCATGCGCTGTCCGAGGTGCCCGAGGTCAACGCGGAAATCGACGGTACCGACATCGTCTACAAGCGCTTCGTCCATATGGGCATCGCCGTCGGCACGCCCTCGGGGCTGGTGGTTCCGGTGCTGCGCAATGCGGATTCGATGAGCTTTGCCGAGATCGAGAAGCGGATCGCCGAGATGGGCACCCGCGCCCGCGACGGCAAGCTGTCGATGGCCGAGATGCAGGGCGGTACCTTCACCATCTCGAACGGCGGCGTCTACGGCTCGCTGATGTCCTCGCCGATCCTGAACCCGCCGCAATCGGGCATCCTCGGCATGCACAAGATCCAGGATCGGCCGATGGTCGAGGGCGGCCAGATCGTGATCCGTCCGATGATGTATCTGGCACTCAGCTACGATCACCGCATCGTCGACGGCAAGGGCGCCGTGACCTTCCTCGTCCGCGTCAAGGAAGCGCTGGAAGATCCGAGACGGCTGCTGATGGATCTGTAAGGCGATGGCGGGCGACACCGGACTGAAACCGGGCAACGTGCATTGGGCGACAGGCGTCAAGGACGCCTGTCGCGCTGCCACGGGATGCCGGGATTTCAATTCGGGCGACGCCCGCAAGGTCTTCGGCCATAAGGGCTGTTCCGTCGTCAGACCGGAACAGCCCATTGACGCAACTGCCAGAGACCGGGAGAATTCATGACCCTCGAACTCGCCGCCCTCGCCGCCACCGCCTTCATCCACCTTGCCGCCGTGCTCTGGTCCCAGCGCGCGCTTGAGGCCGATGTGGGCCGCGAGGGCAATACCGGCCCCCGCGACGGGATCGAGGACCGGCTGTCGCCCCATACCCTCCGCCTGCGCCGGGCGCTCGCCAACCATGTCGAGAATACCGGCCTCTTCGTGATCGCCGTGGTTCTGGTGCAGTTCACCGGCTCCAATGGCTGGGTCACCGGGCTTGCCGCCTGGATCTTCGTCGCCGCCCGCGCGCTCTACCTGCCCGCCTATGCCTTCGGCTGGGTGCCCTGGCGGTCCGTCATCTTCATGGCCGGGCTCGTTTCCTGCTTCGCCATGATCCTTGCCAGTATCTTCTGAGGCCCGCATGACCCCCGAACTCACCGCCCTCGCTCTCGCAATCCTCGTTCAGGCTGTGCAATTCGTCCTCATGGCGATCCCTGCCAATATGGAACTGGGCACCGAATACACCACCAGCCCCCGCGACACGGCCCCCGACCAGCAGCTCTCGCGGCGGACCGGACGGATGCAGCGCGCGCTGAACAACCATTTCGAAGGGCTGATCCTCTTCACCGCGGCGGTGGTCCTCGTCACCGTATCGGACCAGTCGACCTGGTTCACCGCGCTTTGCGCCTGGATCTACCTGATCGCCCGCATCGCCTATGTGCCCGCCTATATCCGCGGCTGGGTGCCGGGCCGCTCGATGATCTGGGCCGCGGGCTTCGCGGCGACCGTCCTGATGACGCTCGCCGCGCTGATATGATCTTCTTCTTGGCGAAAATGCCCTCGGGGGGTGAATTGTCCGCCAGGACAAGAGGGGGGCAGACAGCCCCCCATGCCCCCGCCGCCATCCCAACACCCGCCCGTAAAGGAGGCCCCGAATGGCAAGCTATGATGTGATCGTGATCGGCTCCGGCCCGGGTGGCTATGTCTGTGCCATCCGCTGCGCCCAGCTGGGCCTGAAGACCGCCTGCGTCGAGGGCCGCGAAACCCTTGGCGGCACCTGCCTGAACGTGGGCTGCATCCCCTCCAAGGCGCTGCTGCACGCCTCGCACCAGCTGCACGAGGCGCAGCACAATTTCGAGAAGATGGGCCTGAAGGGCAAGGCGCCCTCGGTCGACTGGGCGCAGATGCTGTCCTACAAGGACGAGGTCATCGGCCAGAACACCAAGGGCATCGAATTCCTGTTCAAGAAGAACAAGATCGACTGGATCAAGGGCTGGGCCTCGATCCCCGAGGCGGGGCTCGTGCAGGTTGGCGACGAGACCCACAAGGCGAAACACATCGTCATTGCCAGCGGGTCCGAGGCCTCCAGCCTGCCGGGGATCGAGATCGACGAGAAGACGATCGTCACCTCGACCGGCGCACTGGCGCTGCCGAAGGTGCCCAAGAAGATGATCGTGATCGGCGCGGGCGTGATCGGGCTGGAACTCGGGTCCGTCTATGCCCGTCTTGGTGCCGAGGTCACGGTGCTGGAATATCTCGACCAGATCACCCCCGGCATCGACACCGAGGTCGCCCGCAGCTTCCGCTCGCTGCTCAAGCGCCAGGGGCTCGACATCATCACCGGCGCCGCCGTGCAGTCGGCCGAGGCGCTGAAGACCAAGGCCAAGGTCACCTACAAGCTCCGCAAGGATGACAGCGAGCATCAGCTTGATGCCGATGTCGTGCTGGTCGCGACCGGCCGCAAGCCTTTCACCGACGGGCTCGGGCTCGACGCGCTGGGCCTGCAGCTGACCAAGCGCGGCCAGATCGCGACCGATGCCCATTACAAGACCTCGGTCGACGGGATCTATGCCATCGGCGACGTGATCGAAGGCCCCATGCTGGCCCACAAGGCCGAGGACGAGGGCATGGCGGTCGCCGAGATCCTGGCAGGGCAGGCGGGCCACGTGAATTACGGCGTGATCCCGGGCGTGATCTACACCCATCCCGAGGTCGCCTCGGTCGGTCAGACCGAGGACCAGCTGAAGGAAGCGGGCCGCGCCTACAAGGTCGGCAAGTTCTCCTTCATGGGCAACGGCCGGGCCAAGGCCAATTTCGCCGCGGACGGCTTCGTCAAGATCCTCGTCGATGCCGAAACCGACCGCATCCTCGGCGCCCATATCCTCGGGCCGTCGGCGGGCGATCTGATCCACGAGATCTGCGTCGCGATGGAATTCGGCGCCGCGGCCGAGGACATCGCCCGCACCTGCCATGCCCACCCGACCTATTCCGAGGCGGTGCGCGAGGCGGCGCTGGCCTGCGGCGACGGACCGATCCACAGCTGAGGCCGGGACAGGACCTGCAAGGGGCGGTGGCCGGACCGGGCTGCCGCCTCTCGTCATGCCGGGGAGCATGACAGCCCGGCCGTCCCGGGCAAGCGCCCGCTTCGGGCCACGGATGATCTTGCGGCCGGGCCGTCGGCATCCGTCGCGCGCGGTGCGGGACGGCCTGCGGCCCCAGCGGCGACGCGCGGGCCCTCGGGTCGGGCCGTCAGGTCGTGCGGGTCTGGGCCCGGATCAGCATCTCGGCGAAGGCCGTGACCTTGGGCTGGCGGTAGCGCGTCGGCGGATAGACGATGTGGATCCCGCCGTCCCGCAGGCTCCATCCGCTGAGCAGCGGCTGCAGCTGGCCGTCGCGCAACGGCGACTCCAGCAGGAAGTCCGGCAGGACGGCGCAGCCCATGCCATGAAGCGCGCCCGCCAGCACGGCCGCGGTCGTCGACATCGAGACGACAGTGTCGAAGCGCACCCGCTCGACCTGACCCGAACCATCCTCGAAATCCCAGCTGCCGGGGTCGTGCAGCGCCGAGTTGGCGACGAAGGGCAGGCCTTTCAGGTCGGCCGGGGTCTCGATCGGGCCGAAGTCGTCCAGAAAGGCCGGGGCCGCCACCAGAGCCTGTCCGAACCGGCCGACGCGGCGCGATTTCAGGCTGGAATCGACCAGCCAGCCCAGCCGCACCGACAGGTCCCAGCGGCCGGATTGCAGGTCGACCACCGCGTCGGTCAGGTCCAGCTCGACCCGGCAATCGGGGTAGCGGCGGCGGAACTCGGCCACCAGCGGCACCAGGACCGACTGGCCGAAATCGAGCGGCGCGGTGATCCGCAAAAGCCCCGTGGGCCGGTCGGCCGCGTGCAGCAGGGCCTCTTCGGCCTCGGAGGCTTCCTGCAGGATGACCTGGCATTTCTCATGCAGAAGAAGGCCTTCGGCGGTTGCCGTGACCCGGCGGGTCGTGCGCACCAGCAGCGCGGTGCCAAGCTCTTCCTCCAGCCGGGCCACATGCGCGCTGACCACGGCCTTGGTGACCCCCAGCCGGTCCGCCGCGCGGGTGAAGGACCCGGTCTCGACCACGGCGGCAAAGAAGGGAAGACGGTCAAGTTTCATGGGCGCTCCGGACCGAAGGGAAATGGTGAGGCCGTATGGAAAAAGCAGACAGAAATGAATGTATTATTCGGGTAATGCTTCCCAACCCGCAATGATACCCCTGCGTCACCCGGGGCGCCGTCGCCCTGCACAGATGAGGACATCATGACGTACCGCCCGATTGCCGTCTCCCTGACCGCCATCACGCTGATCCTCGGCGGCCAGGCCGCGCTGGCCGAGGCCCCGTCCACGGTTCATGCGACCTATCGCGCCGCCTCGGCCGATCAGGCGCTGGCGCCGGGCGAGAAGATCGCCGATCTCTTCACGCTGAACATGACCGCGCCCTATATCCTGCAGAAGCTGACCGACCGCACCTACTGGTATCAGGCGGGCTTCTACGGCACGACCTGGTATGTGGGCGACGAGGGCGTGCTGCTGTTCGACCCGCTGGACGGGCAGGCGCCGAAGATCCTCGAGGCGGTGCGCAAGGTCACCGACAAGCCGATCACGGCGGTGGTCTATTCGCACGACCATGCCGACCATATCGGCGGCACGCAGGCGCTGTTCGACCTGCTGGCGGGCCAGCAGCCGGTGCCGGAGATCATCGCCTCGCAGGAAACGGCCGACAAGATGGAGCGTCTGGGCAGCACGCTGCCGCGCCCCGACCGCACCGTCGCCTGGCCCGAGGGCAGCTTCACCTTCGAGGGGCTGACCGTCGAACTGCACGGCTTTGCCCATGCCGCCCATACCGAGGACCATTCGGCCTGGCTACTGGTCGGCGAACGGGTGCTGCATGCCCCCGACCTGCTGAACGCCGACCAGCCGCCCTTCTGGGACTTCGCCGGGTCCGAGCGGTTCACTTATCTGCAGGACAACCTGCGCCAGGCCGATGCGCTTGGCTGGGACTATCTCAATGGCGGCCACGGCAACGTGGGCTCGCATGACGACATCGCCTTCCACCTGACCTTCATCGACGACCTGGTCGCGGCGGTCGGCACGGCGATGGGCGAGGTGCCCTGGGGCTTCGGCGTCGATCCGGCCACGCTGACCGCGCATACCGCGATGCTGCCGGCCTGGTATGCCGAGATCTCGCGGCGCGCGACCGAGGCGCTGCGGCCGAAATACGGCACCTACTACGGTTTCGATGCGGCCACTCCGCCCAATGCCGAGATGGTGGCCGAGTATCTCTTCAGCTATCGCTGAGCCCCCGGGCGCGGCAGAGCCAGCCGAAGGAAAGCGAACGGCCCGCCGATGGCGGGCCGTTCTGCGTTGCGGGAGGGGCGACCGTTCCGGCGCTCCCTATTTCATGAAGACATAGGTTCCCGGCGCGGGGCAAAGCGGCGGCAGGCCGGCATCGGGCGCCCCCATGGCGGGCGGAGCGGCCTCGGCCGGGCCGGTCTTGCCGGCCAGCCAGCGCGCCCATTCCGGCCACCAGGACCCCTCGGTCGCCGGATGGCGGGCATACCAGCTGTCGGGGTCGGTATAGCGGGTCTCGGGCGTCCGGCAGCCGATCCGGTAATGACGGCCCTTGTGGCCCGGTTCGGACAGGATGCCGCCGTTATGGCCGCCCTTGGTCAGCACGAAGGTCAGCTCGTTCTGGGTGAACAGCGCCACCTTGTAGACCGAATGCCAGGGCGCGATATGGTCCTTCTCGGTGCCGATCACGAACATCGGCGCGCGGATGTCCTTCAGGGCGATCACCCGGCCTTCGACCGCGAACCGGCCCGAGGTCAGCCGGTTGTCGAGGAAAAGCGCGCGCAGATAGTCGGAATGCATCTTCGCGGGCATCCGCGTCGCGTCGGCGTTCCAGACGGTGATGTCGAAGGCCTCGTCTTCCTTGCCCATCAGATAGCGGCCGACGGCGCGGGTCCAGACCAGATCCTCGTCCCTCAGCGCCCGGAACGCGCCCGCCATCTGTTCCTGCGCCAGATAACCTTGGTCCCACATCATGTCCTCAAGGAAGGCCACCTGGCTTTCGTCGAGAAAGAGCATCAACTCGCCCGCTTCGGTGAAATCGGTCTGCGCCGCCAGAAGGGTGATCGAGCCCAGCCGGTCATCGCCGTCCCGCGCCATGGTGGCGGCGGCGATCGACAGGATGGTGCCGCCGAGGCAATAGCCGCAGGCATGGATCTTCTGCCCGGGCATGACCTTGCCCACCGTATCGAGCGCCGCCATCACGCCGTCGCGGCGGTAATCGTCCAGCGACACGTCGCGATAGTCGGCCGAGGGGTTCACCCAGGACATCGCGAAGACGGTGAACCCCTGCTCGACCAGATAGGCGATCAGCGAGTTTTCCGGGCTGAGGTCGAGGATGTAGTATTTCATGATCCAGGCGGGCACGATCAGCACCGGCTCGGGATGCACCTTTTCGGTGCGGGGGGCGTACTGGATCAGCTCGAACAGTTCGTTGCGGAAGACGACCTGACCCCCGGTGACCGCGAGGTTGCGGCCCACGGCGAACCCGCCCGGCGCGGCGGCGGGGGTGGCGGTGGCCTGGGCGCGGATGTCCTCGGCCAGGTGGCGCATCCCCTGCATCAGGTTGCCGCCGCCGGTGCGGACGGTTTCCTGCAGGATCTCGGGGTTGGTCAGCGGCATGTTCGAGGGCGACAGCACGTCCAGCATCTGCCGCGCCATGAAGGCGACCCGGTCGCTGTTATGCGGATCGGTGCCGCGCGCCGGTTCGGCGGCGGCGTCCCACCAGTCCTGCGCGGCCAGGAACGCCTGCTGCCAGAGCGAAAAGGGCGGGGTCGACCAGCCGGGATGGGAAAAGCGGTGATCCTCGGCGCGGGGGCGGAACGGCGGGTCGTCCCGCGTCAGGCCGCTGGCATGGGCCGCCAGCTTGGCGCCGTTGCGCATGGCGCGTTCGGCCAGTTCCATCTGCCGGCCCGGGGCGCGGGCCAGATGGCTCGCCCAGTCGGCCCAGGCGGCCGCCGCCGCGTTCAGCGAGGCGCCCGAGGTCATGCGCGCCAGCATCGCGCGGCCGGCCCGGTCGGCGGTCTCGTAGGGATGGTCGTGTTTCGGATGGCCGTTGGGTGCGGTCATGCCCTGCCTCTCTGTCGCTCGATCCGTCGCCGGTCTGACAGGCCGGCGTGTCGGCCCCGCGATAGCAACGCCGCGCCGCAGCGACAATCGTCCCGCAACGTCACAGAAAAAACGCCCCGAACCTGGGTTCGAGGCGTTTCATGATCACAGCTGCGATCTTGTCCTTGTGCGACGCTCAGCCCTGACGGGCCTTGTAGCGGCGCTGGGTCTTGTTGATGACATAGACCCGGCCCTTGCGGCGCACAACGCGGCAGTCGCGATGACGCTGCTTGAGCGAGCGGAGCGAGTTGCGGACCTTCATCGGCCTTCTCCTCATGTCGCGGCGCGTCCGTGCGCCTCGTGGGTTTCAAGGGCTGTCCCTGGGCATGCACCGCAGGGGCAGAAATTCAATGGTGGGCGGTACTGGGATCGAACCAGTGACCCCTACGATGTCAACGTAGTGCTCTACCGCTGAGCTAACCGCCCGGTCTCCGATGCCATCCCACCCGTCCGAAAGAAAACGGACGCGGGCAGGACCGCGTCGGTTCGCAGGTCTATAAAAGGAGTCGGAGGAGGGTGCAAGGGCTTTTGGTCGGCCGCGAAATACCGTTATAAACGTTCGAAGGAGGACGTGGCGGCGTGCAGGCGTTCAAGCTTTTCCGGCCGGACTGGCCGACCACCAGCGTTGTGTTTTCCTCGCCCCATAGCGGGCGGGACTACCCTTGGTCGTTCCTGCGCCAGACGGTGCTGGACGAACGTTCCGTGCGGTCGTCCGAGGATGCCTTCGTCGATCTGCTGTTTTCCGATGCGCCCGAGCATGGCGCGCCGCTGATCGTGGCCTCGGCCCCGCGCGCCTATGTGGATCTGAACCGCGCCGCCGAGGAACTCGACCCCGCCGTCATCGACGGGGCGCGGCTGGCCGGACACAATCCCCGGATCAGTTCGGGGCTGGGGGTGATCCCCCGGGTCGTGGCAAACGGTCGCGCCATCTATCGCGGCAAGATCGCCCTTACCGAGGCCGAGACCCGGATCGAGACTTGCTGGCGGCCCTATCACCGGCAACTCGAATCGCTGGTCGAGGAAGCGCTGGCCCGGTTCGGCGAATCGATATTGATCGACTGTCACTCGATGCCGCGCGAGGCCATCGAAAGCGCACGGGCGGGCGGGCGGCCCCGCCCCGAGGTGGTGCTGGGCGACCGGTTCGGCACCTCGGCGGGCGGCGAGATCGTCGACCGGGTCGAGCAGGCCTTTTCCAATGCGGGGCTCAGGGTCGGGCGCAACGCGCCCTTTGCCGGGGCCTATATCACCCAGCGCTACGGCCTGCCCTCGCGGCGGCGCCACGCGGTGCAGGTCGAGATCGACCGCTCGCTTTACATGGACGAGGCCACGGTGCGCCCGAATGCCGATTTCGACGCGGTGCGGCGGCTTCTGGGCCAGGTGGTCGGCACGCTGACCCAGATCGGCCGCCCGGGCGAGGTGCCGCTGGCCGCCGAATAGCGCGACCTTCGCCGAGGCACGCGCTCAGACGAAATCCGACCGGCGGAACAGGCTGCGCACGATCGTCAGCCCGGCGCCGATCGCGCCGATGGTGAAGGCCACCCGCAGTCCGGCCGACGCGGTCATGCCCAGCGTTTCGGCGGCGGTTGCCGGGTCCTCTGCGGTCAGGGTCAGAAGGCCGATGATGCATTGCGTGGCGGCCCCGCCCGGGATCATCGGGATGCAGCCCGCGACCGCCAGCGCGGTGCCCATCCGCGCCACCCGAAGCCGCGGCAGGGACAAGATCTCGACCCCCAGCGCGACCGAGGCGGCGGCGGCGAAAGAGGCCGCCTCGAGGCTCCAGCCCAGATCCATGCCGACGGTGCGCACCGCCAGCGCCAGCGCGCCCGCCGCCGCCGCCCAGACCAGCCGGACCCAGCCGAAGTTGAACAGGACCCCGAACCCCGCCGCCGCGACCGCGCCGAAGACGGCCTGGTGCAGCACCGAGCGCTGCGGCTCGAAGATCTGGTCGGGAAGCGCCGGAACCAGAAGCCGCGCGGCCGAGATCCCCACCGTGATGAAGACGAGGATCATGCCGACGGTCACGAAACGGGCGCTTCCGGTGGTCGGATGGCCCTCCATGATGTCGGTCTGCGCGTTCATCGCCGGAACCCCCGGCACCAGCAGCAGAACCGCCGCCGTCATCGCCGTTTCGATCATGTGGCTGCCCGCCGGGATCGCCAGCAGCCCCGCGAGGCTGGCCGCGAGGCAGGCGACGATGGCGGTCAGAACGAAGGTGTTGGTGCCCCGGCGCAGCAGGCTGACCCGGACCCATTGCGCCGCCGTGCTGGCCGCCAGAACGGGTCCGAAGGCGGCCCAGTCGACCCCCAGCAGCCGCCCGAAGGCGGCGCAGGCGATGCCTGCGGCCAGCGCGATCACCAGCCGGGGGTGATGCGGCGTCCCGGCCTTCAGCCGGGCCAGCGCCTCGCGGACCTGCTCGGCGGTCTGGCCGCCCTTCTCGACCTCGACGCAGAGATCGCGGATGGCGTGGTTCAGGCGCATGTTGACCCCATGCCCGCCGGTGCCCGTCATCCGGGTGATGGTGTTCTCGCCATGGGTGACGGTGATCGCGAGCGAGGCGAAGCCGATCCGCGCATGCACCTCTTCGGCGCCAAGCCCCTCGGCGATCTTGCGCATCCCCTCCTTGACCAGAAGGGATTTGCCTCCCGTTTCGGTCAGCAGCACGCCGGCCTGCAGCGCGGTCATCGCGATCTGTTCGAGGTGTCGGTGCCGAAGCACCACCGGGTCCGAGCTGCGTGTCATGCCCGCCTGCCTGTGCGCTATGGGTCGTGCCCTCCCAATTGTGGTCCTGCCGCCCGAGGGCAAGGCCATTCTGCACGACCGGTCGGACGACCGCGCCGGGGCTGGATTCCTGATCGACTAAAAATGGCATTGATTTCCATGATTTGGTTGAAATTTTGGCCGCCGCCCAGCACCCCGCCGTGGCACCTCCTCCGGTCTGGGCAGGGGCATCCCGGACGGACGGCAGGCATGAGCATCGAGCATCCCGAGAAGATCGGACTTGGCATCTGGGACCGCGATTCCCTCGGCAGCGCGCTGAACGACCTCGAAAGCGTCGGGGTCGCCTGGTATTACACCTGGTCCGACTGGGCGCTTTACGATGCCGATCCCGCGCCCGAGACGGTCGGGTTCGTCGGCATGACCTGGGACGAGCGGCTGGTGACGCCCGAAGCGCTGGAGCGCATCCGGGCCTCGGGGGCGACAGCGCTTCTGGGCTTCAACGAGCCCGATCTGGACCGGCAGGCCGACATGAGCATCGCGCAGGCGCTAGACCTGTGGTCGGCGCTTGAGGCGACCGGACTCCGGCTCGGGTCGCCAGCCGCCTCGCAGGACCAGACGCTGGGCGGGGACTCCTGGCTCGGCCGGTTCGTGGCGGGGGCCGAGGCGCGCGGCCAGACCGTCGATTTCATCGCCGTCCATTACTATTCCGACAGCGGCGATGTGGCCGAGTTCGAGGCCTGGCTGAAGGCCGTCCATGCCCAGTACGACAGGCCGGTCTGGGTGACCGAATGGGTGCTGGCCGACTGGACCGGCGCGCGCAGCTTCAGCGCCGCAGAGCAGGCTGCTTTCGCCCGCGCCGCGACCGAGATGATGGACGATCTCGACTTCGTCGAACGCCATGCCTGGTTCGCGGCCTATGAGGGCGGCGACGGCTGGTATCTGAACAGCGGCCTTTTCGACGCCGCGGGCAATCTGACCGAGGTGGGGCGGACCTTCGCCGACCTGACCGCGCCCGAAGCGCCGCCCCCGATCGCCGGGGGTGCGGGCAACGACCGTCTGACCGGAACCCAGGGGGACGACCTGATCCTGGGCGGCGGGGGCGACGACCTGCTGTCGGGCGGCAGCGGCACCGACACCCTGCGGGGCGAAGCCGGAAACGACACGCTGCAGGGAGGGGCGGGGGACGACTGGCTGCTGGGCGGCGATGGCGACGACCGGCTCTGGGGCGGGGTCGGGGGCGACCTGCTGGGGGGCGGGGCCGGGGGCGACCTGCTGGAAGGCGGGACGGGCGACGACCTCTATGCGGTCGACACTGCCGGGGACCGGACCCTCGAGCGGCCGGGCGAGGGCTGGGACCGGGTTTGCGCCAGCCTCAGCTGGACGCTTGGCGATCATGTCGAACAACTGACGCTGGGCGGCAGCGCGGCGCTTGATGGCACCGGCAACGCGTTGGCCAATGTCCTGACCGGCAATGCGGGGGCCAATTATCTTTGCGGGCTCGGCGGGCCGGATACGCTGTCGGGCGGGGCGGGCGATGACGGGCTTGTGGGTGGCACCGGCGACGACCGCCTGTGGAGCGGGGACGGAAACGACTGGCTCGATGGCGGCGAGGGGGCCGATCTGCTGGATGGCGGGGCGGGGTCCGACCTGTTGATCGGCGGTGCCGGGGCCGATCTTTTCATCTTCACCGGCGGCTGGGACCGGATCGCGGATTTCGAGGACGATCTCGACACGCTCAGGTTTGACGGCGCGCTTTGGGGGGGCGCGCCGCTCGATCTGGCCGAAGTGCTGAGCCTGGCCACCGCGACCGACACCGGTCTGATGTTCGATTTCCGTGCCGGAAACGGGATCGTGGTCGAGGGGATCACATCGGTCCTGGCGCTGGCCGATGATCTGCAGATCGTCTGAGCGCCCGGACTTGTCAGGTCAGGGCCGGACCGGCGCGCCTCAGCGCAGCCGGTTGATCTGGTCGGGATGGATCTGGCCGAGCCAGGTTTCGGTCAACGGCTTGCCGTCCCGTGTCAGATAGGCGCGCAGGTCCACCGTTTCGGTATCGGGCGGCGCCTTGAGGTCGAACACCATCCGCCAGCGGTCGGTGCCCACCACCGGCAGCACGAAGGGGTTGATGATCACGACCCCCTGGGGCGCCGAGACCTTGGGCAGGATCCCGTCCTTGCGGGTCAGCCCCTTCAGCGCGGGCCCCTCGAAATCGACGACGACCTTGATCTGGTCCTTTGGCCGCGGCTGGCCGGGCACGCCGCCATTGCCGATCCGGGTGGCGACGGTATGGGCCAGCTTCATCTCGACCGGCGGGGTCGCGGTCCAGTGCAGCCGGTACGAAAACGTCATCTCGTCGCCTGCCTGGGGCTTGGTCTCGGGGTTCCAGAACGCGACGATATTGTCGAAGATCTCGTCATCGGTCGGAATCTCGATCAACTGGACCGCACCCGCGCCCCAAGGCGAGGTCGGCTCGACCCAGACCGCGGGGCGCTTGTCGTAGAACACGCCGTCATCCTGGTAGTTCTCGAAATCGCGGTCCCGCTGGATTAGTCCGAAACCCTTGATGTCCTGGTCGAAATAGCTGGAGGTCACGACCCGGTCGGGGTTGTTCAGCGGTCGCCAGATATGCTCGCCCGCGCCGGTCTCGATCATCAGCCCGTCGGTGTCATGGACCTCGGGCCGCCAGTCCGCGGACTGGAAGCGGTTGCTTTCGGAATACCAGAACATCGAGGTCAGGGGCGCGATCCCCAGCCGTTCGACCGGAGCGCGGAAGAACAGCCGCGCTGTGATGTCCATGATCTGGCCCTGGCCGGGCTGGTCGCCAAGCACCATCCGGTAGGCGCCCGCGACGCTTGGCCCGTCCAGCAGCGCGTTGACGATGGTGCGGCCGTCCGGACCCGGCTCGAGGTAGAATTCGGTGAAGCGCGGGAATTCCTCGGGCACCGACATGCCGGTATTGAGCGCGATGCCGCGTGCCGACAGCCCGTATTGCTTCAGCGCGCCGTCCGAGCGGAAATAGGCCGCGCCGAGAAACGAGATCCAGTCGGTCTTCATGTCGGGCCGCATCAGGCGGAACCCGGCAAAGCCCGCATCGGGTTGCAGCGCATGGGCCGGGCTGTCTTCCGGCATGTCGAAATAACCGGTGCTGTAGATCAGCTCGCGGGCGGTGCCGTCCTCGACCGCGAAGATCTTTACCGGCTGGCGGAAATAGGTGCCGAGATGGAAGAACTGCGCCGCGGTGTCGCCGATCCTCAGCGAGGCCTCGGGGCGGAAGAAGATCTTCCAATGCGCGTCATAGTCGATCTTTTCCAGCACGTCGGGCTGATGCACCGGCGTCGGCGCATAGGGTTGGGCGGCGAGCGCGGCGGCGCGGGAGGCCAGCATGTCGAAGCTGAAAGCTTTGGGGGCGCCGAGTTCGGGAGCTGAAAGGCCCGGTGCGGGCGGGACCGAAGCCGGATCGGCCGCGGCGAAGGGGGCGGCGGCAAGAACGGCGGCAAAACAGGTTGCGGCGGCGAAGAGGGCACTCGCCAGAAGGCGATAGGCGGTCGGGCGGACAGTCGGCACGGTGGGCTCCTTGGCGGCGGCCCCGGCGGGGGCGTCGTCCGAGGGATGTGGTGGATTCGCGGGCCAAATCAAGCTGAAGATCGGGTCTTGGGCGGTGCCGCGCCGGGATGCCGCCTGGCGGGGGGCCGCGGAACAAGGGCCGGGCGGTGCCGCCCGGCCCCCGGGGGCCCGTCAGATCGTCCGCGCCGACATTTCGCGGGCGATATGGTCGGCCTGGCGGATCGCCAGCGCGACGATGGTCAGGGTCGGGTTCTCGGCCGCGCCGGTGGTGAATTGCGAGCCGTCCGACACGAAGAGGTTCGACACGTCATGGGTCTGCCCCCAGCGGTTCACCACGCCGTCCCTCGGGTTTTCCGACATCCGGTTGGTGCCGAGGTTATGGGTCGAGGGATAGGGCGGCGTCGGGAAGGTGCGGGTCGCGCCCACCGCCTCGTAGATCGCGCGGCCCTGGGCATAGGCATGGGCGCGCATCGCCCGGTCGTTCGGGTGGTCGTCGAAATGCACATCGACCACCGGCAGGCCGTGCTGGTCGGTCACGTCGTGGTTGAGGGTGACGCGGTTGGTTTCCTGCGGCATGTCCTCGCCGACGATCCACATGCCCGCCATGGTCTCGTAGGCATCGAGCGCCGAGGTGAATTCGCGCCCCCAGCCGCCCGGATCGAGGAAGGCCGCCATGAAGGGCAGGCCGAGGCTCAGGGTCTCGAATTCATAGCCACCGACGAAGCCGCGCGAGGGGTCGTGACGCGCCTCGTCGCGGATGATCCCGGCCATGGTGGTGCCGCGCCACATCCTGACGGGCTTTTCGAAGGTGGCATAAACCGACCCGGTCATGTGCCGCATGTAGTTGCGCCCGACCTGGCCCGAGGAATTGGCCAGCCCGTCGGGGAACATCGACGAGGCCGAGTTCAGCAAGAGCCGAGGGCTTTCGAACGAGTTCCCGGCGACGCAGACGATCCGCGCCTTCTGCATCTGCAGAGTGCCCTCGGCGTCGAAATACTCGACCCCGGTCACCTTGCCGGTCGCGTCATGCAGGATGCGCGCGGCATGCGACCGGTCGCGGACCTCGAGATTGCCGGTCTCTTCGCCGCGCGGAATGTCGGTATAGGCCGAGGACCATTTGGCGCCCCATTTGCAGCCCTGGAAGCAGAACCCCGTCTGCTGGCAGCTGACGCGCCCGTCGCGCTCGACCGAGTTGATCGCCATCCGGCCGGTGCTGACCTCCTTGTAGCCAAGCGCCCGCGCGCCCGCCTCGAAGACCTTGTAGTTGTTGTTCCCCGGCAGGCCGGGCAGGCCGTTGGTGCGGGTCACACCGAGCTTTTTCTCGGCCAGATCGTACCAGGGCTCCATCTCGGCCGCGTCGATCGGCCAGTCGAGAAGGTTCGCACCCTGCACCGGGCCATAGGTGGTCTTGCCCTTCCATTCGTGGTCCTGAAACCTCAGCGAGGCCCCGGCCCAGTGGGTGGTGGTGCCGCCCACCGCCTTGACGATCCAGGCGGGCAGGGCCGGGAAGTCGCGCGCCACCCGCCAGTCGCCCGAGGTGCTACGCGGGTCGGTCCAGGCAAGCTGGCCGAAGCTTTCCCACTCGTCGTTGATGTAATCCTCGGGCAGAAAGCGCCCGCCGGCCTCCAGCGCCACGACCTTGATGCCCTTCTGGGCCAGTTCGTTGGCCAGCACCCCGCCGCCCGCGCCGGTGCCGATGATGACGACCACACTGTCGTCGGTCTTGTCGAATTTCGCAGCCATGTCCGTTCCTCCCTGACTGGCGATGGCTCAGAGCCAGGCGATGTCGTCGAAGCCGCGGTGCAGATAGCCGCCCTTCGAATAGCTCTCGCCCTCGTAGCTAAAGAGCGGCCAAAGCGCTTTCTGGTTGTAAAGCCCGGTCACGAGCCCGCCGCGCACGGTCTGAAAGAAGGGGCTTTCCTCGATCCCGCGCAGGATAGCGACCCGGTCGCTTTCCCAGCCGGTGCCGAGGTAGCTGCCGAAGCCGTGGCCCCGGGCGGCGGCGTCCAGCGCGGCGATCCCGGCCTCGACCATAGGCGCGGCCTCGGCGCTGTCGTAGCCCTTGACCGCGACCGCGTAATATTCGGTGCCGACCCGGTCATGGGGGTAGATGTCGCGCGCCATCTGCACGAGGGTCGCGAAGGTCTCGGGTTTCAGCGCGGCGGTTTCCAGCGCCCAGGCGGCGTCGGGCGCGGCGACGAAGCCTGCCCCCACCACCAGGGTCGCCCCCGCCGCGCTGGCGCGCGCAAGAAGCTGGCGCCGGGTCAGTGCCCGGACGGCTTGCTGGTCTGTCATCTGGTCTCCTCCCTGGACAGACGGGCGGGGTCCCAACCGCCCGGTATCTTGTCGTTATCTGGTCATTTGAATCGGTCGCGGCGTTCCAGCACCTCGATCTGGTAGCCGTCGGGGTCGGCAACGAAGAAGAACCGCGCGATCACCTCGCCCGCAGGCGCGAAGGCGACCAGCTTGCGGGGCGCTAGCCCCTCGGCCTCGAAGCGCGCATGTTCGGCCTCGAGTTCCGCCACCGAAACCGCCAGATGGCCGTAGCCGTCGCCCAGGTCATAGGGCTCGGTCCGGCCCTTGTTCACGGTCAGTTCGAGTTCGAATTCGGTTTCCGGGTTGCTCATGTAGATCAGCGTGAACTCCGGGAAGTCGAGCCGGTCCGCGACCTTCAGCCCGAAGGCCTTGTCGTAGAACGCGACCGACCGCTCTTCGTCGAGCACCCGGATCATGCTGTGGATCGCCTTGGCCAAGATGGTCCCCTTCTTGCTGGGTCTTCCGTTCGGAATGATCCTAGCGCGAGGCGGGGAGGGTGCGGGTAGTAGCTCGATACTACCGCCGGGGATTGGCGCCGGCGGCTATTCGGCGGCCATCGCCATCGCGCCCCCGGCCGGGACCGTCTCGCGGAAGATCAGGCAGGTGCAGCGCAGAAGCGAGGTGAAATTCGACGGCTCGCCGTGCAGTTCCAGCACCTCGGCATGCAGCTTCGAGATGAAGGCGGGCGTCGTCACGCCTTCGGAAACCGCGATCTCATCGAGGATCGCCCAGAAGCTGTTTTCCAGCCTGATGCTGGTGCTTTGCCCGTTCAGCCGCAGCCGCCGCGTTGTGGATTGATACCGTTCGGGGTCCTGACCCGCAAAGATCTGGCACATGGCATGTCTCCTTCCCTGCGGCGCGGTCTTCTTCCGGATCCGGCGGCCGCCCGTCCTGTCCGGTTCGAAGTTTATACCAATTCCACGCGCCTCCCCAAGCAGGAACCGTGCCGGACCCCTCCCGGGCGGTGATTGAAGCGCGGCGCGGTGCGGGCTATGCAGCGCCCTGCGGCAAGAGGAGAGCACGATGGGACGGATCGTTCTGGTGACCGGCGGGGCCCGGTCGGGCAAGAGCAGCCATGCCGAGGCGCGGGTGCGGGCGATGCCGGGCGCGCCGGTCTACATTGCCACCTCGGACCCGCAGGACGACGAGATGCGCGATCGCGTGGCCCGGCACCGGGTGGCGCGGGGGCCGGGCTGGACCCTGATCGAGGAACCGCTTGATCTGGTCGGCGCGCTCGACCGCAGCGACGGTGCCGGGCCGCGTCTGGTCGACTGCCTGACGCTCTGGCTGTCCAATCACATGGTCGCCGGGCGCGACTGGGAACCCGAGGCCGAGGCCATGACCGCGGCGCTCCGGCGTCAGCAGGCGCCGGTGGTGCTGGTCTCGAACGAGGTCGGCATGGGCATCGTGCCGGAAAACGCGCTGGCGCGGGCCTTCCGCGATGCCCAGGGCTGGGTCAACCAGCGCGTGGCCAAGGTGGCCGACGAGGTCGAATTCGTGGTGTCGGGCCTGCCGCTGCGGGTGAAGTGACGGCGGCGGTCAGCCCTTCGCGTCCAGAAACCCCTCGAAGGCATGCAGCGTCGCGTCCGAGACGTGATGTTCGATGCCTTCGGCGTCAAGCTCGGCGGTCTCGCGCGGCACCCCCACCGCCACCAGCAGATCGACCACCACCCGGTGGCGCTGCCGCACCCGGTCGGCCAGCGCCGCGCCGTCTTCGGTCAGGAACACGCCCCGATAGGGCCGCGACACCGCCAGCCCCTCGCGCTTGAGCCGCGAGACAGCCTTGGTCGCGGTCGGATGCGCCACGCCCATGCGCTGGGCGATGTCGGCCACCCGCGCCTCGCCGTGCTCGGCGATCAGATCGCCGATCATCTCGACATAATCCTCAAGCAAGGCCACCGCCTGCGCCTCGCGGGCCCGCTGGAACCGGTCGGGCTGCGCATCGGCGGTGAGGTCCGTTTGCGGGTCGCAGGTCGGGGGCGCGTCGGGCGGCATCGGGTCTCCTCTCCCGCACCGGCGCCGCGGCCGGCCGGACTGTCAGACCCCGATATATACCCGCGCCGGGCGGTCCAGACCAGCCCCTCTTGCCGTGTCCGGAGGAAAACAAAGACGCACCATCACGATAAAGACACTTGCACGGAATAAAGCCCTGGCTACATTTCGAACGTCATCCCTTCACCCCCTGCCCGCAGGACGAAACCGTGAGCCCGAGCGACCGCACCCGTCTGGAAATGTCTGCCGTTCTCGCGGGCAAGCGTCACGGGCTGCGTGCCCGGCTGCTCTTCGTGGGGCCGGCGGTGATCGCCTCGGTGGCCTATATGGACCCCGGCAACTACGCGACGAACATCCAGGCCGGGGCGGGCTATGGCTACGCGCTTTTGTGGGTGGTGCTGCTGGCGAACCTGATCGCGATGCTGTTTCAGGGCCTCTCGGCCCGGCTTGGCATCGTCACCGGCAAGAACCTGGCCGAACTGTGCCGCGACCACTTTCCGCGCCCGCTGGTGGGCGTGATGTGGGCCGTCAGCGAGGTGGCGGCCATGGCCACCGATCTGGCCGAGTTCCTGGGCGGGGCCATCGGGCTGTCGCTGCTGCTGGACCTGCCGCTGCTTGTCGGCATGGCGATCACGGCCATCGTCACCTATGCGATCCTGCTGGCCCAGGGGCGCGGCTTCCGGCCGATCGAGCTGATCATCGGAGCGTTGGTCGGGGTGATCGGGCTGTGCTATCTGGCCGAAATCCTGATCGCCCCCATCGACTGGGGCGCCGCGGGGCTGGGTCTGGTGACCCCCGCGATGCCCGATACCGCGGCGCTGACCATCGCCGTCGGCATCATCGGGGCCACCGTCATGCCGCATGCGATCTACCTGCATTCTGGTCTGACCCAGACCCGGACGGTCATCCACAGCGAGGCCGAGCGGGCCAAGGTGCTGCGCTATTCCGACATCGAGGTCGTGGCGGCGCTGGCCGTCGCCGGGATCGTCAACATGGCCATGGTGATGATGGCGGCCAGCGCCTTTCACACCGGCCATAGCGAGGTGTCCGAGATCGAGACCGCCTATCACACGCTGACCCCGCTTCTGGGCGCGGCGGCGGCGGGGGTGTTCCTGCTGTCGCTGATCGCCTCGGGTATTTCCAGTTCGGTCGTCGGCACCATGGCCGGTCAGATGATCATGCAGGGCTTTCTGAGGATTCGGATCCCGATCTGGCTGCGGCGGCTGGTGACGATGCTGCCCGCCTTTGCGGTGGTCGCGGCCGGGGTCAACGCGACCCAGGCGCTGGTCGTCAGCCAGGTGATCCTGTCGATCGCGCTGCCGGTGCCGATGATCGCGCTGATCGTCTTTGCCGGGCGGCGCGACGTGATGGGGACCTATGCCGCCGGGCCACTGGTGCGGGGCCTCGCGGTTGCGGGCGCGGTCGTGGTGCTGAGCCTGAACGCGGTGCTGCTGGCCGGGGCTTTCGGCGTCGATCTGCCCTTCCTCGGATCGGTCGCGCTGCACTGAGCGGCGGTGCGTCCCGGTTCGCTGTCGCTGGCCTGCGGTTCAGTCCTGCGGGCCGCGCGGCGGCCGGGCCAGGCCGATCAGCAGGCCCAGCGCCAGGGCGCAGATCCCGAAGCCCTGCAGGCCAAGCACGCAGAATTCGGCCAGCACGGGCGGACTGGCGGCGCCCGCCGCAAGCCGCGCCAGACCGGCGCCGAGTCCCAGCCACAGGAAGGCCGAGGCCCCGAGCGCGACCGACAGGATCGGCAGCGCCTTGGCGGGCGGCAGCGCACAGAGCGAGCGGCAGGATCCGGGGCAGGACCGGCGGGCAGGAGTGCGGCTGGCGCGATCGGGCATGGCGGGCGGTCTTCCTCGCGAATGGGCTCGTCTGCATGGAACCCTGCAAAAGGTTGATGAATGCCTTTCACCGGGCGACAACGCGGTCTTCCGTCCGGCCGGGTACGATATGAGCGATCGTGTCGCAAGAAAAGTTTATCATGGATCAAGGACTCCGTGACATGGCTCGGGCTATGTCGCCCACCATCGCGCCCATCCGCATCGCGGACGGCCCGGATCAGGAGCCTCGCATGCCCGCCCTCGTCAAGACCGCCGTCACCATTGCCGAACCGGCCGGTGTTCCGCACCTCTGCCGGGCCGTGGTCCTGCCGCTGGCTCTGGTGCTGGCGGGGTCGGACCTGGCGGCGGGACCGGCGGTCGCGATGCCGCCGCTGACCGACGCGCCGGAGCGGCCCTTCTATTTCGTGGTCGATCTGGGCGATCTGGCGGATGGCCGCGCGACCAGCGTTCCGCACGCGATCAGCGAGGACAATGCCGTCGTCGGCGCCGCCGCCGACATGACGGGCGCCACCCATGCCTTCTACTGGAAAGGCGGGCAGATGCGCGATCTGGGCGTGCTGCGGCTGATGGGCGAGCCGATCTACAGCCAAGCCGAGGACATCAACGAGGCCGGGCAGATCGTCGGAACCACCTATACCGACGAGGGCCCGGCGGTCGCGCTCTGGGACAAGTCGGGCATCGCGCTGCTGCCCGCGCTGGAGCCCGACGCCGATCCGGGGCAGGCGCATTCGATCAACGCCCGGGGCGACATCACCGGCTATGTCGGACGCCCCGACCGCAAGGAAAGCGTGGCGCTGTGGCAGGGCGGGCGGCTGGTCGAGATCGGCTTGCCGGGGCCGCAATTCGACACCGCCCATGGTATGGTCATCAATGACGCGGGCCAGATCGCGGGCCAGGCCGCGCGCCATGACGAGGTGCGCGCCTTCCGCTACGACGCCGGGGTCTGGACCCTGCTGCCGGAATTTTCCGGCGGCGGTTATGCGAGCCTTGTCAACGACATGAACCGGTCGGGCGAGATCGTCGGCAAGGGCATCGGCGAAAGCGGCACGGATCGCGGCTTTTTCTGGGATGGCGCGGTCTTGTACGACATCGGCGACCTGCCCGGGGGCAAGGACATGAGCCATGCCTTCGGGCTGAACGACCGGGGCGAGGTGGTCGGCTACAGCGCCGCCGGGAACGGCAACGCCGCCGTGCTCTGGACCCGGGCCGACCGGCGGTTGGTCGATCTGAACGACTGCATCGACCCGGAAAGCGGCTGGCATCTGGTGCTGGCCAAGGACATCAACGACAATGGCTGGATCACCGGCTATGGCATCGCGCCGAACGGTGCGACCCACGGTTTCGCGCTGATCCCGGAATAGGGCCGGCGACCGGCGGCGCGATCCGGCCGACACGGCCCGGTCGCGGCCTTGCGATCCGGCCCGGCTGTCGTCGGCGCCCGGACGGGCCTGTTCGACAGGACGGGCAGGGCCCGCCCGCCGGTCTTCCATCGGCTGCCGGCCGGCGGTTTTCGCGCGTCGCGGACTGATCCGTCAAGGCGGTCCCTCGGATGCCATCAATTTGACCTATTCGATTGCTATCAAAATGGAAGGCCCTGCAGGCGGCAATCCCGGGTCTCTTAAAGCGGTTTTAAGCTGATGGCGTCAGTCCCTTGCAGTGTCGGGGGGGGGAACGCCGCCCGGGCGAAGGTCGGGGCGCGCAGACCCGGGGCAGGCGGAACGATCCGCCAGGGGACGGAGACGGACATGACGGAAACGCGCAGCGGCCGGGGATGGCTCGTCAATCGCCTTGCGGCGACGGGGCTCGGGGTGCGCCTGATCGGGATCATGCTGGCGCTTTTCCTGACCAGCGTGACGCTTGGCGTCATGGGATATGTGGAACTCCGGGCACTGGGGGACTCGGCGCGATCGGTCGGCGATGTCTCGGTTTCGCGGCTCTTTGCCATCAATGACATGGAGAATGCGCTGAGCGATCACGAGATCGCCGCCGAACGGTCCGTTCTTGAGGACGATCCGTTCGAACGCCAGGATCTGCACGACGCGCAGCGTATGGCAAGTTCGGCCTTCGGACAGGCTCTCTTGCGTCTCAAGACGTTCGGTCTGTCGTCCGAGGAAAAAAGGATCGTCGCCGAGATTCAACGTGACTGGGACGGCTATCTCGACAATTTCCGGCTGGCCGACAGGTTCGCCGATGACGGCCGTTTCGAAGAGGCGAAGGAGCATTTCGAGATCGGGGCCGAACAGATGGCGGCCGCTCTGACCGCGAAGATCACCGACATCACCACGCTGACCCGCGCCGACACTGCGGTTGCGCTGGACCGTCAGGACACCATCGTCGAGCAAAGCCTGCGTCTGATCGTGGTGACCCTGGCGGCCGCCGGGGGGCTGGCCCTCGGCGCGGCGATCTGGGTCCTGCGGCGCCTGAGCCTGCCGCTGATCGCACTGAACGAGGCCCTGCGCAGGCTGCTTGCCGGGGACGATACCGTCCGGCTGCCGGATTTCGGCACCGAACGGAACGAGCTGTCGACCCTGTCCCATTCGGCTCATGCGCTGCGCGACAGCATCGTCGAGACCCGGCGGCTGGCCGCCGAGATGAAGACCCAGCGGGCGCTTCTGTCCGAGACCGTAGAGAACATGCCGGCGGGCCTGTGCATGTTCGACGAGACCGGCAAGCTTCTGGTGGCGAACGCGATGTTCTGGTCCTTCTTCGGCATGCCGAAAGAGCTGACTTCAGGGCAGGGCTCGGTGATGCTGGACCGGCTGTTGACGCAGGTCGGCTGCCGGATGACCGCTGCGCGTCCCGGCGGCGGGGCGGCTTTTGCCAGCCGCATGAAGGCCCTGATCACCCAGGGCGGATCGGACTCGGCGTCGTGGGAACTGGACGACGGGCGGCATGTCCTGTTGCAGGTCCAGCCGGTGCCCGGCGGCTGGATGATGATCGCCAGCGACATTTCCGACCGGGTCGACCAGGAGGAACAGGCCCTCCACATGGCCCGGCACGACACGCTGACCGGGCTTCCGAACCGGCGCGCCTTTGCGGACAGCATCGACTACGCCATCGCCACCGCCGACCCGAACCGGCCCGCGGCGATCCTCTTCGTCGACCTCGACCGGTTCAAGCATGTCAACGACACGCTCGGCCATGCCGCGGGCGATAAACTGTTGCGCCATGTGTCCGAGCGTCTGCAGGGCGCGGTGCGCGAGGGCGACACCGTTGCGCGGTTCGGCGGCGACGAATTCGCCGTGATCCAGATCGGCCAGCAGCAACCCGACAGCGCGCTGGGGCTTGGCGACCGGATCATCGACCTGCTCTCGCAACCCTTCAGGATCGACGGGCGGCTGGCGGATATCGGGGCCAGCGTCGGCATCGCGCTCGCTCCCGAGCACGGCGACCGCGCCGAAACCATCATGTCGCGCGCCGATATCGCGCTTTACGCGGCCAAGTCCGCGGGCCGCGGCCAGTGCCTTCTGTTCGACACGGACATGCTGGACCGGCAGAACGCGCTGATCAAGCTGGAAGCGGATCTCAAGCG
The DNA here is from genome assembly GCF_003265965.1 of Rhodovulum viride. Taxonomy (NCBI): domain Bacteria; kingdom Pseudomonadati; phylum Pseudomonadota; class Alphaproteobacteria; order Rhodobacterales; family Paracoccaceae; genus Rhodovulum; species Rhodovulum viride. The sequence goes on along the minus strand of NZ_MUAV01000008.1, from coordinate 132,860 downwards.
CGCCATCGAGCTTGACCAGTTCTCGATGCTGTTCCAGCCGCTGGTCAATCTCGATACCGGGCGGATCACCGGGGCCGAGGCGCTGCTGCGCTGGCGGCACCCGACGCGCGGGCTGGTCCCGCCCGCCGAATTCGTCCCCATGGCCGAGGAGCTGGGGCTGATCGTGCCGCTCGGGGCGCTCGTGCTGCGGATGGCCTGCACCGAGGCGGCCGCGTGGCCCGACCGGCTGAACGTCGCCGTCAACCTGTCGCCGGTCCAGTTCCGGCGCCACGACATTGTCGGCGATGTGGTCGCGGCGCTGAAATCGAGCGGCCTGCCGCCCGCCCGGCTGGTGCTGGAAATCACCGAAGGCGTGCTGCTCGAGGACACCGACGACGTGAAGGACAAGCTGATCACGCTGAAGGGCATGGGCGTCCGGATCTCGCTGGACGATTTCGGCACCGGCTATTCCTCGCTTCGCTATCTCAGGATCTTCTCGTTCGACAAAGTCAAGATCGACGCCTCCTTCGTGCAGGAGATCGACAGCGATCTGGGCGGCGCCGCGGTGGTGCGGGCGGTCTGCATGCTGTGCGGCAGCATGGGGATCGACGTCGTGGCGGAAGGGATCGAAACCCGCGAGCAGTTGCTGCAGGTGATGGAGGCCGGGTGCAACGAGGCGCAGGGTTACCTTCTGGGCCGGCCGCTTGCGCGCGAGGATTTCCTCGAGATCGAGGGCCGGTCGGCGGCAGGCGTCTTTCCCGGGCTCGGCGTCGAGGAGAGCCCGGACCTGCCCTCGGCCATGCGCAGCGCGCAGGCGGGCTAGGCACGCCCGGCGCGACGGCCGCCGATCCGGCACGGAAGGGGATCGGGCGCGGTGAGCGTCCGACGAACCGGAAGCGGACGGACCTGGCAAGCCGATGCGGAACGGCTTTGCGGCGCCTGTCAACGGCCGGATGCACGCCGATCTGCCGACCGCGACCTTGCCCGGCGGCCGGTCTCACGCGGTCGGCCACCGGGCGCAAACCGGTGGCGCCTTGATCAACGCCCGTGATCGCGGCCCGGGCGGCCGCCTGCTCCGCCGGGCGCCGGCCCCGGAGGATCGGACTCCGGCCGATCACGCACGAACCCTGACCGCCGCAATCGCCCCGCTCTGCGGGACGAAGGCCCGGAGCAAGGCTGCGGGCTTCGGGCGATTGCTCGCCCAGCGCCGTTCGGCGAGAACGCCGGCCGGGACAAGGTCGCGACTGACCTGCCCCCTCGGAGTCCGCGTTTATAGGTTAGCTCTGTTCAGGGTTTGGTCCTCTTTCGACCTTTGGTGATACTCCCACGGGGTGAGCCCGTCGAGGATCGTGTGGGGGCGGTGATGGTTGTAGTCGTCTCTCCACGCCGTGATCAGGCCGCGGGCAGGGCGCAAGTTGGCGAACAGATGCTCGTTGAGGCATTCGTCCCTCAGGCGGCCATTGAAGCTCTCGACAAAGCCGTTCTGCATCGGTTTCCCCGGCGCGATGTAATGCCATTCGATCCGACGATCCTCATGCCATTTGAGGATGGCGTTCGCAGTCAGCTCGGTCCCGTTGTTGCTGACCACCATGCAGGGATGGCCTCTGATCTCGGCGATCCGATCCAGTTCTCGGGCGATCCGGATGCCGGAAAGCGAGGTGTCGACGACCGTCGCCAGGCATTCCCGGCTGAAGTCGTCGAACACGCACAGGATCCGGAAGCGGCGGCCATCGCTCAGACTGTCCGAGACGAAGTCTAGCGACCAGCGCCGGTTCGGTCCCTGCGGGATCGCCATCGGCGCCCTGGTGCCCGGCGCCCGCTTGCGGCTCCCACGCTTGCGCACGGTGAGGTCCTCCTCGCGGTGGATCCGGTAGAGCGCTACGCCCTGCAAACGATCCCCCGGATCGTTTGATTGACGGGCTTCGATCCAGTTCAGTGCCCAACCTTCCCGCCGCAGCAGGATGTGAAGACGCCGATATCCGAACCGCCACCTCTCGCCGGACGGGTCCCGCAGCCGCTCGCGCAACTCCCGGTCCTCCGGCCTGATCGGCTGCCGCCGATACACGCGCGGGTCGATCCCGGCCAGCGCACAGGCGCGCGGCTGCCAGCAGCTCTTCTCCTTCATGGCCCAGTCCACGGCACGACGCCGCGAACCGGGTCTTGGAAGTTTTTTCCCAGCGTATTCTTCAGCTTCGCGTTCTCGGCCTCCAGCGCCTTCAGCCGCCGAGCATCCTGAACCTCCATGCCGCCATATCTCGAGCGCCACTTGCAGAAGGTCGCGTCGCTGACGCCGTGCTTGCGGCACACCTCCTTCGCGCCCAGCCCGGCCTGATGCTCCTTCAGGATGCCAATGATCTGGTTTCCATGGGCTTACGCGGCCCCACTTGGGCCACGGTCCCATTCCAACTCGCTGAAACGGCTTCTCTTCTTCGTCTGTCTCCCCGTCTGGAGAACAGGCTAACCTCAAAACGAAAACAGTTCAGGGGAGCAGGTCGCAACCGGATGAAATATCAGGGGCAAGCTCAAGGGTAAGCTCAGAGACAAACTCAGAGACAAACTCAGAGACAAACTCTGGGGCAAACTCGGGGGCCGCTCGATCGGCCGCCCGCGAGGTTTGCAAGATTCCGCCCGCGACCGGAGCGGGGACCGGGCCTTTGCGGCAGGGTCAGGCGGCGCGATACCGTTCGACCGTGGCGGTGGTGCGGGCGGCGTTCGAATGCAGCTCGCTTGCCACCTGACGGGTCTGGTCGGCCTCTTCCAGTACCTTTCGCGAGGATTGCGCTAGGTCGGACAACGTTGTTTCGACCCGCGCCAGAAGGGTGCGCGAGCGCGCTTCCATTTCCTCGACCTCGGCCAGCAGCGTGGCGTTCGAGGCGATGCGGCCGCGAATGTCTTCCAGCGCGTGATCGGTGCCCGCGACCTCGCGGACCGCGCCGGTGACGGTCTCGCGCACCCCGTTCAGCATGCCGCGGATGTCGGCCGCCGAGGCGGTCGTGGTCTCGGCGAGGCTGCGCACCTCCTGCGCCACCACCGAAAAGCCCGCGCCGGCCGTGCCGCTGGCCCGGGCCGCCTCGACCGAGGCGTTGAGGCTGAGCAGCCGGGTGGCGAAGGCGACCTCGTCGATCATCTCGAGCCCGGCGGCGATGCGTCCGATCGCGGCGCTGGCCTGTTCCATCCCGGCCACGGCCCGCTGCGAAATCTCGGCGGCATCGGCCGCGCTCTGACGCGCCAGCTCGGAATTCAGCAACGCCTGTTCCAGACGCGCGCCGTTGCGGTCGACCTCGGCGCGCAGCTCGGCCATCTCTTCCGAAACGGACCCGATCTGGCGCGCCTGATCGGTCGAGCCCGAGGTCAGCGTCGCGCTCTGGGCGCTGAGCTGCGCGGCATGGGCGGCGACCGACTGGGCCGAGGCGGCGATCTCGCCGACCATAGTCTCGACCGACCCGATCATCGCATTGATCGACCCCGGCACCCGGGCGAAGGGGCCCTCGTGCCCGATCTGCATGCGCCGGTCGAGCCGCCCGTCCAGCACCGCCTCGATGGTCCCGGCCAGATCGGCCAGCAACGCCTCGGACTGGTCGGCAAGCCGCCGGTCGGTTTCGGCCTTGCGGCGGATGTTCTCGGCGATGCCGTTGAACAGGGTCGCCGCCTCGTGCGATTCCTCGCCCGGTTCGGTCTCGATCCTGCCGATCTCGGCCGAGGGGTTCTCGGCGATGCGGGCCATCGCCCGCACCAGCCCCGAAAGGCCCAGCGGCGCGTCGTGTTCGGCAATGTTCAGCCCGGCCTCCTCGGCCTCGCGCGTGACGCGAAGCCCGCCGCGCGGCCCGTCGGGCGCGGGCAGCAGCGCGTCCACGATCCGCAGCAGAACGAAGGCCGTGCCGAAGGCCCAGACGAAGACCGCGCCGATGCCCAGGGCCTGCACACCGATCTGGGCGATCCGGCTGCCTGCCATCAGCGCATCGGGCCGGGCCAGGGCGCCCGCCATCAGCGTCCCCCAGGCCCCTGCGACGCCGTGCACCGAGATCGCCCCGAGCGGGTCGTCTAGCCGCCAGACCCGGTCCAGCATCTCACGCGCAAGGAAGGCGACGGCGCCCGCGCTGGCCCCGATCAGGAAGGCCGATTGCGTCGCGACCGCGTCGCAGCCTGCGGTGATGCCGACCAGACCGGCCAGCGAGCCGTTGATCAGATGCTCGGGCCGGTAGATGCCGGTCTTGCGCGCTCCGATGATCAGCCCGACCGCACCGCCCGCCGCGCCCGAGACGATGGTGTTGGCGATGATCCCGGCGATGGCGCCGGACCCGATATTGGTCGATCCGCCATTGAACCCGATCCAGCCGATCCAGAGGATCAGCGCGCCCAGCGTCGACAGGACCGGCGAATGGCCATGGAGCGTGACCGGCCGTCCCGCTGCGTCATAGCGCCCGAGCCGCGGTCCGATGAGGATGATCGCGGCCAGAGCCACCCAGGCACCGACCGAATGCACCACGGTCGACCCGGCGAAGTCGATGAAGCCGAGCCGCGCGAGCCAGCCCTCGGTCTCGCCCGACAGCAGCCCGCCCCACGCCCAGTGGCCCGAGACCGGGTAGATCAGGCAGCCGATCAGCAGGGTGCAGATCATGTAGCCCGACATCGTCGCGCGTTCCGCGACCGCGCCCGAGACGATGGTGGCCGCGGTGCCGCAGAACATCAGCTGGAAGACGAAGAAGGTCAGCGACCAGTCGCCTTCGGTGTTGAAGAAAATGTAGTCGGAAGAAAACCCGATCCATCCGCCGAGGCTGGGACCGAACATCAGCGCAAAGCCGATCGAGCCGAAGGCCAGCGTCGACAGGATGAAATCGACCAGGTTCTTCTGGGCGACGTTGATCGAGTTCTTGGACCGGACCTGCCCGGCCTCGAGCAGCAGGAAGCCCGCCTGCATCATGAAGACCAGCGCCGCGGCGGTCATCGTCCAGACATGGTCGAGGTCGGTATGAAGCGCGAAACGCTCGGTGCCGGCGGCTGCAATCCCAGGCGTCAGGAGGGTGGCGAGAACCGCCAGGACAGCTTTCATGAACAGGGCTCACTGGTTGAAAACGACTCCCTGCCTAGTCCCCACATCCGAAATAAGAATTAACCGCCCGGGGCCACTGCCGCCGGGGCCCCGGAAAGGGCGCGCCGATGGGCGCGCCCTGCCTCGATCAGAGCAGGCCGCCCATATGGAAGGCTTTGGTTTCAAGGTATTCCTCGATCCCGGCCTGCGCGCCCTCGCGCCCGAGCCCCGAGGTCTTGACGCCCCCGAAGGGCGACACCTCATGGCTGACCGCGCCGGTATTGAGCCCCACCAGACCGAACTCGAGCGCCTCGCCGACCCGGAAGGCGCGGGCCAGATCGCGGGTGTAGAAATAGGCGGCCAGCCCGAAGGGCGTGCCATTGGCGAGGGCCAGCGCCTCGGCCTCGGTCTTAAAGCGGAAGATGGGCGCCACCGGGCCGAAGGTTTCCTCCGAGGCCAGCCGCATCGCGGTCGTGGCGCCGGTCAGGACCACCGGATCGGCGAACTGCGGCGGCAGATCGCGGGCGGGGGTCGCCCGGGTCGCGCCCTTTGCCAGCGCGTCGGCGACATGGGCCTCGATCTTGGCGATGGCGGCGGCGTTGATCATCGGGCCGATCTGGGTGCCGTCCTCGGTGCCCGCGCCCACCTTCAGCGCAGCGACCCGGGCCGAAAGCTTCTCGACGAAGGCGTCATGGATGCCCGCCTGCACCAGGATCCGGTTCGAACAGACGCAGGTCTGCCCGCCATTGCGGAATTTCGAGGCCATCGCGCCCTCGACCGCCGCGTCGAGATCGGCGTCGTCAAAGACGATGAAGGGCGCATTGCCGCCCAGTTCCAGGCTGAGGCGTTTCACCGTGAGCGCGCATTGCTCCATCAGCAGAGCCCCCACCCGGGTCGAGCCGGTGAAGGACAGCTTGCGCACGATTGCGGACCCGGTCAGCGTCGCGCCGATCTCTTCGGGGCGGCCGGTCAGGATGTTGATGACGCCCGCGGGGATGCCCGCGCGCTCGGCCAGAACCCCAAGCGCCAGCGCCGAATAGGGGGTGAAGTCCGAGGGCTTGATGACCACGGTACAGCCTGCCGCCAGCGCCGGGGCGACCTTGCGGGTGATCATCGCGTTGGGGAAGTTCCAGGGCGTGATGATGGCGCAGACGCCCACGGGTTCCTTCAGCGTCAGGATGCGCTTGTCGGGCGTGGGCGAGGGGATGATGCCGCCATTGATCCGGCGGGCCTCTTCGGCAAACCAGCGCACGAAGCTCGCGCCATAGCGGATCTCGCCCAGGGCCTCGGCCAGCGGCTTGCCCTGCTCGGCGTTCAGGATCCGGGCCAGATCGTTCTCATGGGCGCGCATCAGGTCGTACCAGGCCATCAGCAGATCGGCACGCTCGGCATGGCTGCGGGCCTTCCAGGGGCCCATGGCGGCCGCGGCGGCGGCGATGGCGGCCTCGGTCTCGGCGGCGGTGCAGTCGGGCATGTGGCCGATGGTGGCGCCGGTCGCGGGATCGGTCACCGCCATGTCGGCGCGGGCGGTCCACTGGCCGCCGATCAGCGCGGCCTCGCGGAAAAGATCGGGATCGTTCAGGGTCATTTCAGGCCTCCAGCGCCGCCTTGACGGTTTGGGTGATCGCGGATGTGGAATGGCTGCCGGGCCGGGTGCCGATGCCTTGCGCCGTGGCGGCCTCGATGGCGGCAAGGATCGCGGCGGCGGCCTCGGCCTCGCCCAGATGATCGAGCATCATCGCCGCCGACCAGATCGCGGCGATGGGGTTGGCGATATCCTTGCCCGCGATATCGGGGGCCGACCCGTGCACGGGTTCGAACATCGAGGGCGCGCTGCGGTCGGGGTTGATATTGGCTGAGGCCGCGAAGCCAAGGCCCCCCTGAATGGCCGCCCCCAGATCGGTCAGGATGTCGCCGAAAAGGTTCGAGGCGACGATCACGTCAAGGCTTTCGGGCGCCATCACCATCCGCGCGGCCATCGCGTCGATATGCATGGGCTCGACGGTCACGTCCGGGTAGTCGGCGGCAACCTCGCGGGTGACCTCGTCCCAGAAGACCATCGAATACTGCTGGGCATTCGACTTCGTCACCGAGGTCAGATGCCCGCGCCGCGCGCGCGCCTGCTCGAAGCCAAAGCGCAGGATGCGTTCGACGCCCATCCGGGTGAAGACCGAGGTCTGGATCGCGACCTCGCCCGGCGTGCCCTGATGCACGCGCCCGCCCGCGCCGGAATATTCGCCCTCGGTATTCTCGCGGATGCAGAGAATGTCGAAGCCTTCCGACTTCAGCGGGCCTTCGACGCCTTTCAGCAGCCGGTGCGGCCGGATATTGGCATATTGCGCGAAGGCCTTGCGGATCGGCAGCAAAAGCCCGTGCAGCGACACGGAATCCGGCACCGTGGCGGGCCAGCCGACCGCGCCCAGATAGATCGCGTCGAAGCCGCGCAACGTCTCGATCCCGTCCTCGGGCATCATCCGCCCCGTGGCCAGGTAATGGTCGCAGGACCAGGGGAAGGTCTCGGTCGCCAGCGTGAAGCCGAAGCGCCGGGCGGCGGCGGTGGCGATCTCCATCGCGGCATCGGTCACGTCGACGCCGATGCCGTCGCCCGGGATCAGGGCGATCTTGTGGTTGGTCATGGTCGTCTCCTGAAAAGGCGGCTCAAAGGTCGATCAGAACGGATTTCTGGCGTCGGTTGGCCAGATAGGCCTCGCGGCCCAGATCCTTGCCAAGGCCCGAGGATTTCCAGCCTCCGGTGGGCAGGATGTGGTCGCGCGAGCGGCCATAGCGGTTGACCCAGACCGTGCCCGCCTCGATCGCGCGGGTCATCCGCAGCGCGCGCGACAGATCGCGAGTGTAGATCCCCGAACAGAGGCCATAAGTCGGATGGCGAGCCAGGGCCAGCGCCTCGTCCTCGGTTCCGAAGGTTTCGACCGTCAGGACCGGGCCGAAGATCTCTTCGGTGATGGCGGGCGAGTCCGCGCCAGGCCCGGTCAGGATCGTGGGCGCATAGAAGCTGCCGGGCCGGTCGAGGCGTTCGCCGCCGCACAGCACCCCGGCGCCCTCGGCCCGGGCGGCCTGCACGAGGCTGTCGATGCGGGACAGCTGGGCCTCCGAGATGATCGGCGAATAGCCGGTGGTCGCCTCCCAGGTCGGGCCGGGGGCGATCCCGGCCATCTTCGCGGCGATTTTCGCGGCCAGCTCTTCGGCCACAGAGGCTTCGGCGATCAGGCGCGATCCGGCGACGCAGACCTGACCGGCATTCGCGGTGATGCCGCGCAGGATGCAGTCGGCGGCGAGGTCCAGATCGGCATCGGCGAAGACCAGTTGCGGCGACTTGCCGCCCAGTTCCAGCGTCATCGGCTTGATGCCGCTGCGCGCGATGTTTTCCATGATCGCCGCGCCCGCCCGGGTCGAGCCGGTGAACGAGACCTTGGCGATGCCGGGATGGGCGACCAGCGCCGCGCCGGTGTTCGGCCCGTCGCCGAGCACGATGTTGATCAGCCCCTCGGGCAGGCCCGCGCGCACCGAAAGTTCGGCCAGGCGCAGCGTCGACCAGGGGGTCATCTCGGAGGGTTTCAGCACCACCGCATTGCCCGCGGCCAGTGCCGGGCCAAGCTTCCAGCCCGCCATCGACAGCGGGAAGTTCCAGGGCGTGATGGCGCCGACGACGCCATAGGGTTCGGACGCGATCATCCCCATCCGCCCGGCGCCGGTCGGCACCAGGCTGCCGCCCTCCTTGTCGGCGAATTCCGCGAAGAAGCGGATCTGTTCGGCCAGGATCGCGACATCGCCCGGCACCGCCTCGGCAATCGGGCGGGACGAAGCCACGGCCTCGATCCGGGCCAGGTCCTCGGCCTCGGCCTCGATCAGATCGGCCCAGGCCTGCAGCGCTCGAACCCGGTCGCGGGGGGCCAGATCGGCCCAGCCCGACCGGGCAAGTGCCGTGCGGGCGGCCTCGACCGCGCGGTTGACGGTCCCGGCATCGGCTTGCGGGATCGCGCCAAGGATGCGGCCGTCCGAGGGCGCGCGGATCTCGATGGCGTCGGGGCCGGGCAGATAGCGCCCGCCGATGAAATGACCCTCCGGCAGGGACAGGCGTGCCGGGTCGAAACTGAGCGACATGGCTCCTCCGCTGTGATCTCGGGCCGAGCCTAGCCGATGGCCCCCCGTATCTTCCTGCCGAAGTGCCGGGGCGCGCAGCATATTCCGCTGTCAGCGCCGCCCGGATGGCAGGATCGTCTGCGACCGGCCGGGGTCCGGGCGGGCCAGGCAGGCCGAGACCGGCAGCGGCCGCGCCGGGGCCTGGGCCCGCATCCGTCCCGCCTCGGCCGGCCGCATCTCTGGCGCGATCCCGGTGGCGGCGGCCAGGATCTCGGTTGCGGCGATCTGGCAATAGCGGCCCTGACAGCGGCCCATATCGGCGCGCGACAGCGACTTGACCCGGTTCGCCTCCGCCCCGCCATGGGCCGCGCTTTCGCGCAGCGCGCCCGCGGTGATGCCCTCGCAGCGGCAGATGACGGCGCTGTCGGGCAGTGCCGCGACCCTGGCGGCGGGGTCGGGAAAGGCCTGCGCCAGACCGGCCGCAAAGCGGCGCGGGCGTTTGAGGCGGCGCAGATCGGACGCGGGGTGGGGCAGGCCCAGATCCTGAAGGCAGGCGATGGCGGCCAGCCGCCCCGCGATCTCGGCCGCGTCGGCGCCTAGAAGGCAAAGCCCGTCGCCCGCGAGATAAAGCCCGGCACCCGCCCGGCCCATCGGGTCGGTCTCGGGCCGCCATTGCGCCCAGAGCGGATCGTGGACAAGGCGCGCGCCCGCCAGTTCGGCCAGATGGGTTTCGGACCGCAGGTGCCAGCCAAGCGCGACGGTATCGCAGGGGGGCCGCGCCTGTCCGCGCGCGTCGCGCCAGCAAAGCGCGGTCGGCCCCTCGGCATCTGCCTCGATCCGCCCGAGCGTGACGCCCGCGCGGAACAGCCGCCCGAGCCGCGCCCGCATCGTCAGCCCTCGCAGCGTGACGACGGGTCGGGCGGCCAGCTGGGGCAGCGCCCGGGCCTGCGCCCCAAGCGGTGCGGTGTCCAGAACGGCGGCGACCCCGGCTCCGGCCGCCTGCAGCTGTGCCGCGACCAGCGTCAGCAGCCGGCCGAGGCTGTGTGGAAACGCTGTTCCGTGTTAAGCTTCCGCGAGTTGGCAGGAGGCAGGGATGGCGGGCTTCATCGATGGCATCGACCGGGAGCAGGTCACGCTTTTCCCTGATCGTCTCGAGGACTGGATCGGCGAGGATCACCTGGTCCGTGTCGTCGATCTCTTCGTCGAGGAGCTTGATCTTCCGGCGCTCGGCTTCGAGCGTTGTGTGCCCGCCCGAACCGGTCGCCCGGGCTACCATCCGGCTGTGCTGCTGAAGCTCTTCATCTACGGCTATCTGACCCGCATCCCGTCCAGCCGTCGCCTGGAGCGTGAGGCGGGTCGCAATGTCGAGGTGATGTGGCTGACCGGCCGCCTGGTGCCCGATCACAAGACCATCGCCGATTTCCGGCGCGATAACGGGGCAGCGATCCGCAGGACCTGCGCGCAGTTCGTGGAGCTGTGCCGGCGGATCGGGGTGCTGAAGGGCGATTGCGTGGCCATCGACGGCAGCAAGTTCAAGGCCGTGAACAACCGCGACAGGAACTTCACAAAGAACAAGATCGCCAGCCGCTTGGCCCATCTGGAGGCTGATGTCTCGCGGTATGTCGATGACATGGCCCGTATCGACCGCCAGGAAGAGGGGGAAGCCCGGGCTGACAAGGTCGCCCATCTTGCTCGCCGCTACGGTCGTATCCGGCAGGAGATTGCCCGGCTGAAGGCAATGGAGAAGGCCCTGACCGAGGCGCCCGACGGGCAGATCTCGCTGACGGATCCCGATGCCCGGGCCATGGCGACCAGCGCCCGGCACGGCGGCATGGTCGGCCACAACGTCCAGGCCGCGGTCGATACCGAGACGCATCTGATCGTAGCACATGACGTGACCAATCAGGGCTTCGATCGCGACCAGCTGAGCCCGATGGCGGCCGCGGCCAGGGAGGCCCTTCAGCGCGACGACCTGCACGCCATTGCCGACAAGGGATATTTCAGCGGGTCTCAGATCCTGGCCTGTCCTCAGGCGGGGATCACCACGACCATGCCGCGCCCCGAGACATCGGGCAACCTGGGCAAGGGCATGCATGTGAAGGCCGACTTCGCTTACGATCCGGCCCGCGAGGTTTATGTCTGCCCAGCGGGAGAAGAGCTGAACTATCGCTACTCGCGCGAGGAGGACGGCCTGCGGGTCGGCCGCCACTGGACCAATGAATGTCAGGATTGTCCGGTTCGTCACCGCTGCACCACCAGCAAGGAACGTCGGATCACCCGGTGGGACCATGAACACCTGGTCGATGCGATGCGCGAAAGGCTGGGTGGGCATGCGGATCCGATGACCCTGCGCCGCTGCACCGTGGAACACCCGTTCGGCACGCGCAAGGCCTGGATGGGGCACACCCATTTCCTGACCCGGAGGCTGAAGAACGTCCGCAGCGAGATGGCGCTGAATGTGTTTGCCTACAACATCAAGCGGGTGGTCGCGTTGATCGCCATCCGGGGCCTGATGCGGGCCATTCCGGCCTGATCGGGGGGTGCCGCGCCCCAAGCGCAGACGTTGCGCTTTGCCCGAAAGGGATCGCCGGGCCGCCACGCGCGCCAGGGGATGTCTGAGACGGCTAAAGCGAGCATCCGGGCAAATCAGCATCCGAAAACCCCTGCCGGCCCGTCTCCACACAGCCTCCGCCGCTTCCGGCCAGCACGATCCGCCGTCCCAGCGCCACGCCCTGCGACTTGAGCGCGATCTGCGCGGCGCCAAGCGAAAACACCCCCGGCGCCTGCCAGCCGGGCACCGGGGCCAGCCGGTCGGTGGCGCCGGATGCAAGGATCAGCCGGTCGAAGGGGCAGGGCAAAAGCCCTTCAGGGCCAAGGACATGCAGCACCCCGTCGCGGATCGCCACGACTGAGCTTTCGGGGCAATGGTCGATCCGGCCCCGGGCCACAAGCCCGTCGAAACAGTCATGCAGCGCGACCGCCTTGGCGGCCTCACTGCCATAAAGCGTGGCAGGAGGGCGGGCGAAGCCTGCGGGGGGGGGCGGTAGATCTGGCCCCCCGCGCGCGTGCCCTCGTCGATCACCATCGGGCAAAGCCCGGCATGGGCCAGGGTTTCGGCCGCGCGGATGCCCGCGGGGCCCGCGCCGACGATGACGACCCGGGTCATGGCCAGCTTTCCGGCGGCTGCGACAGAAGCCGCATGCCCGGCGCGACGGGCGTCGAACCGGCGCGGAGCCGCGGCCCGTCTTCCTGCCAGACCCAGCAATCCTGACAGGCGCCCATCAGGCAGAACCGGCGCGCCGTTCTGGGCCTGCATCGCCCGCGCGCAGGCTCCGGGCCGATGTCAGCACCGCCGTCAGCACCGTGTCGCCCGCCAGGGCCTGACAGGCGCGGCCATCCAGCATGAAGCGGACGGGCGGGCGGCCCTTTTCCGCCAGCCGGACGAGCTGACCGGTCATTCGGCGGCCTCAATGGCCTCTGTGGTCCTGGCGGGGCGGGGCAGGTCGGGGAAACGAGCGCAGACCGCCTCGAACGCGGCCGCGACGCCTTCGGCGCCGGTGCGCCGTCCATCCGCGCAAAGATTTCGGTCTTGGCGAAGAACCGCCAGTGGATCGGCAGCGCCGACAGGATCGCACTCAGCGCGTCATAGGCCGCGGGCGTGGCCCGGGCGGCGCCGCGCCGCCGTCGCGGCCTCGTCGACCCTGCCCTCGGGCAGCATCACGCCATAGTCGCGACCGGCGGCCCCGGCCGAGACATAGCCCCGCGCCACGTCCCAAGCCACCCGCCAGGGCTCGCGCGCCATCGGATCGCCGCGCCCGCCGCCCCCGTCCGAGCGGATCTCGAGCACGTCGCCCGGTTGCAGCACGGCGGCATCGACATTGCCCAGACGCCGCTCATTCGGTGTGCCGGGATTGACGACCATATCGGACAGCCCCGCCGCCCGGCCCCCCAGTAAGCCCCAGGGGCGAAAGAAGGACCGGTCGCGGTTGCGCACGGTGATGCGGGTATCGGGGGCGAAGACGCGGAACGCCATCTCGGTCGCAAGCCCGCCGCGCCAGCGCCCCGGGCCGCCGGAATCGCGCGCAAGCCCATATTTCACGAATTCGACCGGGGTTTCGGTTTCGGTGATCTCGATGGGCGTGTTCTTCAGGTAGGCCGCATCGGCGCCCGAGCCATTGGTGCCGTCGCGATGGGGCATGCCGCCGCCACCGCCCACGACCGGGTTCACCGCAGCGATGATGTTGCGCCGGGTCCGCTCGTCGGTGGTCATCACGTTGACGCTGCAGTTGTTACCGGCTGGTGCTGTGGGCAGGCGGTCGGGCACCGCCTGCGAGAAGGCGCCGAAGATCACCGAGCGCAGCCGCGCGCAGGTCAGCGACCGCATGCCGACCGCGGCGGGCGCCACCGGGTTCAGCACGGTGCCCTCGGGCGCGATGCAGGTGAAGGGGCCCGCGAGCCCCTTATTCAGCAGGATCTTCGGGTTCAGGGTGTAAAGGACGTAATAGACGCCCACCAAAAGCACCGTGTGGCGCGGATCGCCGCCCGAGGGCACGTTAAGCGAACTGGCCATCTGCGGATCGGACCCGGTGAAATCGAGGATGGCCTCGTCGCCCCGGATCGTGAGGCGCAGCTTCAGCCGGCAGGGATTGGCCTTTTCGGAATCCTCGGCGGCATAATCGGCGAACTCCCATGTCCCGTCGGGCATCGCCGCCAGCACGGCACGGGCCTGGGCCTCGGCACGGTCGAGCAGCTCCTCCACCCCGTCCAGAAACGTCGCCTTGCCGAACTTGGCGATCATCGCATGGGCCTTGCGTTCGCCCGTGTTCAGCGCGCCGAGCAGCGCCTTGATGTCGCCGATGTTCAGATCGGGCTTGCGCACGTTCGTCGTCATGATCCGCAGGATCTGCGCGTCGAAGCCCCCCTCGTTCACCAGCTTCATCGGCGGAACGCAAATGCCCTCCTGATGGATCTCGGTCAGCGCGCGCGACAGCGAGGCGGGCACGGCGCCGCCCATGTCGGTATTGTGGATATGCCCGCCAGACCAGGCGACGATCTCGCCGTCCGCCAAGATCGGCTTCCACAGATGGGTGTCGGGGGCGTGGGTCGCGACATGGCCCGAATAGGGGGCGTTGGTGAAGGCCACATCGCCCGGGCGGTAGTCATCCACCATGTCGATTGCGCGGCCACAGGTCAGCCCCGGACACCAGGTGGCGCCCAGATCCATCGGCACGGCGAAGGTCTGGCCCGCGCGGTCCATCAGCATCACCGTGAAATCCTGCGTCTCCTTGACGAAGGCGGAATGGGCGGTGCGGTGCAGCGTATGGGCCATGTTCTCGGCCGCGGCGCGGGCATGTTTCGCGAGAACCTGAAGGGTCATGCGATCAAACATCAGGCGCGCTCCTCGATCTGCAGATGAAGGTTCAGGTGCCGGTCCACAAGGGCCAGCGCCCCGGGCGGGATCGCGACGGTGGTGTCTTCCTGGACGACGACGGCGGGGCCTTCGAACCTTGTGCCCGGGGTCAGATCGTCCCGGGAATAGAGGTTCACATCCTGTTCGGCGCCGCCCGTATGGACCCGGACGGATCTCAGTGCGGTCGCGGCGGTCTTTGCCTCTTCTGCCTCGGGCAGGCTCAATGCGGGGCCCGCGCCGATGGCGGTCAGGCGCAGGTTGACCATCTCGACCGTGCCCGTCGGGTCGTCGAAGTCGTAGATCCGCGCATGTGTCGCGTGGAAGGCCGCCGCGATGGCGCCCAGATCCCCCGTCTCGATCCAGGCTGGGTCCAGCGTCACCTCGATTTCATAGATTTGCCCGTGATAGCGCATGTCGGCCGACAGGATCAGATCGACGGCGCCGTCATGGCCCTGATGGGTCAGCCATTGGCGGCCCTCGGCGATCAGGTCGGCCAGCGAGGTCCGCAGCCCCGGCAGGACCTCGGGCGAGGGCAGGGCAAAGACCCTGCGGATGAAATCGCCCCTGAGATCGGCCACCAGTCCGCCAAGCGCCGAGACGGCGCCGGGACGGCGCGGCGCCATCACATGCGAGATGCCCATCTCCTGCGCCAGGAACGCGCCCAACATCGGGCCGCCGCCGCCGAAGGGCATCAGGGTGAATTCCCGCAGATCGACGCCCGCGCGCGGGGCCAGTTTCTCGACCTCGACGAACATCTCGGAAACCGCGATATCGAGGATCGCCTGCGCCGTTTCGGCCAGCGGCCGCTCGAGGATCGCGGTCAGTTCGCCCACCGCCGCGCGGGCCAACGCGGGGTCCATGTCGAGCTGCCCATAGGCCATTTCCGTATGTCCGAGCCAGCCGCAATCGGCCATCGCATCGGTCACCGTCGCCTTGGTGCCGCCGCGCCCATAGCAGGCGGGGCCGGGGCTTGACCCGGCCGTGTAAGGCCCCACCCGAAACACGCCGTGATCGTCGATCCAGGCGATGGACCCGCCGCCGATCCCGATCGAGTTGACCGAGACCGAAGGCATGTGCAACGGAAACTCGCCCACCGCCGCCCGTGCCGAATTGCGCGGTGCCATCGACGATCAGCGCGAAATCGGCCGAGGTGCCGCCGATATCGAGCGTCAGCACCTTGTCCTCGCCCGCCTGCCGGGCCAGCCAGGCGGCTCCGATCACCCCCGAGGCGGTGCCCGACAAGAGCATGTTCACGCAGGCGGTCTTGCCCTCGGCGGCGTTCATCACCCCGACATTCGACTTGGTCAGCAAGGACCGGCTGGGCACGCCCTGCGTGGCCAGCCGGTCCTCGAGCGCGCCGAGATAGCCCGCGACGCGCGGATGCACGTACCCGTTCAGGATCGCGGTCGTCGTGCGTTCGTATTCGCGGATCACCGGCCAGACCTCGGGCGAGGTAAAGACGAAAAGGTCCGGTGCAAGGCGTTGGATTTCGGCCTTGATCGCGGCCTCCTGCGCGCCGTCGCGCCAGGCATGCAGGAAGGCCACGATGATCCCCTCGGCCCCCCGGGCGCGGGCCGTGGCGACGGCCCCGGCCACCGCAGCCATGTCCGGTGCCAGGGTTTCCCGCCCATCGGCCCGCAGCCGCGCGGGGATGCCGAAGACCATGTCGCGGGCGATCAGCTGATCGGGACGCGCGCGGAACAGCGAATACATGGCAGGCATCCTCAGGCGCGCCAGCTCGATCACGTCCTCGAAACCCGCATTGGTCAGAAGTGCGAGCCGCGCCCCCTTGCGCTGGATCACCGTGTTGATGCCGACGGTGGTGCCATGGACGAAGCGGATGATGTCGCCGGGTGCCAGCCCCTCGCGCCCGGCCAGCAGGGAAAGGCCGGTGATCAGCACGGCCCCCGGCTCGTCGGGCGTGGTCAGCACCTTCAGCGAGGCCACCCGGTCCGAGCGCGTCTCGAGCGCGCAGAAGTCGATGAAGGTGCCGCCGATATCGACGCCGACCTTCCAGTCGGCTGGCAAAGCGCCGCGTCCGTCCATGCCACCTGTCCCTTGCTGTTTCGGGGCCGAGGCTGGCACGCGGGCCGGGGCGCGGTCCAAGACGCATCCCGGCAGGGGGCAGAAGTCACGCTTATGCGGAAAGGGCGGGCAGCGTTGGGCAGGTCTGGCGCAGATGGCCGCAAAGCCGGGTCTCGGCCTGCGACAGCGGGCGGTTGCGGGCCGAGAGCAGAGCCAGCGGCACGGTCGGGCTGGCCGTCAGCGGCCGGACCGCGATACCCGCGAACTGCGCCCAGGGCAGCAGTGCATCGACGAGGGCAAGCCCCAATCCCGCCTGCACGGAAGCCCACGGCCGAGATCGAGCCGTCGATCTCGAGGCTGGCGGTCAGGGTCACGCTCTCGGCGCGGGCCAGCTCTTCGCCGGGGCGGGTGTCGCCGCGATGGAAGATCAGCGGCGCCTCCGCCAGATCGGCAAGGCTCAGGCTTTCCTGCGCGGCCAGCGGATGGCCTGCGGGCAGAAGGCAGGCGAAGCCGACACGGCTCAGGACCTCGGCCGCGATATCGGGGGCAAGACGGTCGTCAAGCGCCAGCGCCAGCCCGGCATCGCCCGCGCGCAGCATCCGGATCATCGAGGCCAGCGGCGCGATGTGAGACCGCAGCAGGATTTCGGGATGGCGCGCCCGGAAGGCGGCCAGCGCGCCGGGCAGCACGGCCATTGCGGGCGGGGTCGAGGCCGCGATCCGCACCAGCCCGGCCCGGCCATGCCGCAGATCGGCGGTCTTCGGGCGCAGCCCTTCGAGATAGGCGAAGATCCGTTCGGCCTCGGGGAAGATCCCGATGGCCTCGGGCGTCGGATGCAGGCGGCCCCTGATCCGGTCGAACAGCGGAAAGCCCAGTTCGTCCTCGGTATGCAGAAGGATCTGGCGCAGCGCCGGCTGCGAGATGTTCAGCATCCGCGCGGCGGCGGTGACGGTGCCCGCCCGCATGATGGCGCTAAAGACTTCCATCTGGCGTGCGCGCATCGGCTTTTCATAGGTCCAGCTTATGAGGTTATCCCGATCCGGTCTTTGACGCAAAGACCCCACGCCGCCAAACTTGCAGAGGACAAAGTCAGGTGGCGGCAGCATGGATGCACCGGTTCCGGGCGGCGGGCCGATGGGAAGGGCCTCGGCCTTTTTCCTGGGCCGGCGCGGGGTTCGGGTGACGCTGGTCGAGCGCGGCCGGATCGGCACCGGCGCCACCATCGCCGCCTTCGGCAATATCCGCCGGACCGGGCGCCACCTGCCGCAACTGCCGCTGGCCCATCGGTCCCGCGCGCTTTGGGGCGAGGCCGAGGCGCTTCTGGGCCGCGATGTCGAGTTCCGCGCGACCGGGCATCTGCGGCTGATCTTCGACGCCGACGGCCTGTCGGACATGCGCGCCTTTGCCGAGGCCGCCCGGCCCTGGGGGCTCGACCTTCAGGAGCTGGCGCCGACAGAGATCCGCGCGCGCTTTCCGGGGTTCGGGCCCGAGGCGATTGCGGCCTCGTTCTCGCCCGAGGACGGGTCGGCCAATCCGCGCCTGATCGCGCCCGCCTTCGCCGCTGCCGCCCGCGCGCTGGGCGTGCGGATCGTCGAAGAGGCGGGGCGGGTTGATATCCGCCAGACCGGTTCGGGCTTCGAGGTTGCGACCGCGCAAGGCACCTTTGGCGCCGGGGTCCTGTTGAACGCGGCCGGGGCCTGGGAGCCGGGATCGCGGCGAGGTTCGGCGAGCCGGTGCCGCTGGAAGCGTTCGGCTCGCAGATGTGCGTGACCGAGCCGCTGCCGCACCGGGTGCTGCCGGTGGTCGGGATCTGGACCCGGGACGCGGGCCGGAACGGCTATCTGCGGCAGGTCGAGCGCGGCAACATCATCTTCGGCGGCGCGGCCGAACGGGTGGCGGTGGCGCTTGACCCCGGTCATGCCCAAGCCGATCCGGCGCGGCTGCCGGGGCAGGTGCGGGCGCTCGTGCGACTTTTGCCTGCGCTGGGGGCTTCGGGCACAACGCGGGGGCTGTTGCATGCCTTCAGCATTGCCCCGGTGTCGGCGACGCCATGGCCGAGCTGATCGCGACCGGGGCCTGCATGACCCCGCTGGCCGAGTTCGGGATCGGGCGCTTCGCCCGATGACCGGCTCAGAACTCCGAGACCTTGCCCCATTGCGCCCCGCCAAAACGCGCCAGCCGGTATTGCGCGATTTCGGTGATCGGCGGGCGGCCCAGCAGGATGTCGGCCACCAGATGGCCAGCACCGGGGCCGATGCCGAAGCCATGCCCGGAGAACCCCGCCGCCAGCAGCAGGCCCGGCACGCCGATCTCGCCGTCGATGACCGGCACCCCGTCGGGCGTGCTGTCGATATAGCCCGCCCATTCGGCCTGCACCGGCAGCGTCTTCAGTGCGGGCAGCAGGCGGCGGGCACGGGTCAGCGTCTCGGCGATCAGCTTCGGCGCCGGGCGCGGGTCGAGGATGCGGACCCGCTCCATCGGGGTGGGGGCGTCCATCGCCCAGCGGCGCCGGGTCTCGAAGCCCGCGGCCCAGGCCTGGAACCCGCCCGGGGCCAGCGCCTGCCAGCGCTTGGCGAACATCGGCAGGAAGTGCCGCGCGCCCATCAGGGCGCCGGGCGTCGGGTCGAGACTGGCCTTGCCCGAGATTGCCAGTGTATGCCCGCCATCGCCGCGCCGGGTGACGGAAACGGCGGCGGTATGAAGCGCCGCCGGAAGATCGCCGCCGCCGGGCGCGAGCGACAGGATCGAGCTGCGGACCGAGGCTTGCGGGACCCGAAGCCCCAACTGATGCAGGAAGCTCGCGGCCCAGGCGCCGCCCGCAAGCACCACCTGGCGGGTGCGGATCACGCCCTTTTCGGTGATGACGCCGCTGACGGCGCCCGCCTCACGCTCGATCCCGCGGGCGGCGCAGTTCTGCAGGACGGTGCCCCCCAGCTTCGTCACGCCGGTCGCGATCAAGGGCGCGGCGCGCGCCGGATCGGCGATGCCGTCGGTCGGCGACCAGACCCCGCCCGCCCAGGCCTGCCCGGTCGCGGCGCCGCGCTCGGCGGCCTCGGCGGCGCTCAGCATCCGGGTATCGACGCCCGCGCCCCGGGCAAAGCGGCCCCAGTCGGCCCAGCCCTCGATCTCGGCGGGGTCGTTCGAGAGATAGAGAAGCCCCGAGCGGCGGAAGCCGAGATCGGTGCCGGTTTCGGCGGTCAGGCGGTCCCAAAGCTCGAGGCTTCGGGTGGCCAGCGGCAGTTCGCGCGCGTCGCGGTTCTGCTGGCGGCACCAGCCCCAGTTGCGCGAGGACTGTTCGGCGCCGACCAGCCCCTTTTCCAGCAGCACGACCTTCTGTCCGGCCGCGGCCAGCCAATAGGCGGCCGACACGCCCACGATGCCTGCGCCGATGACGACGCAATCGGCGGATTCGGGCAGGATATCGGGGGTTTCGATCCGGTGGAGGGGCGCGGGCATGAGGGGACTCCGGTCTGTTCGGGGCCGACGTTAGGCCAGCCGACGCGCCCGTACCTGCCAGAATCCGCGCCGGAAACAGCATTTCCTGCGGAATTGCCCTTGCCGAACAGCGTGAGAAGGCGTTTCTCGGACGTTGCGTCAGACGGCCGCAGACCGCCCGCCGGGGCCTCTGGCGCCCCCCGATGACGCCTTACCGCCGAGGACGACCCATGGACAGCCGCCAGAAACTTGACCGCATCGACATCAAGATCCTGTCCGAGTTGCAGAAGAACGGGCGGATCACCAATGTCGAGCTGGCCGAGCTGGTGAACCTCTCGCCCTCGCCCTGCCTGATGCGGGTCAAGAAGCTGCAGGCGGCGGGCTATATCACCGGCTACAGCGCGCAGATCGATCTGGCGAAGCTGGGCGAGACCCTGACCGTCTTCACCGAGGTCACGCTGAAGAACCACCGCCATATCGACTTTTCGCGGTTCCAGCAGACCGTGGCCAAGATCGAATCCTGCATCGAATGCCATCTGGTGTCGGGCGGCTACGACTATCTGCTGAAATTCGTGACCGCCGGCATCGTCGACTATCAGACCATCATGGAAAGCCTGATCGACCGCGACATCGGCATCGACAAGTATTTCAGCTTCGTCGTGATCAAGTCGCCCTTCATCAAGTCGCAGATCCCGCTGACCAGCCTGTTCGCGGGCAAGCTCGACACCTAGCGGCGCGAGAAGGCGGCCAGCAATTCGGGGTCTTGGTCGAGACTGTCGAGCCAGCCCGGATCGATCTGCGGCACCGAGGAGATCAGCAGTTTCGAATAGGGATGCGCGGCCTCGGCCGACATCCGTGCCGCGGGCAGTTCCTCGACCACCTCGCCCTTGTACATGACCAGCACGTCGTCGCAGATCGCTTCGACCGTCGAGAGGTCGTGCGAAATGAACATGTAGCTGAGGTTCAGTTCGGATTGCAGCTCTTCCAGCAGCTTCAGGATCGCGGCGGCCACGACAGTGTCGAGCGCCGAGGTGATTTCGTCGCAAAGGATCAGCTCGGGCTCGGCGGCCAGCGCCCGGGCGAGGTTCACCCGCTGTTTCTGCCCGCCCGACAGCTCGCGCGGCAGCCGGTATTTCAGCGCGGCCGGCAGGTGCACCATGTCCAGCAGCGCATCGACCCGCGCGTCGCGGGCCGCGCCCCTGAGCCCGTGGTAGAATTTCAGCGGGCGGGCAAGGATGCTGCCGACCGTCTGGGCCGGATTGAGCGCGGTATCGGCCAGCTGAAACACGATCTGCATGCGCCTGAGGTCTTCCTTGCGGCGCTCTTTCAGATCGCCGTCAAGCTCGTGCCCGTCCAGCAGAACCGCACCGCGATAGGGTGGCAGGATTCCCGAAACGGCGCGGGCGAGGGTCGATTTCCCGGACCCGGATTCGCCGATGACCCCAAGGTTGCGGCCCCGTTCCAGCCGGAAATTGATGTTCTTCAGAACCTTCACGGCGGGTTCGCCGTTCTGGAAGGTGCCATAGCCCGCATGCAGGTCGATCGCTTCGAGGATCGGCGGGCGGGGCTGCAGGCCGGCAATGCTGCGCGGCTGGTGCGGCACCGGATCGACCGCCGCCAGCAGCGCCCGGGTATAGGGGTGGCGGGCCTCGGTCAGGATCTTCGGCGTGGTGTTCTCTTCCTGGATCTCGCCGCCCTTCAGCACGATGATCCGGTCGGCGATCTGGGCGACCACGGCCAGGTCATGGCTGACATAGACGCCCGAGACGCCGCCTTTCTGCACCACCGCCTTGAAGGCGCGCAGCACCTCGATCTGGGTGGTGACGTCAAGCGCCGTGGTCGGTTCGTCGAAGATCACCAGTTTCGGGTCGCCGATCAGCGCCATGGCCGCGGCCAGCCGCTGTAGCTGGCCGCCCGAGACCTGGTGCGGATAGCGCCGCCCGATGGTCTCGGGCTGGGGCAGGGCGAGCGCGCGGAACAGCGAGACCGCCTTGGCCTCGGCCTCGGCGCGCGGCATCAGGCGGTGGATGCCGGTGATCTCGACCACCTGATCCATGATCCGCTTCGAGGGATTGAAGGCGGCGGCGGCCGATTGCGGCACGTAGGACACCTCGGTGCCGCGCAGCTCGGCGCGGTCGGCCTCGGACATCGCGGTGACGTCGCGGCCGTCCAGCGTGACGGTGCCGCCCGCGATCGAACAGCCGGGGCGGCAATAGCCCATCAGCGACAGCGCGATGGTGGTCTTGCCCGACCCGGATTCGCCGATCAGCGCGACGAATTCGCCGGGCTGGATGTCGAAGGACACGCCCTTGATGATCTCGACCTGTCGGCCGGAATCGGTGACCGCGCCGATATGCAGGTCGCGGACGGTGACAAGAGGCTGGCTGGCGTCGGGCATCAGGCGCTCCTGTCGCGGATACGGGTGGGCAGGTTGTCGATGAAGAGGTTCATCGAGATCGTCAGCGAGGCGATGGCCAGCGACGGGAACACCACCGCAGGCGCCCCGAAGCTAAGCGCGCCGATATTCTCGCGCACCAGCGCGCCCCAGTCGGCATTGGGCGGCTGCACCCCGAGCCCGAGGAACGACAGGCCCGACAGCACCAGCACGATGAAGACGAAGCGCACGCCCAGATCGGCCAGCACCGGGCCGAGGATGTTGGGAAAGATCTCGCGCGCGATCAGATAGGGGGTCCGCTCGCCCCGCGCCCGGGCGACCGTGACGAAATCCATGGTGTTGACGTTCACCGCAAGCGACCGGGCAAAGCGGTAGGCTCCGGGCATGTAGATCGTAGCCAGCGTCAGGATCAGCACGGTCAGCGACGAGCCGACGGCGGCGGCGACCACCAGCCCGAAAAGAAGCCCCGGAATGCCGTTGATCGCATCCAGCAGCCGCGACAGTCCCATGTCGAAGATCCCGCCGACCACGGCGGCGATCATCCCCAGCACCACGCCCACCGAACAGGCGATGGTGACGGCCGCCAGCGAGATGCCCACCGTATAGCGCGCGCCCATCAGGATGCGCGAAAGCATGTCGCGGCCCAGATAATCGGTGCCCAGCAGAAATTTCTGCGACATCGGACCGAAATAGTCCCAGTCGACGATCTCGCCCACCGGATAGGGGGTGATCAGCGGCCCGACCAGCGCCACCGCCCCCCAGAGCAGCACGATGGCCAGGCCGATCCGGCCGGCCCAGTTGAAGCGGAAGCCATGGCGGGCGGGCGACAGGAACATCGGTTTGGGCATCAGCGGCGGAGCCTCGGATTGGACAGGATCGCGACCAGGTCGGCCAGGGTGATGAGCGTCAGGTAGCTGACGCAGAAGATCATCGCGCAGGACTGGATCAGCGGCAGGTCGCGGGTCGCGACCGCGTCGACCATCAGCTTGGCGACGCCCGGATAGTTGAAGATCGTCTCGACGATGATGACCCCGCCGACGAGGTAGGACAGCGACAGCGCCATCGCATTGGCGATGGGCCCCAGCGCGTTCGGCAGCGCGTGGCGCAGCACCTGGCGGATGCGGCCCGCCCCCTTCAGCCGCGCCATCTCGACATAGGGGGTGTCGATGGTCTCGATCAGGGCCGCGCGGGTCATGCGGATCATCTGGGCCGAAACCACGAAGGTCAGGGTGATGACCGGCATGGTATAGGCTTTCAGCAGCGCCCAGAAGGTGCCGACCTCGGCCCCGAAGCTGAGCGCGGGCAGCCATTTCAGCCAGACCGCGAAGATCAGAACGGCCAGCGTCGCGACCATGAATTCGGGCACCGAGATCACGGTGATGGTCAGCGCGGTCACCATCCGGTCATAGACCGAGCCGCGCCACATCGCCGCGGTGATCCCGAGAAACAGCGCCAGCGGCACCGAGACGGCCGTGGTGACGCCTGCCAGTTTCAGCGAATTCGCCAGCCGGCCGCCGATCAGGTCGGCCACGGGCATCTGGTTGACATAGGAGGTGCCCAGATCGCCGGTAAAAAGCCCGCCGAGCCAGCCCAGGAAGCGCAGGAAGGCGGGCTGGTTCAGCCCCATCGCCTCGCGCAGCCCCGCGACCGCCTCGGGGGTGGCGGCCTGCCCCATCAGGATCTCGGCCACGTCGCCGGGCAGAAGGTCGGTGGCGAAGAAGACGGCGAAGGACACGATGATCAGGGTGATCAGCGCGATGCCCAGCCGCCGGGCGACGAGGATATAGGGGATCAGGGATGCCTGCACGGACGTGGCTCTCCTCCTGCGTGGGGCGTCGACGAGGGGCGCGGGAGGGATCGCCTCCCGCGCCCGCGTTCAGGGGCGGCTCCTAGGCGTCGAGCCAGACATATTCGGCGAAGGCATAGCCCATCATCCCGCCCAGCGGGTTCGGCCTGAGCCCCTTCACCTTTTCCGACAGCCCGTCGACGTTCGAGATATAGGCGGGGATCAGCGTGCCCGCCTGGGTCGCGACCATCTCCTGCATGTCCCAGTAGATCTCGGTCCGCCGCTCTTCGTCCAGCGACCCGCGGGCCTCGACCAGCAGGCTGTCGAATTTCTCGGACGCATAGTGGCTTTCGTTCCAGGGCGCGTCCGAAGCGTAAAGCAGAGAGAACAGGATGTCGGGGGTCGGGCGCGGGTTGATGTTGCCGAAATGGACCGGCGCCTTCAGCCAGTAATTCGACCAGTAGCCGTCCGAGGGCACGCGCTGCACGTCGAGCTTCATGCCGATTTCGGCGCCCGCCTGCTGGACGACAGTCGCCATGTCGACCGACGACATGGCCGCGTCCGAGGCCACGACCAGGATCGAGGTGCCCAGAAGCCCGGCCTTGTCGAAGATGTGCTTCGCCTTGTCGGGGTCGAATTCGGCCGGCTTGAGGTTGGGGTTGTGATAGCGGTTCGCGCTGGACACGGGCTGGTCGTTGCCGATCTCGCCCAGGCCCCGCAGCACCGCCTTGACGATCTGTTCGCGGTTGATGAGGTGGCGCATCCCCTCGATGAAGCCGGCCTTGGTGCCGGGGTCCATGTCGAGCCGGATGTTCAGATCGGTGTAGTTGCCCGCGGTGGTGACCGACTTGACCACATGGGGCTGGCTGTCGATCAGCCGGATCGACCGCGGGTTGAGCTGGGCCGCCAGCTGGATGTCGCCCGACAAAAGCGCGTTGACCCGCGCGCTGTCGTCCGAGATCGCGAAGAACTCGAAACTGTCCAGATAGGGGCCTTCGGCCTTGAAGTAGTTGGGGTTCTTCGTGCCGATCGAGCGCACGCCCGGCTCGAACACCTCGCAGAGGAAGGCGCCGGTGCCGTTGGCCTTGGTGAAATCGGTGGTGCCCTCGGCCAGGATCATGAAGTGGTGCAGCGACAGGATGGTCGGCAGGTCGGCATTGGGGGCTGCCAGCTCGATCCGGACGGTCAGGTCGTCGACCGCCGAGATGCCGGTCATCTGCTTTGCGATCGAGTTGGCCTTGGAGCCCACGCTGTCGTCGAGATGGCGGTTCAGCGAATAGACCACGTCGGCCGCGGTCAGGGTCTTGCCGTCATGGAAGGTGACGCCGGATTTGAGCTTGACCTGCCAGACCCTGGCGTCGTCGGTCTCGATGCTCTCGGCCAGCTCCATCTGCGCCTGTCCGGCCTCGTCGAGGAAGGTCAGGCGGTTGTAGAAGGCGCAGCAGCGCACGTAGTCGGTAGACAGCGACGCCTTGGCCGGGTCGAGCGTGTCGGCGGTCGAGGCCGACCAGCCCGCCGCGCGGAGCGTGCCGCCCGTCACCGGCGTGGCGGCCACCGCTGCCCCGGCGCGCAGCAGGATCGAGGACCCGGCCGTCGCGGCCACGCCCGAGGCCATCAGCATCTTCAGAAGCTCGCGACGCGAGGCGCCGCGCCGGATCGCATGTTCGACCGCCGCGTCGTCGCGTCCGGTCCAGTTGGTGGGCTTGAAGGTCATGGGCTTGTCGTCTCCCTGTTGGAGGGGGGCCGGACGCCTTTGCCATGCGCTTGCGGCCCGGATGTGCCGTGTCCGGGATTGCCTGTCCCGGAGGGCGGATCAGTCCGCGAAGGCCCGGTCGACGGCGTCGGCAAGGTCCGCGAGGCTGTGGAAGTGGTAGTCGGGCCTGGTGAATTCGGCGGGCTCGATGGTCCCGCCATAGCCCTTCTGGGCGTGGCGCCGCTGGATCCAGCAATTGGTCATGCCCAGCGCGCGCGAGATGCCGATGTCGTGATACTGGCTTTGCGCGGTGTGCAGGATCCGGTCCTTGCTGCCGCCGGTCGCCGCGACATGGGCGAAGACCTGTTCGAAGAAGGCCGCATCGGGCTTTTCGGTCCCGGTCTCGTCGGTGGTGAACCCGGCCCAGAACGGTTCGCCCAGCTTGGCGGCGTATTTCTCGTAGGCCCAGCGGCGGGCATTGGTCATCGCGATCAGCTTGTAGCGTCTTGCCAGCCTCGCCAGCGCCTCGGTGCTGTCGGGGAAGGGCTGTGCCTCGCCCACCGCGTCGATCATGCTCTGGCGCGCTTCGGGGGTGTCGGGCAGGCCGAATTCGGCGGCGATGCGCCCGTAGCAGCGGCCCAGGTCGTCGGGAAACTTCAGCGCGCCGGGTTCGTAGCGCGCGGCGCGGTAGACGCTCAGCGCGGCCTCGCCGTCCAGATCGATGCCCGCGGCCGTCGCGATGGCGTCGAGCCCGGCCTTGATGGCGCCCTCGAAGTCGATCAGCGTGCCGACCACGTCGAAGCTGACATAATCGAAACGGGTGAGGGGCGGCGCCTGCGTCTCGGCGGTTTGCTCGTCCATGATCGGCCTTTCCTTCACGCGGCCATGGCACCTGCCATGGAACATTCTTCTGTATGTCGCACCCGGGCACCGGGGGCGTTTTGCAAGGGCGCGTCCGGAAGGTCCGGGCCGTTTCGCCCTTGTATTTCAGGGCTTCCGCGGTCCCGGAGCGCCTGTGCCTTTCCCGAGTGTGCCGTTCGGGGGGCGAGAGGAATATTCGAAAGATCCGGACGCCGCGGCAGAAACTACCGAATCCGCCCCCCACGCGGCATATCCGGTTGCGACCCGGTCCGGCTCAGTATCCGGCCTCGGGATCGACGAGTCCCGGCAGGGTCCGGCCCGCGCGCCAGGCGCTCAGCACCGCCAGCGCATGGCGGGCGCCTTCCTCGGGATCGGTGTTGGCCGCGACATGGGGGGTGATGACGATCCGTGGATCGGCCCAGGCGGGATGGTCGGCGGGCAGCGGCTCGGGGTCGGTCACGTCGAGCATGGCCGAGGCCAGACGGCCTGCATCGAGCGCGTCCGACAGCGCCGCCATGTCAAGTTGCGCCCCGCGCCCGGCATGGACCAGATGCGCCCCCCGGGGCAGTTTCGCGAAGAGACCGGCGTTCAGCAGGCCGCGGGTGCTGCCGGTCAGCGGCAGCAGGCAGATCAGGATGTCGGTGCGCGCAAGAAAGGCGTCGAGCCCGGCCGCGCCATGGGTCTCGATCCCCGGCAGGGGCGTACCGGACCGGCTCCAGCCCGCGACCTCGAAGCCGAGGCCCGCGAGAGTTTCCGCGGCCAGCCGGCCGATCCGGCCCAGTCCCAGGATGCCGACCCGGCGCGAGGCGGCCAGCCGCACCGGGTGCTGTTGCCAGCGGCCCTGCCGGGCGCCTTCCAGATAGGTGGGCATATCGCGATGCAGCATCAGCGTGGCCATCACCACCCAGTCGCGCACCATCCGGTCGATCCCCGGCGCGACGGTGCGGACCAGCGCCACGCCCGGCGGCAGCGGTGGCATGTGGTCGACGCCCGCGCCCACCGACAGAAGCACCCTCAGGCTGGGATAGGCGGACAAGTCCGGCGGCTGCCAGCAGGCCAGATGGGTGACGGCGGCCGCGTCCCGGACCTCGTCCGTGCCGACCCACAGATCCTCGCCCGCCTCATGAAAAACGCGGCGCCAGACGGCACCGCGTTCGGGGTAGGACAGCAGAAGAAAGGCCATCAGGCCATCGCCTGCCGGATCTCGGGATCGTCCAGCGTCAGGTCCAGCACCTTGCGGGTGCGCTCGACGATGGCGTCTATCTCGGCCTCGGTGCAGCAGAGCGGCGGCGCATAGCCGAAGATCCCGTTGGCGAAGGCGCGGATTACCAGGCCCTGCTCCCAGGCGCGGTCGAAAAGCCTGGTCGCGGCGTTCAACTCGGCCGGAACCGGGGTCTTCTTGGCCTTGTCGGTCACCATCTCGATGGCGGCCAGCATGCCCCGGCCGCGCACGTCGCCGACCAGCGGGTGATCGGCAAGGCCCTGCAGCCCCGCCATCAGTCGCGCCCCCATCTTGCGGCCGTTTTCCAGCAGGCCGCCGTCCTCGTAGAGCCTGAGCACCTCGAGCGCGACGGCGGCCGAGACTGGATGCGCCGAATAGGTGAAGCCATGGCCCACGGCGGCCGCGCCCGCGCCCTCGGCGATGGTCTCGTAGACATGATCGGCCATGAAGACCGCGCCCATCGGCACATAGCCCGAGGTCAGCCCCTTGGCGGTGGTCATCAGGTCGGGGACGATCCCTTCGTCCTCGCAGGCGAACAGCGGGCCGGTGCGGCCGAAGCCGGTGATGACCTCGTCGGCGACGAACAGCACGCCATAGTCGCGGCAGGTCTGGCGCATCGCCTTGACCCAGCCCGGCGGCGGCACCAGCACGCCCCCCGAGCCCTGGATCGGTTCGACATAGAAGGCGGCGACACGCTCGGGGCCGATTTCCTCGATCTTGGCCTTCAGTTCGGCGACCGAGGCGGCGGTGATGGCCTCGGGGTCGTCGCCCACCGGGTTGCGGTAGCTGTAATGGGACGAAATCTTGTGCTGCCACTCATAGGGCACGCCAAAGCCGGTATGGAAGGACGGCAGGGCGGTCAGGCCCGCGCCCATCGTGGTCGAGCCGTGATAGCCCTGGGCGACCGAGATGAACTGGTCGCGGCCCGGCTGGCCCTTCGCATGCCAGTAGTAGCGGACGAAGCGGATCGTGCTGTCGACCGAATCCGACCCGCCGAGGGCAAAGTAGATATGGTTCAGATCGCCCGGGGCGCGCTCGGCCAGGGCGGCGGCCAGCCGGATCGGGGCCTCGGCGCCGAGGTCGAAATAGCCCGTCGCATAGGGCAGGCGGCGCATCTGCTCGGCGGCGGCCTCGACGATGCTTTCATGGCCGTAACCGGCGTTCACGCACCAGAGCCCGGCAAAGCCGTCGATCAGCTCGCGGCCTTCGGCATCGGTGACGGTGGCGCCCTTGGCCGATTGCAGCAGACGCACGCCGCGCGCCTCGTGGCCCTGCCATGAGGCGACCGGGTGGACAAGATGCGCGCGATCGAGCTCGATCAGCGAATTCGACAACATGGCTGCGGTCTCCGAAATTCAGCCCAGCGCCTGCGAGGCGAGGGCATAGGTTGTGAAACTGTCGTCGCGCCGGGGGGCGGGGCCCCGGTGCATTTCGGTCCCGCCGCCCACATGCGGCAGGCCGATTTCGTTCAGACGCGGCCCGAGGCCAAGGCCGGGCCGGGTGTCGACCCGCAAGAACCGTCCGGGCATCCCCTGGGCGGCGGCCGCGATCAGCGCCCGGGCGGTCAGCGGGCTGTCGGCCGCAAGAGGTCCCAGAACGGTGCCCCGGCCGAACGCGCGCAGCATCGCGAAGCCGCCCTCGGCCATCAGGACCTGTCCCGAGGCGGCGATCTTCGTCAGCAGCGTGCGCCGGTCGGCGCCAGTCGCGGCCCGGTCCATCGCGGCGATCCGGTCGAGGTCGTCGGCCCCGCCGGTCCGCACCGGCAGGCCCGGCGACGGCAGATGGCGAACCACCTCGCCCTGATGCTGCACGATCTCGCCCGCGGCGGCAAAGCCCAGCTTTTCGTAAAGCGGGCGGCCCTCGGGGGTTGCGACCAGCGACAGCGCGCGGTCGCCGGCAAGCGCGATCACCGCTTCCATCAGACGGCGGCCGAGCCCCTGTCCGCGCAACGCCGCATCGACGATGATCATGTTCAGCGCGGCGCGGTCCCCGAAGGCGGAGCAGAAGGCGGTGCCCACGACGCGGCCCTCGGCGTCGAGCGCAGCCACGCCGGTCGAGACCGACAGGACCAGCGCCCAGTCCTCGCGCCGATGCGGCCAGCCCGCCTGCTGCGAGAGCCGCACGCCATCCGCCAGATGGCTGTCGTCGAAAGGCACGATCGGGATCATTGAACCTCCATCCGTTCGGGCGCCGGGTCGGGTGCCGGGTCGGTCGCCGGGGCGCCCCCTGTCCCGAAGGCTAGGAGCGCGATCCCGGCAGAAGCCACCGGATCGCCGGACCGGGCGGCATTTTCCTGTCATGCGCTCGGCCCGCGCGACACGATATGCTGCGTTCAGACGGCGCCAAGCCGGTCGCCAAGCCGCAGCACCATCGCCCGCGCGGCGTGAAGTTCATCCACCGTCAGATATTCCTCGGGCTTGTGGGCACGGGCGATGTCGCCGGGGCCGCAGACGACCGATGGCACCCCCGCCGCCTGGAAAAGCCCGGCCTCGGTCCCGAAACTGACCGCGGAAAGCGGCGCATTTTCCGAGAGTTCGGCGGCGAGCACGGCCAGCGGGCTTGTTTCGTCAAGCGAGAGCGCAGGGTAGGCGGACTGAACCTCGACCGTCACGCCCTCGCCCGCGGCCGCGACGACCGGGCCCAGCAACCCCTGCGGATCGACGCCGGCGATGGCGCGCGCCTCGATCATGGCCTCGGCCGCAGCCGGCAGGATATTGACCGCCTGCCCGCCCGAAACGGTGCCGACCTGCAGCGTCGACCAGGGCGGGGCGAAATGCGCGTCCTGCGCCCCGGACTCAAGTGCGGCCGACTGCGCGCGGGCCGCGGTCAGGACCGGGATCAGCCGGTGGATCGCGTTGCAGCCCAGATCGGGGCGCGAGCTGTGCCCCGAGATGCCTTCGGCCGAGACCCGGATCGTCGCCTTGCCCTTGTGGCGCAGCACCGGCACCAGCCCGGTCGGCTCGCCGACGATACAGCCCAGAGGTGCCGCGCAAAGCGTCGGCAGTCGCTTGATCAGATGCGGCACGCCAAGGCAGCCGGCCTCTTCGTCATAGGAAAGCGCGATGTGGATCGGCGCGGCCAGCTCGCGCCGGGCCAGATCGGGCACCGCCGACAGCACGGCGGCGACGAACCCCTTCATGTCGCAGGCGCCGCGCCCGATCAGCCGTCCGGCCTCTTCGCGCAGGGTGAAGGGATCGGCCTTCCAGTCCGGCTCGCCCGCGGGGACGACATCGACATGGCCCGACAGGATATAGCCCGGCACGCCCACGGGGCCGATGCTGGCGAAGAGGTTGAACCGGTCGCCCTCGGGTCCCGCGATCACCGAAAACGGCACGCCGTTCTCGATCAGATAGTCGCGGACGAAGTCGATCAGCGCCCCGTTCGGCCGTCCGACGACGGTGCGGAAGGCGACGAGATGGGCAAGCATCAGTTCGGGGGGCATGGGGTCTTTGATCCGGTTCCGGGGTGGGGCGGGGCAGGGGCTCCGCGGCGCTGTCCCCAGAATGCCCGCAGCGCCCCGCGCGATGCGGCCGTTCTCGGCGCTCTGGCGGCACGACCTGCCGCAGCCCGGGGGTGATACGCAATTTCATGCGCCCCTGCGGGCAAAGGCGGCAAGGTCTTCCGCGGCGGCGGGCGCATGCTCTGGCCGAACTCACCGGAGACCCCCATGACCTTCCGCCCGAAATACATCACCTTCGATTGCCACGGCACACTGATCCATTTCGCGATGGCCGAGGCCGCCACCGACATCTGGGGCCCCCGCCTGTCGCCCGAGAAACTGGCGAAATTCATCAGGAATTTCGCGGCTTACCGGCTGGACGAGGTGCTGGGCGCCTGGAAGCCCTATGCCGAGGTCGTCCATAATGCGGTCGAGCGGACCTGCAAGGCCAACGGTCTGCCCTTCGACCCGGCCGAGGCCGCCAGGATCTACGATCTGGTGCCGAGCTGGGGGCCGCATCCCGACGTGCCGGCGGGGCTTTCGAAGGTGGCGCAGGAAATTCCGCTGGTGATCCTGTCGAATGCCGACAATGCGCAGATCCACCAGAACGTGGCCCGGCTGGGCGCGCCCTTCGCCCATGTCTTCACCGCCGAGGACGCCCGGTCCTACAAGCCTCGGATGCGCGGGTTCGAATACATGCTCGACAGCCTCGGCGTCGGGCCCGAGGACATCCTGCATGTGTCCTCGTCTTTCCGCTACGACCTGATGACGGCGCATGATCTGGGCATCGTCAACAAGGTCTGGGTCAATCGCGGCCATGAACCGGCGAACCCCTATTACGGCTATACCGAGATCAAGGACATCTCGGGGCTGGCCGGCGTCGTCGGGCTTTAGGCGGAGTCGGGCGATGGACTATTCCTCGTACTGGCACGAGACCGCGCCGCGCTTTGCGGGCGCCTGCCCCGACAAGGTCTCGGGGCGTTTCGACGTGGCGGTGATCGGCGGCGGCTTCACCGGGCTGAACGCGGCGCGGCAGCTGGCCAAGGCGGGCGTCAAGGTCGCTCTGCTCGAGGCCGCCCATGTCGGCGCGGGCGGGTCGGGGCGCAATGGCGGGCATCTCAACAACGGCGTTGCCCATGGCTATGCCGAGGCCAAGGCGGCGCTGGGCGCCGAGGCCGCGCACCGGCTTTACAAGGCCTATGATGCCTCGATCCGGATGATCGAGGCGATCACGCAGGAAGAGGGCATCGACTGCGATTTCCGCTGGTCGGGCAAGCTGAAGCTTGCCTCGAAACCCGGCCATGTGGACG
The DNA here is from genome assembly GCF_003265965.1 of Rhodovulum viride. Lineage (NCBI taxonomy): Bacteria > Pseudomonadati > Pseudomonadota > Alphaproteobacteria > Rhodobacterales > Paracoccaceae > Rhodovulum > Rhodovulum viride. Next base: position 100,175 of record NZ_MUAV01000008.1, on the reverse strand, counting down.
GGCTGAAGGCGAATTACGAGCTGATCAACCGCGAGGTCGACCCCGAGACGCGATGGCTGGAACGCGCCGATCTGGCGGGCGAGGTCGGGTCCGAGGCATTTCACGGCGCGGTGCTTTATCCGAAATCGGCGATGATGCACATGGGCCGCTATGTGACCGGGCTGGCCGAGGCCGCCCGGCGCCACGGCGCGGTGATCTGGGAAGGCGCGCCGGTGACGGCACGCGAAAAGGGCGTGACGGGCTGGGCCGTGACGACGCCCAAGGGCACGCTGACCGCCGACCGGGTGATCCTCGCGACCGGCGCCTACACGCCCCGGACCTTCGGCTATTTCCGGCGCCGCATCCTGTCGGTCGGGTCCTTCATCGTCGCGACCCGGCCGCTGAGCGCCGAGGAAGCCGCGCGGGCCATGCCCGGCAACCGGACCTGCGTGACCTCGATGAATGTCGGCAACTATTTCCGGCTGTCGCCCGACAACCGGCTGATCTTCGGCGGACGGGCGCGGTTCTCGGCGGTGTCGGACCAGCGCTCGGACGCGAAATCGGGCAAGATCCTGCGCGCCTCGATGGCGGCGATCTTCCCCGATCTGGCCCGGGTCGAGATCGACCATTGCTGGGGCGGGCTCGTGGGCATGACCAAGGACCGCTTCCCGCGGGCGGGGCAGGCCGACGGCATGATCTACGGCATGGGCTATTCCGGCCATGGCGCGCAGATGTCGACGCTGATCGGCGCGGCGCTGGCCGACATCGCGATGGGGCGGGACGACACCAACCCGCTGACCGGGCTCGACTGGCCGCCGATCCCGTTCAATTCGGGCAAGCCCTGGTTCCTGCCGGTGGTGGGCGCCTATTTCCGGCTGAAGGACATGATGTCCTGACCGGCCGCCGCCACCGACCGCGGCCCCTTGCGGCCGAGCACCGGTGCAAGGGCTGCGGCCAGCAGCGCGCAAAGCCCCAGCAGCATGAAGGCCAGCCGCAGCGAGGTCGCCTCGGCGATCAGCCCGATCAGGGCCGGCCCCATCAGAACCGACCCGTAGCCCATGGTCGCGACCGAGGCGATGGCCTGACCGGGCGGGATCTCGGGGTCGGCGGCGGCGCGGCTGAAGGCCAAAGGCACCAGCACCGCAAGCCCCAGCCCCATCAGCGCGAACCCGGCCAGCGCCAGCGGTAAGCTCATCGGCCCGGTGACGAGCGTCACGCCCAGCGCCGCCGTCAGCCCGCCCGCCCGCGCGACCGGTCCCGGCCCGAGCCGGACCACCAGACGGTCGGCGCAAAGCCGCATCGCCACCATGCTGGCCGAATAAACCGTATAGCCCAGGGCCGCGCGCGCCTCGGTGGCGCCGATGCCCTCGCGCAGCAGGATCGCGCTCCAGTCGACCATGGCGCCCTCGCCGAAGCCCGAGGACAGCGCGATCAGCCCGACCAGGATCAGCGGCCCGCGCGGCAGCGCGAACACCGGCGCCCGGCCCCGGCGCGGGGCGATACGCGAGGTCCAGGGCACCGACAGGAAGGGACCCATCGCGGCTCCGACCGCCAGGGCGGCCAGCGCGAAATGCAGCCCGACCGACAGGCCGAGGCCCACCGCCGCGAGCCCCGATGCCGCGCCGATCCCGGCGCCGAAGCTCCACATCGCGTGAATCGAGGACATGACCGAGCGGCCCATCTGGCGTTCGACCTCGGCGGCCCAGCCGTTCATGGCCACATCCATCGCGCCATGGGCCGCACCGAACAGGAACAGCGCCGCGCCCAGCGTCAAGGGGTCCGGGGCCAGCCCGGCCAGTCCCAGGCTCAGCAGGTAGAGCACGGCCAGCCGCCGGGTCAGGCGCACCGCGCCGACGGCGTCGCTGAGCCGGCCGGCCAGCGGGAAGGAGACCAGTGCCCCGAGCCCCATCAGCAGGATCAGAAGGCCTAGCCCGGCCTCGGACAGGCCATGACGCTCGGCCACGGCGGGCACGCGCGAGGCCCAGGCGCCGAGAAGGAAGCCGTTCAGCGCGAAGGCCGCCGCAGCGCCGCGCCAGGGGGTGCGGAATGTGGGCATGCCGATCCTCCGGATGCGTGGGGCGCGCGGGGACCCGCGTCGTCCTTGCCCCCTCGATTGCAGGAAATGCCGCCCGAGGCAATCGGTGCCGCGCCGTCCGGGCAAGCTCTCGTCGAGGCGCTGCCCGGGCGTCCTGCGCTGACATGATGCAAGGCCCCGCACCGTGACGGGACGTCTGACGGCTTGTGCCATGGTCCGGCTTCTGGTCTTGATGTTGCCCGCGGGTCCGTGCGGTCCGCCATCGAGCACCGCGCCACAGGGCCGGGCAAAAAGACGGAGGAGAACCATGAAGGCTGCGAAACTGGGAGGGCGGGCGCTGGCCGCCCTGATTGCGGGGGCGCTGATGCTGGGAACGGCCTCGGCCGAGACCCTGCGCCTGTCGCACAATGTCGGCGACACCACGACCTGGCACAAGGGCGCCGAGAAGTTCGGCGAGCTGCTGTCCGAGGCGACGGATGGCGAGATGACCGTCCGGGTCTTCCCCAATGCGCAGCTTTCGGGCGGCGACCAGATGAAACAGGCCGAGATGGTCGGGCGCGGGGCGCTCGATCTCGTGGTGACCTCGGCGATCAACGTGACGCCGCTGGTGCCCGAGATGGCGATCTTCTCGCTGCCCTATCTGTACAGCTCCTATGACGAGGTCGACGCCACGACCCAGGGCGCGCCCGGCGAGATGATGGCGAGGATCCTGCTGGAGAAGGGGATCGTCGTGTTGGCCTGGGGCGAGAACGGCTTTCGCGAGCTGACCAACAACGTCCGCCTGGTGAAATCGCCCGAGGACATGAAGGGGCTCAACATGCGGGTTTCGGGACCGATGTATATCGACGTGATGAACGCGCTCGGCGCGAACCCGACCCAGATGCAATGGTCCGAGACGCTGACCGCGCTGCAGCAGGGCGTCGTTGACGGGCAGGAAAACCCGATCGGCGCGGTGATCATCCCGCAGCAGGTCTACGAGATGCAGAAATACCTGACCGCCTGGCATTATTCCTACGATCCGGTCTTCCTGGGCGTGTCGAAGGCGAAATGGGACAGTCTCGACGCCGAGACCCAGGAGAAGATGCGCAAGGCCGCGGTGGAGGCGATGGCCTGGCAACGCCAGATCTCGCGCGAGGCGACCGCGTCGGGCATCGCGTTCCTGCGCGAGAAGGGCATGGAGGTCTACGAACCGACCGCCGAGGAACTGCAGGCGTTCCGCGCCGCGACCAAGCCCGCCTTCGACAAATGGGCCGGGAAGGTCGGGTCCGAGATCGTCGAGGCGTTCCAGTCGGCCATCGTCGGCACCAACTGAGCCCGCTGGCGCCGGGAATCGGGGTCGCCGACAGGCGGCCCCACCCCGGCGCCTGACCGCGTTTCGTCCATTCCGGTAGGCCCGCCCATGCGCTTCCTGCTTCGAGAGGCCGAGAAGATCGTCTGCGCCCTGCTGTTTCTGGGCATGACGGCGATCGGCTTTGCCAATGTCGTGGTGCGCTACGGCACCCATTATTCGCTGGCCGCCAGCGAAGAGCTGCTGACCAACGGCTTTCTGCTGCTGACCGTCTTCGGCGCGGCCATCGCCGCGCGGCGGGGCGAGCATCTGGCGGTCACGCTGGTGCAGGACCTCTTGCCGCCCGTGCTGCGCAAGCCGATGTTTTTGCTGGCAGCCGCGCTGTCGGCGCTGCTGCTGGCGCTGTCGGCCTGGGTGTCCTGGGATGTGCTGGTCAATCTGCACGGCAACGGGATGCGGTCCTATGCGCTGGGCGTCCCGGCCTGGTACTATCAGGCGGCGGTGCCCTTCGGCTTTGCGCTGATCCTGATCCGCTATCTGCAGCATGTCCGCGAGGCGCTGGGCGGCGCCTCGGGCACGGTGTCGCCGGAGACGCCCCATGTTTGATCTCTTTCCCGGTCTCGGCGCGGGCACCGAGATGGTGATCCTGTTCTTTGTGCTGATGGCGCTGCGGGTCCCGGTCGCCTTCTCGCTGGGGCTGTCGGCCTTCTACGCGATGGGACAGATGGGCTTCGGCTTCGATCTGGCGGGCGATCTGATCGCGGCCGGCGTCACCAAGTTCTCGCTGCTGGCGATCCCGTTCTTCATCCTGGCGGGCACGCTGATGGGCACACTCGGCATCGCCGAGCGGATGATCCGCTTCTTCCGGGTGTTGATCGGGTCGATGCCGGGCGGCATGGGGGTCGTCGGCACCGTGGTCTGCCTGTTCTGGGGCGCGGTCAGCGGTTCGGGCCCGGCCTCGGTCGCGGCCATCGGGCCGATGATCGTCAAGGGGATGGAGGAAGACGGCTATGACCGCGCCTATGCGGCGGGGCTTGTCTGCACCGGGGCGGCGCTGTCCATCGTCATCCCGCCCTCGATCGGGCTTGTGATCTACGGGGTGATCGCCGAGACCTCGATCTCGCAGCTTTTCATCGCCGCCGTGCTGCCGGGGCTGTTCATGGGGCTGGTGATGCTGGCGACGCTGCCCTTCGCCGGGCGGCGCGGGGGCGGACGCGAGGCGCTTGATGCGCTGAGCCCCACGCCCCATGCCGGGCTGCCTTACCGCCAGAGGCTGGCCGCCGCCTTCCGCGAGGCGTTCTGGGGCCTTCTGACGCCTCTTGTCATTCTTGGCGGCATCTATTCGGGCGTCTTCACCCCGACCGAGGCCGCGCTTGTCGCTACCGTCTATGCGCTGGGCGTCGGCGCGCTGGCCTACCGGACCCTGACCCTTCGCGGGCTTTACGAGGCGCTGGCCGACGCCGCCGCGTCCTCGGCGGTGGTGATGCTGGTCGTGGCCTATGCCGGGCTCTTCGGCTGGGTGGTGACGGTCGAGGATCTGGTCGGCACCTATTCCGGCGCGCTTTTGGGGCTGAGCGACAACCAGTGGGTCATCCTGCTGGCGATCATGGTGATCCTGCTGGTCGCGGGCATGTTCATGGATGCGATCACGGTGATGTTCATCTCGCTGCCGATCTTTCTGCCGGTGATGCGCGAGATGGGCTGGGACCCGGTCTGGTTCGGGGTGGTAGTGATGGTCAACCTCGCCATCGGGCTTTTCACCCCGCCGGTCGGCATCAACCTTTATGTGGCGGCCAACGTGACCCGGCTTTCCATCGAGCAGATCGCGCGGGGGGCGGCGCCCTTCCTGCTGACGAGTCTTCTGGGTCTTGCCGTGGTGGCGGGCCTGCCGCAGCTGTCGCTTTTCCTGGTCGAGGCGCTGCGCTGAGGCGGGAGGGGCGGGGGCTCTGCCCCCGCACCCCCGGGGTATTTCGACCAAGAAGAAACGGGGCGCCGGGCGGTTCGGGGATCGGCGGCTCTAGTCGAAGAAAGGGTCCATCTGGGCCACGATGACCGCGTTCTCGGCCAGGGCGCGGGCCATCAGGGCCTCTTCCTCGGGGCCGATCTCGTGGCCCTCGTCGCGGCGTTCGGCCAGGGTGCCGTAGCCGGTGACGTCGAGCGGGGCGAGGCCCGCCTGTTTCAGCACGGCCACCGTTTCGCGCACCGCCTCGGCCTCGTCGACGCCCGAGGCATAGCACATCAGCCCGGCCCCGGTGGCGCCGTCGGGCAGGCCGTCATCAGGCTTGCGCCCGACCTCGACCAGCAGGGTGTAGACCTGCTGGCGGCTGCTGGGTTTCTCAGTCACGCAGAAGCTCGTTGATACCGGTCTTGGACCGCGTTTGCGCATCGACGCGTTTCACGATCACCGCGCAATAGAGGCTGACGCCGCCCTTCGAGGGCATCGAGCCCGCGACCACGACCGAATAGGGCGGCACCTCGCCATACATCACCTCGCCGGTCTCGCGGTCGACGATCTTGGTCGACTTGCCAATGAAGACGCCCATGCCGAGGACCGAGCCCTCGCGCACGATGCAGCCCTCGACCACTTCGGAGCGGGCGCCGATGAAGCAGTTGTCCTCGATGATGGTGGGGCCCGCCTGCATCGGTTCGAGTACGCCGCCGATGCCGACGCCGCCCGAGAGATGGACGCCCTTGCCGATCTGGGCGCAGGACCCGACCGTGGCCCAGGTATCGACCATCGTGCCCTCGTCGACATAGGCGCCGAGGTTCACGAAGGAGGGCATCAGGACCACGCCGGGCGCGATATAGGCCGATTTGCGCACCACGCAGTTCGGCACCGCGCGAAAGCCCGCGGCGCGCCAGTCGGCCTGACCCCAGCCCTTGAACTTGCTGTCGACCTTGTCCCACCAGCCACCGTCCTGCGGGCCGCCCTCGTGGCACTCCATGTCCTTGATCCGGAAGCCCAGAAGCACCGCCTTCTTGGCCCATTGGTTGACATGCCAGTCGCCCGAGGCCTGCTTTTCGGCGACGCGGAGCGTGCCCTTGTCCAGCGCCTCCAGCGTGGCCTCGATGGCCTCGCGGGTCTCGCCCCGGGTGGCGGACGTGATCGTGTCGCGGGCCTCCCAGGCGGCCTCGATGGCCGTTTCGAGCTGGGCGTTGGACATGGGGGTAACCTCCCGTCAAAAGGTTTCTGGTCTCGTTGGCGGTCAGGCTATAGACGCTAGTTGCTTAACGCGCAATCCAAGCGAGACCCCCATGCATGACGAAGCCCGCCGCCCGCTCCGCGACGCCCTCCGCGATATCGAAAGCGCAAGGGACAGCCCGGATACGGCGCAGGCCCGGTCGGCCTCGTACCGGCTGGCCTTTGCCGATCCCGAGTTTCTGTGCCGCGACGAGATGCGCGCGGTCCGGGTGCAGCTGGAATTGCTGAAGCCCGAGCTGATGATGCGGGATTACGGCATCGAAAGCACCATCGTGCTGTTCGGCGGAGCGCGCATCCCAGACCCCGCGCATCGCGACACCGCCCGGACCGAAACCCTGGCCGATCTGTCGAAATACTACGACGAGGCGCGGGAATTCGCCCGGCGCATGACCTTGCGGGGGCAGCAGGGCGACCGGCTTGACCATGTCATCGTGACCGGCGGCGGGCCGGGGGTGATGGAGGCCGGCAATCGTGGCGCGGCCGATGCGGGGGGCGTGTCGATCGGGCTGAACATCGTGCTGCCGCATGAACAGGTGCCGAACCCCTATGTGACGCCCGAGCTGTGCTTCAACTTCCACTATTTCGCGATGCGCAAGATGCACTTCCTGCTGCGCGCGGCGGCGATCGCGATCTTTCCCGGCGGCTTCGGCACGCTTGACGAGATGTTCGAGGCGCTGACCCTGATCCAGACCCGGCGCATGGACCCGGTGCCGTTCCTGCTGTTCGGGCGCAGCTTCTGGGAGACGGTCATCAACTGGGAGGCCCTGGCCGAGGCCGGGACCATCAGCCATGAGGACCTGCGGTTGTTCTCCTTCGTCGAGACCGCCGAAGAGGCGGTCGCAATAATCGAGGCCTGGACGCTGCCCCGCTAGCGCCGGAACAGCCGGCCGTCGACCGCCGCAAGCCCGAGCGCGATGCAGGCCATGCCGGCGAAATCGGTGGGGGCCAGCCGCTCGCCCAGAACCAGCCCGCCCAGCAGGATCGCCGAGACCGGGATCAGGAAGGTCACCAGCGACAGGCTGGTGGCCCCGGCGCGGGCGAGGATGCGGAAGTAAAGCAGATAGGCCAGCGCGGTCGACAGCACCGCCAGCCCCAGCACGGCGGCGCAGGTGGCAGTGCCCGGCATCGGCAGCGTCCAGGGCCGGTCGGCGATCAGCATCGCCGGGCTTAGCAACAGCGTCGCGGCGCCGACCTGCCCGGCCGCCGTCACCAGTGGATCGACACCCATCCGCCGAAACCGCCGCCCGAACACCGCCGCGCAGGCATAGGACAGCGCGCCGCCCAGCACCGCCAGCTGGGCCAGCGCATTCGTGCCCAGACCGGCCAGCGCGTCGGGGCCGATCATCACCGCCACACCGGCCAGCCCCGCCGCGACCCCGCATAGCTTCAGCCCGCCCGGCCGCTCATCAGCCAGCAGAAGACCTGCCACCACCACGGTGAAAAGCGGCGTGGTGGCATTGAGGATCGAGGCCAGCCCCGAGGCGATGCTGTGCTGTCCGGCCACGATTAGGCTGAACGGGATGACATTGTTCAGAAGCCCCATGCCGAGGAAGGCTGCCCAGACCCGGGGCGCGCGGGGCAACGGCCGTCCGGTCACCGCGACGGCGGCCCATAGCACGAGTGCGGCCAGTGCCACCCTCAGCCAGACCAGCGTCAGGGTCGGCAGTTCGGCCACGGCGATGCCCACGAACAGGAACGACCCGCCCCACAGCACGGACAGGGCCAGAAGCATGGCCCATTCGGCCCGCCCCATGGTCAGACGCTCCGCCGGGTCCGCGATGGTTGTCATGTTGCCCTCCTGCCACTTTCCGGCAGATTGGCGCGGCGGGCCGGGGCGCGCGACCCGAAAGCTGCGCAAACCGGCGGCCCGCGCAGGCGATCAGGTCCTCGCGCTCAGTGAACGTCGGGGGCGTCGGGGCGGCGGACGATGCGTTCGGGCTCGGGCAGGCCGGCCTCGGCCGCGATCTGGAAGCGGTTCTTGCGGGCGCGTTCAGTCGCCGATTTCAGCTGTCCGCAGGCCGCCATGATGTCCTCGCCCCGCGGGGTGCGGATCGGGCTGGCATAGCCCGCCTTGTAGACGATGTTGGCGAAGGCCTCGATCCGGTCCCAGTCCGACCGCTGATAGGGCGCGCCGGGCCATTCATTGAACGGGATGAGGTTGATCTTGGCCGGAATGCCCGAAATCAGCTTCACCAGCCGCCGCGCATCGGCATCGCTGTCGTTCACGCCTTTCAGCATCACGTATTCGAACGTGATCCGTTCCGAATTCGACAGCTTCGGATAGGCCCGGAGCGCCTCGAACAGCTGGGCGATGGGGTATTTTCGGTTGATCGGCACGATCTTGTTGCGCAGCTCGTCGGTGGTCGCGTGCAGGCTGATCGCCAGCATGCAGCCGATCTCGCGGCCCGCGCGCTCGATTTCCGGCACCACGCCCGAGGTCGACAGGGTGATCCGGCGGCGCGACAGCGAAATCCCCTCGCCATCCATCGCGATCAGCATCGCGTCGCGCACCGCCTCGAAATTGTAAAGCGGCTCGCCCATGCCCATCAGGACGAGGTTCGAGATCAGCCGGGTTTCGTCCTTCGGATTGCGGCCGGGCTTCGGCCATTCGCCCAGATCGTCGCGCGCCAGCATGACCTGACCCACGATCTCGGCCGCGGTCAGGTTGCGCACCAGCCGCTGGGTGCCGGTGTGGCAGAAGGTACAGGTCAGGGTGCAGCCCACCTGCGACGAGATGCAGAGTGTGCCGCGCCCGTCCTCGGGAATGTAGACCACCTCGACCTCATGCCCGCCCGCGATCCGCACCAGATATTTGCGGGTGCCGTCGGCCGAGACCGAGCGGGTGACGATCTCGGGTACTTCGATCGCGAAATGGTCCTTCAGCAGCGCGCGGTAGTCCTTGGCCAGATTGGTCATCGCGTCGAAATCGCGCACGCCCTTCTGGTAGATCCACTGCCACAGCTGGTTCGCCCGCATCTTGGCCTGCGCCTCGGGCGTGCCGGCAGCGATCAGCGCCTCGCGCAGACGCGGGCGGGTCAGGCCGACCAGATTGACCCGGTCGGTTTCCGGCAGCTTGCGGGGCAGCGGCAGCACATCCTGGACGATGGGCGCGGACATCGGAGGACTCCTGTTCGGAAAGCGGTACCCCTTAGCAGAGTCGCGCCCGTTTTGAAAGGGTCGCGCTTGCCTCGGGGGGCGCCGCCGCGAAACGGCATCGCGTCACAATCCGGTTAACAAAACGTTACCAGATTGTCAGGCGCCGCGCCTAACGCTGGCGGCGCCCGCACTCGGGCAGGGCTCACATTTTGGAGAGACGAATGCGTCTTCTGTTCATCACCGCCGCCGGCGTTCTGGCGGCCGGTTCGGTTCATGCCGCAAGCTGGACCCTCGACAGCTTTGCCGATTATGCCTTCCTCGACGAGAACCAGACCGGGCTTCAGATGACCCAGGGCATCGCCTGGAACGCCGCGGCCAACGAATGGGTCACCTCCTGGCAATACGGGCTCGCCCGGTTCACCGAAGACTGGCAGTTCATCGAGGCCAGCGGGCATTACGATCTTGAAACCGGTCAGGTCGTCAGCGGCATTCCGGCCGCGCTTGCCGATCGGGGCTTCGACCATATCGGCGATTTCGACATCAGGGACGGGGTCGTTCACGCGTCTCTCGACAGTGCCGAGGGCGACTATCAGAACGGGCATGTGGCCTTCTTCGATGCCACGACGCTTGCCTATGCCGGCGAGCTTCACGAAATGCTGGGCGATCCGACCAACCGGCGCGACGATGTCGCGAGCTGGACGGCGATCGATCATGCGACCGGGCTGGGTTATGGCAAGGAATGGGCGCTGGGCGACACGCTCAACGTCTACGACCTCACCGACTGGAGCTTTCTCGGCACGCTGCAGATGGATCAGGAGCTGAAGCGCGTTCAGGGGGCCAAGGTTCTGGACGGGATGATGTACCTGTCCACCGATATCGGCACGAAATCGGTCTACAGCCTCGATCTGGCGACCGGCCATGTCGAAGAGCTGTTCCAGCTGCCGATCTTCGAGGGCGACATCCGGTTCGAAACCGAGGGGCTTGCGCTCCGCGAGCTGGCCGATGGCGGCCTTGAGATGTATGTCGAGATGGTGATCGACCCGCAGGCGGTCGAGGGCGAATTCGACGCCTATACGCGGCTTTATCGCTATGTCCTGGCGGACGATCCGGCGCCCGTGCCGGTGCCGGCGACCCTGCCGCTGGTCCTGTCCGGACTGGCGGCCTTCGGCCTCATCCGCCGCCGCGCCTGACACGCGAACGCCAAGGCATCGGGGCGATGCCTTGGCGGCCTGCGATCCGGCGCGTCCGGCTCAGTTGCCCGAGCAGCGGCGCGCGGCCTCGTCCATCGCGGCAGTGAAGCCGTAAAGCGAGAAAGTGTCGGTGGTCTTCGTCCCCCGCGACGAGAAACCGACCAGTTCGGCCTCGGCGCCGCGTTTCATCGCCTCGATGATCTTGGCATCGTCGGCCTTCGAGGCCGGCCAGGCCCATTCTCCCTCGGTGAAGAGGTCGAAATTGCTGTCGCCCACGCTGAGCGCCACGGTCGAGCCGGGTTTGAACGGATAGCCGCCCGAGAACGAAACTTCGCCCGCGATACCGTCGCCGGGGCGGAAGGTCACGAACAGAAGGATCTCGCCCCGCCGCACGGACACGACCTGACCGTCGCGGGTGTTGACCGTCTTCTTGGGGGGCGACACGCTCCAGCATTCGGTGGGATCGGTCTCGACGAACACGTTCCAGTCGGTCTTGACCGCCACGTTGTTGGTCGATTCTTCCTGCGCATGCGCCGCTGTCACCGCCAACGCCAAAGCGCCGCCCGCGATGGCCGCTCGGAAAAGGGATGTCATCGTCTTACAGCCTCCAGCTGTCTTTGCCTCTCGGCCCGCCTTTTGGGGAAGCGTTTCCAGTGGCGTGGCAGGTCCGAACTCGATATGCGCAGCCTAGCCTAGGCACGCGGGGATATGAAAGTCTTCATGGCACAAAGTCAATCGGACTTGAAGGGGAGCAGGGACACGATGCCGGACCCGGACCGGATGGGAGGCAGGGAATGACCGGTGCCGTCGCCATGGTCGAGCTGCTGCGTGGGGGCATGGTCGAATCCTGCCATCGCGGCCATGCGGCGATTTGCGATGCCTCGGGTCTTGTGGCCGCCTGGGGCGATCCCGAGGCGCTGATCCTGCCCCGGTCGTCCTGCAAGATGGTGCAGGCGCTGCCGCTGGTCGAAAGCGGCGCAGCCGACGCGGCCGGTCTCGGATCCGAGCATCTGGCGCTGGCCTGCGCCTCGCATCAGGGGGCGCCGCTCCATGTGGGCAAGGTCGCGGCCTGGCTGGACGGGCTGGGTCTGGACGAAGCCGACCTGCTTTGCGGCGTGCAACCGACCCGCGACCGCGACGAGCGCGACCGGATGATCCGCGCGGGCGAACACGCCTGCCAGTTGCACAACAACTGTTCGGGCAAGCATGCGGGCTTTCTGACCCTATCCCGGCACCTGCACGCGGGACCCGACTATGTCGATCCCGCCCATCCGGTGCAGCGCGCGGTCCGCGCGGCCTTCGAAGAGGTCACCGGGAGGGCGAGCCCCGGCTTCGGCATCGACGGCTGTTCGGCGCCGAACTTCGCCACCACGGTCGCAGGGCTTGCCCGCGCGATGGCGATCTTTGCCGCCGCCCGGCCCGATGCGGGCGACGCCCGCGCCCGCGCCGCCGGACGGCTGAGCGAGGCGATGCGCCGTCATCCCGATCTGGTCGCGGGCGAGGGCCGGGCCTGCACCGAGCTGATGCGCGCGATGGAGGGCCGGGTCGCGGTCAAGACCGGGGCCGAGGGCGTCTTCGTGGCCTTCCTGCCCGGGCGCGGCCTTGGCGTCGCGCTCAAGATCGAGGACGGCGCCACCCGCGCGGCCGAGGCCGCCATTGCCGGGCTTCTGGTCCATCTGGGGGCGCTCGACCCCGCCCATCCGGCCGCGCGGAAGCGGATGGTCGGCCCGATCCTCAACTGGCGCGGGATCGAGACCGGCGCGATGCGGCTGGCGCCCGGCTTCGCCTGAAGTCGGCCTTGCATGCGCCTCGGCGCTGCGCTCTGATTGGAGCGCAGACGCCCGAGGTGCCCTTCCATGACCGACCCCCTGATCGACCGGCGCGCGCGGCTGCTCGGTCCGAACGTGCCGACCTTCTACGACGAGCCCGTCCATATCGTCCGGGGCGAGGGCGTCTGGCTTTGGGACGCCGCCGGACGGCGCTACCTGGATGCCTATAACAACGTCCCCCATGTCGGCCATTGCCACCCGAAGGTGGTCGAAGCGATCGCCGCCCAGGCCGCAAGGCTGAATACCCATACCCGCTACCTGCACGAGACCATCCTCGATTATGTCGAGCGGCTGACGGCGACCCTCGGCCATGACCTGAGCCAGGCGGTGATGGTCTGCACCGGGTCCGAGGCCAATGACGTCGCGCTTCGCATGGCCCAGGCGGCGACCGGAAAGACCGGGCTGATCGCGACAGACAACACCTATCACGGCAATACCGCCGCGGTCAGCGCGCTCTCGACCCGGCGCCCGCCGATCGGCGGCTACCCGCCCCATGTGCGGCTGGTGCCCGCCCCTGACAGCCTCGCCCCGCTTGGCGGCAGCGCCGAGGCCCAGCCCGAAGCCTTCGCCGCCAATGTCGCCCGCGCCATCGCCGAACTGGAAGAGGCAGGCCACGGCTTTGCAGGCTTCATGCTGTGCCCGTTCTTCGCCAATGAAGGTTTCCCGACGCTGGCCCCGGGCTTTCTCGATCCCACCGTCGAGGTGGTGCGGCAGGCGGGCGGGCTTATCCTCGCCGACGAGGTTCAGCCGGGCTTCGGACGGCTCGGCACCGCCTTCTGGGGCCACGAGGTGCTGGGCTTTGCTCCCGATGTCGTCACGCTGGGCAAGCCGATGGCCAATGGCCATCCGGTCGGCGCCGCCGTCACCCGGCCCGAGATCATGGCCGCCTTCCGCGGCGCCTTCGGCTATTTCAACACCTTTGGCGGCAATCCGGTCTCGATGGCCGCGGCGCTGGCGACGCTTGAGGTCATCGAGGAGGAGGGGCTGATGGAAAACGCCCGCACGGTCGGTGCCTACGCTCTGGACCGGCTTGGGGGGCTCCGCCATCCCTGGCTGGCCGAGGTCCGGGGCAGGGGGCTTTTCTTCGGCGCCGAGTTCGTCGACGAGACCGGCGCACCTGCTACCGGTTTCGCCATCCGGCTGGTCGAGGGGCTCCGCGCCGAGGGCATCCTTGCGGGGCGGATCGGGCGCGCGATGAACACGCTCAAGTTCCGCCCGCCGATGCCGTTTTCGCGCGAGCATGCCGATCTTGTGCTCGATAGTGTTGACCGGGTCCTGGCCCGTACGGAGGTGCCGAGATGACCGAGGCCGAAACCCTGTGCCTGGCCGAGGAGGCCGCCACCCATTGGGAGGGCTGCACCGCCCCCCGGCTGTTGTCGCATCGCGAGAACGCGGTTTTCGCGATCGCCTTGCCCGAGGGCCGGCGCGGCGTGCTGCGCCTGCACCGTCGCGGCTATCAAAGCGTCGACGCCATCCGCTCGGAACTGTGGTGGATGGCCGCCTTGGCACAGGCCGGAATTCCGGTGCCCGGTCCCGAGACCACCCGCGACGGCGCCCTGCTGGCCCATCTTGACGACGGGCGCGTGGCCTCGGTGCTGGGCTGGGTCGAGGGGGCGCCGCTCGGCCTCGGCGCACGGCCGCTCGACGGCTCCCCGGCCGAGCAGATGACGCGGTTCGCCGGGCTCGGGCGGGCCATCGGGCGGCTTCACGTGGCGACCGACCGGCTGACCCTGCCCCAGGGCTTTGTCCGGCTCCGGTGGGACGCCGACAGCCTCCTCGGTCCCGCGCCGTTCTGGGGCCGGTTCTGGGATCATCCCGCCGCCAGCGACGCCGAGGCGATCCTGCTGCAGGAAGCCCGCCGCTTCGCCCGCGAAAAGCTGTCGGCCTATGCCGCGGCGGGGGGCGACATGGGGCTGATCCATGCCGATCTGATGCGGGAAAACGTGCTGTTCGACGGGGCCCAGGCGCATCTGATCGACTTCGACGATTGCGGCTTCGGCTTCCGGATCTACGATCTCGGGACCGCGCTCGTGCCCAATCTCGAGGAACCCGGCCTAGACGCCATCGCGACAGGGCTCATCGAGGGCTATGCCACCGAACGGGGGCTGAGCGCGGCCGATCTGGCGATGCTTCCGGTCTTCGTCATGCTGCGGTCGCTGGCCTCGGTGGGCTGGACCATGCCGCGGCTCGACCCCCACGACCCGCGGATCCGCGCCTATCTGAACCGGGCCGTGCGCACCGCCCATGCGGTGATGGAAGGCCGCCCGCTGTTCCGGATCGGGTGAGCCGACCGGGCGGCCGCCCTGTGGCCGACGGCGCGCCTTGGGTATTTCTGCCAAGAAGAAGGAGCGCAGGTCTCTCTTCTTCTTGGCTGAAATACCCATGACGCAAGGCTTGCCACAGACGTGCCGCCGGGGTGTCAGACCACGACGTCCATCGGCGCCTGGGCGCCGACCGAGAACACCCGCTTGTAGCGCTCGATCTCGTCGGCCGGCCCCATCGCCTTGTTCGGGTTGTCGCTGAGCTTGACCGTGGGGCGCCCGTTGGCGCTGACCGCCTTGCAGACCAGGCTGAACGGCGCGAGCCCGTCGCCGGGCACGAGGCCGCGGAAATCGTTGGTCAGCAGCGTGCCCCAGCCGAAGCTGATCTTGGCCCGGCCCGCGAAACGGTGGTGCAGCTCGACGATCTTGTCGACGTCGAGCCCGTCGGAAAAGATGATGAGCTTGCGCGTCGGGTCCTCGCCGCGCGCCGTCCACCAGGCGATGGCGGCCTCGGCGCCTTCGGCCGGGTCGCCGGAATCGATGCGGATGCCGGTCCAGCCCGCCAGCCAGTCGGGGGCGTTTTCCAGGAACCCGCGCGAGCCGAAGGTGTCGGGCAGGATGATCCGCAGGTTGCCGTCATGCTCTTCGTGCCAGTCGGCCAGCACCTTGTAGGGCGCGCGGCGCAGTTCGGCATCGGTTTCGGCCAGCGCGGCCTGCACCATCGGCAGTTCATGGGCGTTGGTGCCGATCGCCTCGATGTCGTGGCGCATCGCGATCAGGCAGTTCGAGGTGCCGGTAAAGCGGGTGCCGAGCCCCTCGATCATCGCCTGCACGCACCAGTCCTGCCACAGGAAGGAATGGCGCCGCCGGGTGCCGAAATCGGCGACCTTCACGTCCTCGAGCCCGCGCAGCCGCTCGATCTTTTCCCAGAGCTTGGTCATGGCGCGCGCATAAAGCACCTGCAGCTCGAACTTGCCGAGCCGTTCCAGCACCGCGCGCGAACGCAGCTCCATCAGCACCGACAGTGCCGGGATTTCCCACATCATGACCTCGGGCCAGCGGCCCTCGAAGGTCAGCTCGTACTGGCCGTTGCGCTTTTCCAGCGTGTAGGGCGGCAGGCGAAGCTCTTCGAACCATTCCATGAATTCGGGGCGGAACATCTGGCGCTTGCCGTAGAAGGTGTTGCCACGGAGCCAGGTCGATTCGCCCCGCGTCAGCCGGAGCGTGCGGATATGGTCCAGCTGCTGGCGCAATTCGCCCTCGTCGATCAGCTCGGCCAGCCGGATATCGGTCGACCGGTTGATCAGCGAGAACCGCACCTTGGTGTCGGGATGGTTGCGGAACACCGACTGGCACATCAGAAGCTTGTAGAAGTCCGTATCCAGCAGGGACCGGACAATCGGGTCGATCTTCCATTTGTGATTGTAGACCCGGGTCGCGATGTCGGCCATCGCTCAGGGCTCCAGGACGATGTTGGCATCCAGCAGCGTAGTGCGCGCATCCTCGAGCGACCCGTTCAGGTCGATCCCGCGGCAGGCGCCTTCCAGCACCGTCACCGCATAGCCCAGCCGGTTGGCGTCGAGCGCCGAATAGAGCACGCAGAAATCGGTGGCGAGCCCGACCAGGGTCACCTTCTCGATCCCCTTGGACGACAGGTAGTCGTCGAGCCCGGTGGGGGTCTCGTGGTCGTTCTCGAAGAAGGCCGAATAGCTGTCGATGGCCGGGTTCGTGCCCTTGCGCACGACGTGATCGGCCTTCGCGACGTCGAGATCGG
Organism: Rhodovulum viride; assembly: GCF_003265965.1. Classification (NCBI taxonomy): domain Bacteria; kingdom Pseudomonadati; phylum Pseudomonadota; class Alphaproteobacteria; order Rhodobacterales; family Paracoccaceae; genus Rhodovulum; species Rhodovulum viride. The sequence goes on along the minus strand of NZ_MUAV01000008.1, from coordinate 83,521 downwards.
GATGAAACGCGGCGCCGCCGGTCTCGGCCACGCAATGCACCGGCCAGAGGATCTGCGACCCGTAGGGCATGTCGATCACCTCGTAGGGCTTGCGGCCCTCGTGGTTGTCGGCGAACGAGCCGTGATCGGCCGGATGCCAGTCCTGGGTGAAGACGCGAAGCTGGAACTCGTCGAGCAGGGCGTTGACGCGGGCAATGATCTCTTCGCCGCCCGGCACGGCAAGGGCGCCCCCGGTGCAGAAATCGTTCTGGATGTCGACGACGATCAGGGCTTCGTTGGCGGGTCGCATTGGCCTTCCTCCGGTCACTGTCGATCAGGGGTAAGGGGCTGGTCGGGTCAGGTCAATGCCCCGCTCTTGCCGCAGTCTTTCCGCGCCTCGCGGCGCGCGGCTGCCGCACCGCGCCCCGTTGGCAGCCTAACAGGCCCGTCCCGTGCCTGTCGATGGGGGGCGTCAGGCTGGACGCGGGGCCGCAGGTGGTTAGATCTAATGGAGTGACAACCTTGCGGAGTCCTGCCGATGCTTCATGTCGTGACGCCGTCGACCGTGACCAACCGGGCCGTCATGCGGATCCGGAAAGTGCCGCGCCAGCTGATCGGGCACGGGATGGGGCTGTTGCCCCACGGCTCGTTCGGGCGCGCGATCTTCTGGCGCATGGCGACCGAGATCTCGTTCCTGCGCTATTGCGCCGCGCTGACGCCGTTTCCGGTGGCGATGCTGCTGTTTCCCGAGGCGGCGCTGCCGATCGGGCAGTTTCCGGCCTTCATGTTCCTTGTCGTCTATCTGGTCGAGTCGCGGGTGCTGTCGGTCGACAATGCCGACCGGCGTCACCGGCTGATGCCCGAGGAAGAGGCCGAGCGCGGCGCCGACATCGCCCGGGTCCGGGGGCGCGAGATCCTGACCCGGATCGCCGCCCGACGGGGCATGCGGGCGGGCGATCTGCATCTGGTGATCGAACAGTCCTCGCTGGCGCGGATTCCGCCGATCACGATCGTTTCGTTGCAGACCGCGACGCCCAAGCCGCAGATCCTCGAGATGGACGAGGAGGAACGCCAGCTGATCCGCGACACGCTGTTCGACACCGAGTTCACCGAACAGCGGATGCACATCACCAGCCTCGCGCTGGGCCGCTTCCTGCATGACGTGACGCTGGATGCGCGCAGCGTCTCGGCCCATGCCCGGCTGGAGGCGCTGGCAACCGCCTGACGCATCGCGCGACCTTGCGCATCGGCGCCCCCGCCCGCCGGGCAGGGAGCGCGGAACCGGGCGGTCGGGCCGTCAGGCGTCTAGGCCGAAGCCCCGGCGGCCGACCGCGACATAGGCCTCGAACCCGGCGGCGCGCACATCCTCGGGCGGGTAGATGTTGCGCAGATCGGCCAGGCGCGGCGTCGCCATCGACCGGGCCATCTGGCCGAGGTCGAGCGCGCGGAACTCGTTCCATTCGGTCAGGATCACCAGCGCATCGGCCTCGCGGGCCGCGGCATAGGGGTCCTCGACCCAGTCGACGCCGGGCAGCAGGTGTTCACCCTCGCGCCGGCCCTGCGGATCGACCACGCGGACCTTGGCCCCGCCGCCGACGAGCGCAGGCACGATGGTCAGCGCGGGCGCCTCGCGCATGTCGTCGGTATTGGGCTTGAAGGTCACCCCCAGCACCGCGACGGTCTTGCCGTTGACCGATCCGCCGCAGAGATCGACCAGCTTGTCGATCATCCGCCGCTTGACCCGGTCATTGACCTCGATCACCGTCTCGGTGATGGCGCAGGGCGAGGCATGGTCCTGCCCGATCCGGGCCAGGGCATTGGTATCCTTGGGGAAACACGACCCGCCATAGCCGGGGCCGGCATGCAGGAACTTGTTGCCGATCCGGCCATCGAGCCCCATGCCCTTGGACACGGCCTTGATGTCGGCGCCGACCCGTTCGCACAGCATCGCCATCTCGTTGATGAAGGTGATCTTGGTCGCGAGGAAGGCGTTGGCGGCGTATTTGATCATCTCGGCCGATTCCAGATCGGTGTAGACGATTGGGAATTCGCGCAGGAAAAGCGGCCGGTAGATGTCGGACATCACCGCCCGGGCACGGTCGGACTCGACCCCCACCACGACCCGGTCGGGCCGCATGAAGTCGTCGATGGCCGCGCCCTCGCGCAGGAATTCGGGGTTCGAGGCGACGTCGAACTCGGCCGCCGGATTGGCCTTCGACACGACCTCGGCGACCTGCCGGTTGGTGCCGACGGGGACCGTCGACTTGGTGACGATGACGCAATAGCCGGTCAGCGCCTTGGCGATTTCTTCCGCCGCGGCCATCACGTAGCTTAGATCGGCATGGCCGTCGCCGCGCCGGGTGGGAGTACCCACCGCGATGAAGACGGCATCGGCCCCGGCCACGGCCCCGGCCAGATCGCCGGTAAAGGAAAGCCGTCCCGCCGCGACGTTGCGCGCCATCACCGTCTCGAGCCCGGGCTCATAGATCGGCACCTCGCCCCGCATCAGCATCTCGATCTTGCGGGGGTCCTTGTCGATGCAGACGACCTCGTGCCCGAAATCGGAAAAGCATACCCCGGAGACCAGCCCGACATAGCCCGTTCCCACCATCGCGATCTTCATGCAAAGTCTCCTCGAAACCTGTCACGGAGCCGCATGCGACGGCGCGCGGCGCAAGTCAACCGTGCTTTGCCTGCCGCTCCTGCGGCGGGGTCATGCCTGTGGTCGGCGGGGTACGAAGCGTCCGCCCGGAATTGACAATCCGGTGCCAGACAGGTTTCTGGACCCGGCAGGCGGACAACGTCTGCGGAAGCGCGCATGATATCGACCGACTCTTCGCTGAGCCCCGCTCTTCTGACCCTCGCCATTGGCGCCGCGGGCGCGGCTTTTGCCGCGCTTTTGCACATGCCCGCGCCGTTCCTGACCGGCCCGGCGCTGAGCGTGACGCTGGCCGCGCTGGCCGGCCTGCAGGCCCGGCTTCCCGACCGGTTCCGCGATGCCTGTTTCGTGCTGGTGGGCGTCAATCTCGGGGCCAGCGTCACCCCCGAGGCGATCGACACCGCGATCCGCTGGCCGCTGAGCCTGGTGGTGCTGGCGCTATCGGTGCTGGCGATCATCCTGCTGGGATCGCGCCTGCTGCGGCGCCTGTTCGGCTTCGACCGGATGAGCGCGCTGCTGACCGCGACGCCGGGGCATCTCAGCTTCGTGCTGAGCCTGTCGACCGATGTCCGGGCCGACCTGCTTCAGGTCACGATGATCCAGACGATCCGGGTGCTGGCGCTGACCCTTCTGGTGCCGTTTTTGGCGCCGCTGCTGGGCCATGGCGACCTGCCGGTGCTGCCGCCGCAAGGGGCGCCGCCGATGCCGCTCTGGATCCTGCTGCCGCTTCTGGCGCTGTCGGCCCTGGCGGGGCTTGCGCTGCAGCGGTTCAGGGTTCCGGCGGCGCTGCTGCTGGGTGGGATGGGGCTTTCGGCGCTGGGCCATGCCACCGGCACGATCTCGGGCTCGGTCCCGGCATGGCTGTCAGTGCCGGCCTTCGTGACCATGGGCACCCTGATCGGCACCCGCTTTTCCGGCGTGACGCCAAGCATGCTGTGGAAGGCGCTGGGGGCTGCGAGCCTGCTGACCGTTTTCGCGACGCTGGTCTCGCTGGCGGCGGCGGCGCTGGTGTCCAAGCTGCTGGGCCTGCCGATCCTGAGCGCGCTGATCGCCTTCGCTCCGGGCGGGCTTGAAACGATGATTGCCATGTCTTTGCTGCTGAACGCCGATCCGGCCTATGTGACCACGCATCACGTCTTTCGCCTGCTGATGCTGACGGTCGTGGTGCCGGTGCTGGTCGCGCGGACCCGCAGGGTAATGGCGCGCGAGGCGGCGGCCCGGCCGCCCCGGGACTGACCCCGCGCGTCAGCCCCTATTCCCGTGCCCGCAGCACCCGCGCCGGGCGCGCCGCCAGCGGGCGCCAGGCGAAGACGAGCCCCGCGATCAGCGTGGCGAGCGCGCCGCCGAGGACGATGGCCAGCGCCGAGACCGGCTCGAACCGGTAGCTGCCCTCCATCACGAAGCGCATCACCGCCCAGCCCGCGATCCCGCCCGCGAAAATCGCGACCACGCCCGCCGCCGCGCCCAGCATCGCCGACCGAAGCGCGAAATAGGCCAGGATCTGGCCCCGGACCGCGCCCACGGTCTTCAGCACCGCCGCCTCGAAGATCCGCGTCCGCTGGCCTGCCGCGGCGGCGCCGATCAGCACGATCACCCCGGTCACCAGCGTGGCCGACGCACCATAGGCGATGGCCGCGGCAAGGCCCGCCAGCACCTCGGCCACCCGGTCGATGGCGTCCTTGACCCGGATCGCGGTGATGTTGGGATAGGCCGAGGCCAGATCGCGCAGGATCGCCGCCTCGGCCGAAGGCTCGGCATAGATCGTCGCGATATGGGTATGCGGCGCGCCCTGCACCGCGGCCGGGTCCATCGTCATCACGAAGCCGATGCCCGCGGTCGAGAAATCGACCTCGCGAAAGCTCGTGACCGTTGCAGTGATGTCGCGGCCGAGAATGTTCACGGTGATCTCGTCGCCCAGCTTCAGCCCGATTTCCTCGGCTTCCTCGCGGGCAAAGCTGATCTGCGGCGGCCCGTCATAGTCGGAAGGCCACCAGAGCCCGTCGGTGACCACGGTGTTCGCGGGCGGCTCGGCGGCGTAGGTCACGCCCCGGTCGCCCGTGACCACCCAGTGATCGCCCGCCACCTCGCGCGCGGGGCGGCCGTTGATGCGGGTGATGACGCCGCGCATCATTGGCGCCGTCTCGACCCGGCTGACGCCCGGGTCCCGGTTCAGTCTGTTCAGGAAGCCGTCAAGCTGGTCGGGCTGGATGTCGACGACGAAATAGGAGGGCGCGCGGTCGGGCAGCTCCTGCTGGATCGCGCTGCGCAGGTTCCAGTCGATCTGGCCGACCGCCGCGAGGATCGATAGGCCGAGCCCCAGCGACAGCACCACCGATTGGGTCTCGCCCCCGGGACCCCCGACCGCGCCCATCGCCAGCCGAAGCGCGGTGCGCCCGCGCAAGGCGCGCGCCCGGGCCGAACGCCGGGCGATCAGTTGCAGCGCGGCGGCCGCCAGCACCAGAAGGCCCAGCGCGCCCAGAATGCCCGCCGCCGCCCAGAGTGCCAGCTTCGGCACCCCCGAGAAGACGGCCGCGACCCCGATCAGCAAGAACGCGAGCCCCGCGGTCGCCGCCACGTAGCGCGGCCGGGGCCAGGCCCTGACCCGGCCCGAGGCGTCGCGGAACAGCGCTGCCGCCCGCACCTCTTCGGTCCGGGCCAGCGGCCAGAGCGTGAAGAGAAGCGCCGTCAGCACGCCATAGATGGCGGCCTCGATCAGCGGGCGGGCATGGACGGTGAAATCGGCCGGGACCGGCAGCCGGGGTTCGATCAGCGGCCCCGCCGCCAGCGGCAGTACGGCGCCCAGCGCAAGCCCCAGCCCGATGCCCAGCCCGGCCAGCACCCCGATCTGAATCAGATAGGCGGCAAGGATCGTGCGGCCCTCGGCGCCCAGCGTCTTTAACGTGGCGATGACCTCGGTCTTGCCGTCGATATAGGACCGCACCGCCGCCGAGACGCCGACGCCGCCCACCGCAAGCCCGGCCAGCCCCACCAGCACGAGGAAAGACGCCATCCGGTCGACGAAGCGGGTCATGCCGGGCGCGCCGTTCCGGGCATCGCGCCAGCGCACGCCCCGGTCGGCAAAGCGCGTCTCGGCCTCGCGTTCCAGCGCCGCGATGTCATGGCCGGGCGGCAGTTTCAGCCGGTACTTGACCTCGTAAAGCGTGCCCGGGGCCAACAGCCCCGAGGGCTCCAGAGCCGCCGTGCGCAGGATCAGCCGCGGCCCCAGCCCGAAGCCGTCGCCCGCCCCGTCGGGTTCGCGCGCCAGCACCGCCGACAGCGTGTAGTCGGCGGTTCCCAGCCGTAAGCTGTCGCCCGGCCTCAGCCCCAGCCGGTCGGCCAGCACCCGCTCCATCACCGCGCCATTGCCGGCGATGGCCTGATCCAGCGGCAGCGGCGGGTCGAGCGCGACCGCGCCGTAAAGCGGATAGGCGTCGTCCACGGCCTTGACCTGGGTCAGGCCGCGTTCGGTCTCGCCGTCGCGCGTCACCGCGATCATCGACCGGAAATCGACCACTTCGGACAGCGCGTCCGACACGCCCTCCATCCAGGCGCGTTCCTCCTCCGAGGCAAAGCGGTAGGTCAGCGTCATCTCGGCATCGCCGCCCAGAAGCACCGCGCCCTCGCGCGTCAGCCCGCCTTCGATGCTCTCGCGTACAGACCCGACAGCGGCGATGGCGGCGACGCCGAGCGCGAGGCAGGCGAGAAAGACGTAAAACCCGCGCAGGCCGCCCCGCAACTCGCGCCGGGCGATCCGCGCCGCGACCGGCAGGCTCATTCCGCCGCCCTCCGCGCGGCTTCGCCCGCGATCCGTCCGTCGGCCAGCTCGATTACCCGGTCGCAGCGCGCGGCCAGATCGGGGGCATGGGTCACCAGCACCAGCGTCGCGCCATGGCGGTCGCGGAGCCCGAACAGAAGATCCATGATCGCGGCCCCGTTGGCGCCATCGAGATTGCCCGTCGGCTCGTCGGCCAGCAGCAGATGCGGGCGCGGCGCGGCGGCGCGGGCCAGCGCGACGCGCTGCTGTTCGCCGCCCGACATCTGGCTGGGGTAATGGTCCATCCGGGCGCCAAGCCCGACCGTGCGCAATTCGTCGGCGGCGCGCTCGAAGGCGTCGCGATGCCCGGCCAGTTCCAGCGGCGTCGCCACGTTTTCCAGTGCGGTCATGGTCGGGATCAGGTGGAAAGACTGGAAGACCACGCCCATATGTTCCCTGCGAAACCGGGCAAGCTGGTCCTCGTTCATGGCCGTCAGATCGCGGCCCAGCGCCAGCACGCGGCCCGATGTCGCCCGTTCGAGCCCGCCCATCAGCATGAGGAGAGACGACTTGCCCGACCCAGACGGACCGACCAGCCCCAGCGTCTCGCCCGGCGTCACGTCGAGCGAGATGCCATGCAGGATCTCGACCGGCCCGGCATTGCCGTCGAGCGTCAGCGTGACGTCGCTGAGCGAAAGAATCGGGTCTGCCATCGCGTGCTGCCTCCGTTGCCTGCCTCTCTTTCGATATGGGGCCGCGCGCCGCCCGCTCAAGCTCGCCGCAGCCCTGGTGCTGGCGGGCGGCGCGGCTGCGGCCGAACCGGTGACCATTGCCGCGCTGGGCGACAGCCTGACCCAGGGCTACGGGTTGCCGCAGGAAGAGGGTTTCGTGCCCCAGCTCGAAGCCTGGCTGGACGCGCAGGGGGCCGAGGTCACGGTGCTGAATGCCGGGGTCTCGGGCGACACCACCGCCGGGGGGCTCTCGCGGATCGGCTGGACGCTCACGCCCGAGGTCGACGGACTGATCGTTGCGCTTGGCGGTAACGATTTGTTGCGCGGCATCGACCCGGCCGCCTCGCGCGCCAATCTCGACGCGATCCTGACCCGGGCCGATGCCGCCCATGTGCCGGTCCTGCTGGTCGGGCTCGACGCGCCGGGCAATTACGGGCCCGAGTTCGAGGCGGCCTTCGATGCGATGTATCCCGAACTCGCCAAGGCCCATGACGCGCTCTATTTTCCGAACTTCCTAAAGGGGCTGACCGACCTGCCCGACCGGGACAAGGCGATGGCGCGCTACATGCAGGCCGATGGCATCCACCCCTCGGCCGAAGGCGTCGCGCTGGTCGTCAAGGCGATGGGGCCGAGCGTGCTCGACCTTGTCGCCCGGGCCGAGGCCGCGGCGGGGGGCTGACCCGGCGCAGCCCCTCCGAAGGTCCGGCCCGAAGGCCGGGCCCGAGACAGGGATCTGGCGCCGCAAGGCGCGCCTTTGTGACAGGACGATCACGACAGGATCGCGGCACGTGCGGCGGCGATGCCCCAAGCCTCTGGCCAAGACCGCCCGGCTGGCGTTAGGTGCGTCTCGACAGACGGAGGCACCCTTGGACCCGATCCCGCAGCTTACCGACCTTCTCGGCCCCGCCCATGTGCTGACCGGCGAAGACACCCAGCGCTATGCCCATGACTGGACAGGCAAATACAAGGGCACGCCCCGCGCCGTGCTGCGACCGGCCGACCGCGACCAGCTGGCCGCCGTGGTGACCCTGGCCGCGCGGCACCGCATTCCGGTGGTGCCGGTTGCGGGCAATACCGGGCTGGCGGGCGGCGCCTATGCCGATGGCGCGCTGATGATCTCGGTCGAACGGCTGAACCGGATCCGCGAGATCAATCCGCGCGCCCGGACCGCGACGGTCGAGGCGGGCGTGATCCTGTCGCAGCTGCACGACGCGGCCGCGGCCCAGGACATGGTCTTTCCGCTGACCTTCGGCGCGCGCGGCTCGGCGCGGATCGGCGGGGTGCTGTCGACCAATGCGGGCGGCTCGAACGTGCTGCGTTACGGCACCACCCGGGCGCTTTGCCTCGGGCTCGAGGCGGTGCTGCCCGACGGCCGGGTGATGGACGTCATGAGCCCGCTTTACAAGGACAATACCGGGCTCGACCTCAAGGACCTGATGATCGGGGCCGAGGGCACGCTGGGGATCATCACCGCCGCCGTGGTGCGGCTTTTCCCCAGGCCGCGCGCCTATGCCACGGCGATGGCCGCGGTCGAAAGCCTGCCCGCCGCGCTCGATCTGCTGAACCGGTTGCAGGAAACCACCGGCGGCGCGGTCGAGGCCTTCGAATACATGCCCGGCAACTTCATGCGTCATCTCTTTCGCTGCCGCCGCGAGCTGCGTCCGCCCTTCGCCGAGCCGCACGAGATCAACATCATGGTCGAGATCGGCGCCACCGCGCCGCGCGACGCGACCCCGGGCCCGGACGGCCGCCTGCCGGTCGTGGCGATCCTCGAAGAGGCGCTGGCCGAGGCGATGGAGCGGGGCGAGGTGCTGGACGCGGTCGTCGCCCAGAACGAGGCCCAGCGGGCCGAGATCTGGCACCGGCGCGAATTGTCGGCCGAGATCTGCTTTTCGCGCCAGCCGGTGATCGACAATGACGTGGCCCTGCCGCTCGATCTGGTGGGGACCTTCCTCGACCGGATGGAGGCGCGGCTGCAAGAGATCGACCCCGGCGCCGAAACGGTCAATGTCGGCCATCTGGGCGACGGCAACCTGCATTATACCGTCTGGCCCACGACCGACCGCCCCGAGATGAAGGAGATCATCCGCGAGGCCGTCGAGGACGAGGTCGCGGCGCTCAGGGGCAGTTTCTCGGCCGAACACGGGATCGGGCTTTCGAAGCTTTCGACCATGACCCGCCGCAAGGACCCGGTGGCGCTCGATGTGATGCGCCGGATCAAGGCGGCCATCGACCCGCAGAACATCATGAACCCCGGCAAGCTGATCCCGTCGGGCGAGGACTGATCCTCCGTTTCCCGGACCGGAAGGCCCCGAATACGCAAACGCCCGGCCGAAAAGCCGGGCGTCTGACGATTGGTCCCGATGGCTGCGGGCCCGATCTCTGGGGGCGCGCCCCGGATGGGTCACTCCCAGTCGAAGAAGCCTTCGCCCGCCTGCTCGCGCAGTTTCTTGCCCAGCGCAAAGCCCATCTCGGCCGCGTCCTCGATGGTCGCGCGATCCTCGCCCGCGATCCGTTCGGACCCGTCGGGGCGCAGGATCTCGCCGCGCAGCCACAGGCTGCCACCCTCGTGCAGCGCAAGCCCGCCGATGGGGGTCTCGCAGGACCCGTCCAGCGCGTCGAGGAAGGCGCGTTCGCAGGCCATCATCTCGCCGGTGGCCTTGTCGTGCAGCGCTTCCAGCAGGTGACCGGCCAGCGCGTCGTCCTTGCGCCGCTCGATCCCGATGGCGCCCTGCGCCACGGCGGGCAGCATCTCTTCGGGCTCGATGGTCGATTGCGCGACCTCTTCCAGCCCCAGACGGTTCAGCCCGGCCATGGCGAGGAAGGTCGCCTCGGCCACGCCGTCTTCCAGCTTTTTCAGCCGGGTCTGCACGTTGCCGCGGAATTCGACCACCTTCAGGTCGGGGCGGTAGTTCAGCAGCTGGGCCCGGCGGCGCAGCGACGAGGTGCCGACCACCGCGCCCTCGGCCAGATCCTTCAGCCCCTTGACGCTTTTCGAGATGAAGGCGTCGCGATAGTTCTCGCGCGGCAGGAAGGTGTCCAGCACCAGCCCCTCGGGCTGCTCGACCGCCATGTCCTTGGTCGAATGGACCGCGATGTCGATCTTGCCGCCCAGCATGGCGTCCTCGATCTCCTTGGTGAAGAGACCCTTGCCGCCGATCTCCTTCAGCGCGCGGTCCAGCACCCGGTCAGCGATCGTGTTGATCACCACGATCTCGAAGGCGTCCTCCGGCAGATCGAACGCCTTCATCAGCCGTTCGCGGGTTTCATAAGCCTGAGCCAGCGCGAGCGGCGAGCCGCGCGTGCCGATCTTGAGGGGTGAAGCGGGGGAAGGAAGTGTGATAGCCATGCGCCAAACCTCTAATCGCGTCACGTCGTCCTGACAACTCGGCCTGTCTTGACATGCTGACGCAAGCAGGGGACGACAGGCCGCACACATAAACGGGGACGACGATGGCGGAAACTAAAAAACTGCTGCGGGCACTTTCCGGAGAGACGATGGACGTGCCCCCGGTCTGGCTGATGCGGCAAGCGGGGCGATATCTGCCCGAATACAGGGCCACCCGGGCCGAAGCCGGCGACTTTCTGTCGCTCTGCTACAACTCGGAACTTGCGGCCGAAGTGACGCTGCAGCCGATCCGCCGCTACGGGTTCGACGCCGCCATCCTGTTCGCCGATATCCTGCTGCTGCCCCAGGCGCTGGGCGCCGAGCTGTGGTTCGAGACGGGCGAAGGCCCGCGCATGTCCACGATCACCGGCCCCGAGGGTCTGAAGGCGCTGAAGGGCAAGGACGACATCCACGACCACATGGCCCCGGTCTATGAAACCTGCCGGATCCTGGCGCGCGAGCTGCCCAAGGAAACCACGCTGATCGGCTTCGCGGGCGCCCCTTGGACGGTCGCGACCTACATGATCGCGGGCCGCGGCACCAAGGACCAGGCCCCGGCCCATGCGCTGCGCACCGAGGACGAGGCGACCTTTGCGGCGCTGATCGACCTCTTGACCGACGCGACCATCGAATACCTGTCGAAACAGGTCGAGGCGGGCTGCGAAGTCGTCAAGATCTTCGACAGCTGGGCCGGGTCGCTGAAGGGCGAGGCCTTCGACAAATACGCGATGGAGCCCGCCCGGCGGATCATCGCCGAGATGAAGGCGCGCCATCCGGGCCTGCCCTGCATCGCCTTCCCGCGCGAGGCGGGCGACAAGTATATCGGTTTCGCCAAGGCGACCGGCGCCGATTGCGTCGCTCTCGACAATTCGGTGTCGGCCGAATGGGCCGTCGAGAACGTCCAGAAGGATGGCTGCGTCCAGGGCAACATGGACCCGAAACTGATGGTGACCGGCGGCCAGGCGCTGATCGACGAGACCAGGCGCATCAAGGAAGCCTTCTCGAAAGGGCCGCATATCTTCAATCTCGGCCATGGCATCACCCCCGATGCCGATCCCGAGAATGTGACTGTGATGCTCGAGGCCCTGCGCGCCTAGGGCGCACCCTTCGGGACGGAATCCGGCAAACGCCCGCGCGGATCGCTTCGCGCGGGCGTTTTCCTGCCGAGGCCCGCCTTTTGGTCAGGTTGAAGCCGTCGGTTGCGGTCGCTAGCTATAGTTGAATTTGCCGCATGCCTTGACCGGGGACCCATGGCCCAACCGTCCGAACTCTTTGCCGCGTCCGGCTTTCGCGTCAGGGTCGTCGATGCCCTGATCGTGCTGCTGCGCGAGCGCGGAACCGCGCGGTTCTCGCTTGGCGAGGTGGCCGAGGCCGCAGGGGTTCCCGAGGGCCGGGTGCGGGCCGCCTTTCCCGACCGGGATGCGCTGGTCTCGGAATTGCGGCGGGTCTGTTACGACCGGCTCGCGGCCCGGCTGACCGCCCGCTATTTCGACCCGGACGGGCATCCGCCGACACGCCTGCGCGAGGGCGGCCGCGCCCATCTTGAGTTCGCCCGGACGAACCCCGCGCTTTATCGCCTTCTTTATTGCGATCCGGGCGATGGCGGGATCGCCCATATCATCGATGTCATCGTTCCGCCCGACTCGCTCGAGGCGCTGACCGAGGGCGTGCGGCGCTGTCGTGCGTATCGGGGACGGAGCACCGGCAAGGCGCGCGAGCTTGCCTTTCTGCTCTGGACCACGATCCATGGCGTCGCGGTTCTGGCGCTGGATGCCGATGGCCCGAACCGGTCGGGCGGCAAATGGGACCAGGCCGCGCAGACCCTCGACCTGCTGATCGACCTGATCTGCGCGTCCGGCGACGACTGAAACCCGGCCTCTGGCGCGGGCTCAGGGCCAGCTGGCCAGCGGCGGCATGCTCATCAGTACGGCTTCCGGGTCATGCCCGGTCTCGAGCCCGAAGCGCGTGCCGCGGTCGTAAAGCAGGTTGTATTCGGCATAAAGCCCTCGATGCGCCAGCTGCGCCTCGCGGTCGCGCTCGGTCCAGGCGGTGCCCGCGCGCCGCTCGACCAGCGGCAGGAAGGCCGGTAGGAAGGCGCGGCCGACATCCTGGGTGAAGGCGAAATCCGCCGACCAGTCGCCCGAATTCAGGTCGTCGAAGAAGATGCCGCCGACGCCCCGGACCCGGCCGCGATGCGGCACATAGAAATACTCGTCGGCCCAGGCCTTGAAGCGCGGATAATGGCTGAGGTCGTGCCGGTCGCAATGCGCCTTCAGCACCCCGTGGAAATCGGCCGTGTCCGCGTCGTGGGGCAGGCAGGGATTGAGATCGGTGCCGCCGCCGAACCACCAGTCATGCGGGGTCCAGAACATCCGGGTGTTGAGGTGGACGGCGGGGGTATGCGGATTGCGCATATGGGCCACCAGGCTCAGCCCCGAGGCCCAGAACCGGGGGTCGTCCTTCATCCCCTCAAGCCCCTTGCGCGCGGCCATCGCCGCCTGCGCCCGCGGGTTCAGCGTGCCATAGACGGTCGAGACATTGACGCCCACCTTCTCGAAGATCCGGCCGCCGCGCATCACGCTCATCAAGCCGCCGCCGGCATCAGATCCGTCCTCGGACTGGCGCCGCGTCTCGGTCACGTTGAACCGGCCCGGCGCGAGATCGGCCACCGGCGCCGGGGGCGGGGCCTCTTCCAGCGCCTCGAAGGCGGCCACGATCTCGTCGCGAAGGCTGCGGAACCAGGCCGAGGCCTGCGCCTTTCGGTCGTCGAACATTTCGGTCATCGCGCGGGTCTCCCAGTTTTGTTAACCGGTTATCAGCTTATCCGCGCCCGCGCCACCATGCCGCACGGTTCCGTTGCCCCGCGCCGCGGCGTAGGATAGGCCATCCGACCGGGAGTCCCTCGATGCGAAAGCTAGCCCTCTTGTTGCTTCTGCCGCTTGCCGCCTGCGCCACGCCGCGCCAGTCCTGCGAACGCGCGGCGCTTTACGACCTGCGCGTGCTCGACACGCTGATCCGCGAGTCCGAGCAGACCATCGCGCGCGGATACGGCTATCGCCGCGAACCCTATGAACGCACCCGGTTCGATTTCTGCTATGGGTCGCGTTTCGGGCGCAGCCCGGCGATGGGGTTCACCTTCTGCGACTATCCGGACGTGGGGATCCGCGAGGTGCCGGTGGCGGTCGATCTGGATGCGGAACGGCGCAACCTCGCCGAACTGAAGGCCAAGCGGTCCGAGGCCGCGCGGCGCGCGGCGCGCGCGCTGTCCGCTTGCGATGCCCGCTATCCGGCCAGCGGGACGGTCACCGGCAAGCAATAGGCGAGGCGGCGCGCCGGTCAGTGCGCGGGCGCGGCCACCGGGTCGATCAGGGTGCGCCCGCCATCGACGGCAAGGATCTGGCCGGTCATGAACTGCGCCGCGTCCGCGGACAGGAACTGAACGGTCTCGCTGAGTTCCGAAGCCTTGGCGATGCGCCCGAGGGGCGTGTGGGAGCGGATCTCGTTGCGGTAGTCGGGCTGGTCCTTGAGGATGTTCTGCAGGCTCGCAGACATCACCGAACCGAAGGCCACGCCGTTGACCCGGATCCGGTGCGGCGCCAGCGCCACCGCCATCGAGCGGGTCAGCTGTTCCAGCGCCGCGCAGCTGACCGAATAGGCCAGAAGCTCGCCATGGGTGCGGGTCGCTGCGATCGACGAGATGTTGACGATGGCGCCGGCCTGCCCCTCGGTCTGGCCCGCCTCCTCGGCCTGACGGATCATCCGCCGCGACACGATCTGGCTGAGCCGGAGCGAGGTCATCACGTTCTGCTCCATCATCACGTCGAACCCATCATTGTCTGGGTCCAGCGGATCGGACAGCACCATCTGGCGGCTGGCATTAACCAGGATGTCGATGCGGTCGAAAGCGTCGATGGTGGCCGACAGCAGGTTGGCGATGGTCAGCCGCTCGCGCAGGTCGCCCGCGAAGTAGCGCACCGTGCTTTCGGTCTCGGGATTCTTGCCGCATTCGTCGACCAGCCGCGGCTCGTCCCGGTCGGCGAACATCACGTTCGCGCCGCGGTCGCTGAAATGCCGGGCGATGGCCAGCCCCAGCCCGTTGGCCGCGCCGGTGACGATGGCAGTCTTGCCCTGGATGGAGAAAGACATGGCGGAGCCTCCTGATTCGGTTGGTCAGACTATGCGATTTCACCGGGGGCGGCGAGACGGCCGCCGCGCCAGCAGCAGCTTGAACCCCGCATCGCCGCCGATTTCATGGGTTTCCCCGAACAGCGCAGCCAGGTCGCGTTCATAGGGCAGGTGCCGGTTGGCGACGATCAGCGCCTGTCCGTGCGGCGCCAGCAGCCGCGCCGCCGCCGCCAGAAACGCCCGCCCGAGCCCCGGATCGGCGGCGCGCGAGACGTGGAAGGGCGGGTTCGTCAGCACCGTGTCGAAGCCCTTCTCGACGGTGAAGGCGGTGGCGTCCGCCCAGTGGAACCGGGCGCGCGGGTCGGTGACGTTGGCCCGGGCACAGGCAAGCGCGGCGTGATCGGCCTCGATCAGATGCATCTCGGCGATGCCGGGATAGGCGGCCAGCGCCTCGGCGGCGACATAGCCCCAGCCCGCGCCCAGATCGGCGACCCGGCCCTTCAGCGACGTCTGCAGCGCGCCCACCAGAAGCGCCGAGCCGCGGTCGACGCCATCGGCCGAGAAGACGCCGGGCAGGGTGCGGTAGCGCCCCGCCACCAGCTCGCCCGCGCCGGGGCGCCAGGCATCGAAGTCCGCAGGGTCGGCCCGGACCGCGAAGGTCTTGCCATGGGCCTTGGCGAAGGGGGCCGAGACCTCGGCGCCGCCCTGGCGCAGCGCCTTCAGAAGGCTGTCGACCCCGTCGGTCTTGGCGCCGTCGACCAGCACCGGCCCGCCGCCGGTCAGCCCCAGCGCCTCGACCAGCCGGGCCTGGGCCGCGGCCTTGGCGCGTGGCAGCAGGACAAGGGCGGCCGAGAACGCGCCCGAGGGTGCGACCGCGACCTCCCAGCCGCGCGCGGCCCAGGCGGCATGATCGGGGGCGAAGCCCTGCACGATCTGCACCCGGTCCTTTGGCAGGGCCGACAGGTCGGCCGTGGCCGGGGCGTCGAAGACGGCGATCCGCCCCTCGGGCGGCAATGAAACGGCGCCGCCTTGCAGCGCCAGGGTCAGTCTGGAAACGGTCATGGACGGGCGGGCCTTGGGCCCTACTCCTTTTCCATCGTGCATTGCAGGGGGTGCTGGTGGCGGCGGGCGAAATCCATCACCTGGGCGACCTTGGTCTCGGCCACCTCGAAGCTGAACACGCCGACCACGGCGACGCCCTTCTTGTGCACGACCAGCATGATCTCGAAGGCCTGGGCGTGGCTCATGCCGAAGAAACGCTCCAGCACATGCACGACGAATTCCATCGGCGTGTAGTCGTCGTTCAGCAGCAGCACCTTGTAAAGCGGCGGCCGCTGGGTCTTTGGCTTGGTCTTGGTGATGACCCCGGTTTCGCCTTCGGGGTCGCCACTCTTGTCGGCCATCATGCGAAGGTCGTTCGTCACGGGGTCCGGGCTCCGGCGAAGGTTGTGGTGTTCAGCTCAAGTGGTTTTATATATGCGGACGCCCCGGTCTGAAAAGGGCCGGTCTGAAAAGGGACGCGGAACCGCGCGAGGGGACGGGAATGGCCGGAAACCTGACAACCATCGGTTTCGATGCCGACGATACGCTTTGGCAGAACGAACGCTTCTTCCGCCTGACGCAGGCGCGATTCGCCGATCTCTTGGCGGATTACGTCCCGTCCGAGGCGCTGATGGACCGGCTGCTGGCGGCCGAGCGCCGCAATGTCGGGCAGTACGGGTTCGGCATCAAGGGCTTCGTGCTGTCGATGATCGAGACCGCCATCGAGGTCACCGAAGAGCGGGTTCCCGCCGCCGTGATCCGCGAACTGCTGGCGGCCGGGCAGGAGATGCTGCGCCACCCAATCGAGCTGATGCCCGAGGCCCGCGACGCCATTCTGGCGCTGGCGGGAACGCATCGCATCCTTTTGATAACAAAAGGCGATCTTCTCGATCAGGAGCGCAAGCTGGCGCAGTCGGGGCTGGGCGACCTGTTCGACGGTGTCGAGATCGTCAGCGACAAGACGGCGCCCCGCTACGGCGCCATCTTCGCCCGTCACGGCGACGGTGCCGAACGCGCGATGATGGTTGGCAACTCGCTGAAATCCGACGTGATTCCGGCTATCGAGGCGGGCGCCTGGGGGGTCTTCGTGCCGCATGACCTGACCTGGGAGCTGGAACATGCCGAGCCGCCCCGGGCCCATGCGCGCTTTGCCGAGCTGTGCCATCTGGGCGAATTGCCGGACCTGATCGCCCGGCTGGACTGACATGTTGTAGCCGGTCCCCGCGCGACCGCGACATGTTGCAGTGTCGCAAGAACGTGGCCAATGCCATTGAAACACGGGTGTTTTCCCTCGTTGCGCAACGTGGTAAGGTTACCACGAAACAGGACCGCCCGGCACGACAATCGGG
Source organism: Rhodovulum viride (assembly GCF_003265965.1). Taxonomy (NCBI): domain Bacteria; kingdom Pseudomonadati; phylum Pseudomonadota; class Alphaproteobacteria; order Rhodobacterales; family Paracoccaceae; genus Rhodovulum; species Rhodovulum viride. Next base: position 66,495 of record NZ_MUAV01000008.1, on the reverse strand, counting down.
TGGCGAGAGGCAGTGAAAAGGCAGGTCCCCGTGAGACGAGCGAGTCTGTGCGTTCGGCACGCGCTTCTATTCGCAATCCTTGCATTTGGCATTTCGGTTGCCGCGACCGGCCTTCGGGCCGCGCCCTCGGCCTCGTTCGTGGTCGATGCCCGGACCGGGGAAGTGCTGCATGCCGAGAACGCCGATACGAGGCTGCACCCGGCCTCCCTGACCAAGATGATGACGCTGTATCTCGCCTTCGAGGCGATCGAGCACGGCGAGATTTCCCCTGAAACCGTGGTGACGATCTCGGCCCATGCGGCCTCCGAGCCGCCCTCCAAGCTGGGCCTGCGTGCCGGTCAGAAGATCCGGTTCAAGTACCTGATCCGGGCCGCCGCCATCAAGTCGGCGAACGACGCGGCCACCGCCATCGGCGAGGCGCTGGAAGGGTCCGAGGCCGCCTTCGCGCGGCGGATGAACCGCACCGCCCGGGCGATGGGCATGAACCGCACCACCTTCCGCAATGCCAACGGGCTGACCGAGGAGGGCCATCTGTCGACCGCGCGCGACCTGACCATCCTCGCGCGGCACATCGTCTACGACTATCCGGGCTATTATAACATCTTTTCGCGGGTGACCGACGATGCCGGCGGCCGTCAGGTCTACAGCACCAACCGCCGCTTTCTCGGAAGCTATTCCGGCGCCGACGGGATCAAGACCGGCTATACCAATGCGGCGGGCTACAACCTCGTGGGCTCTGCCAAGCGCGGGCAGGAACGCATCATCGCCACGGTCCTCGGCGGGCGCAGCACCGCCGCGCGCAACGCCGAGGTCGCCAAGCTCCTGGATCTGGGCTTCCGCAAGGCGCCCAGCCGCGTCGCCCTGCGCAGCCCGCAAAAGCCGCCCTATCTGACCGGAGCCGCCCGCCTTGCGGCGGTGCCGCCGGTCGAGGCCGCGCCAGCCCAGGCGCTTCTGGCGCGCTCGGTGCGGCCGCGGGCCCGCCCCGGCTCGCATGCTCCGACCGAGGCGCTGATCGCGGCTCTCGCCGCCGATGTCAGCAGCTCGGTCAACGCGGCCAAGGCCGAACTGACCGCTCCCGCAGCCGAAGTCGCGTCCGAAGCCCCTGCATCCCGCGCGGCTCTTGCGGTCTCGATCCCGCCGCGGGCCCGGCCCGACGGTCTGGCGCCGGAAACCGCTGCGCCGGTGGCGCCCGCCCCCGGCACGGACTCCGTGGCCGTCGCCGCGGCGGCTCCCGAACCCGCCGCCACCGATCTTGCCGCCGTCGCGGCCGCGGCCGCCGCAGCGGCCTCTGCCCCGCCCGCCGCGCCCGATGCGGTCGAACTGGCGCTGGCCGAGGACGAGCCACAGATCGTCTCGCGGATGTCGTCTTCGGGCGGGCGCTACTGGGGCATCAATGTCGGCAACTACAATTCGCGCTATCAGGCCGAGCGTGTGTTGCTGCGCACCGCCCTGCAGGAGATGGGCATTCTCGACAACGCCCTGCGCAAGGTGGTGCAGGGCCGCCGCGGGTTCGAGGCCAATTTCGTCGGCATGACCGAGCTTGAGGCCGATCAGGCCTGCCGCCGCCTGCAATCGCACGGCTCGACCTGCAGCACCTTCGGCCAGCCCCCGTCGTGATCCGCCGATGACCGCCTACGCCCTGCCGCTTCCGCCGGTCCCGGCGCTGACCATCGCCGGAGACGCGGCGCGCTTTCCGGTGCGGCGGATCTTCTGCGTCGGCCGGAACTATGCCGAACATGCCCGCGAGATGGGGGCGGACGACCGCGAGCCGCCCTTCTTCTTCACCAAGCCCGGCGATGCGCTGGTCACGGGCGATGCCGATATCGCCTATCCGCCCGCCACGGCCGATCTGCATCACGAGGCCGAACTTGTGGTCGCCCTGGGCCGCGGCGGCGCCGATATCCCGACGGCGGCCGCGCTTGACCATGTCTGGGGCTATGCGGCGGGCAACGATCTGACCCGGCGCGACCTGCAGGCGGCGGCCAAGGCCGCGCGTCGGCCCTGGGACATGGCCAAGGGCTTCGATGCCTCGGCGGTCTGCGGTGCGCTGCAGCCTGCCGCCCGGATCGACCATCCCGCCCGGGGCCGGATCGTCTGCCATGTTGACGGCGTGCTGCGGCAGGAGGGCGATCTTCGCGACATGATCTGGTCCGTGCCCGAGATCGTCTCGCACCTGTCGCGGCTGGTCGCGCTGGCCCCGGGCGACCTGATCTATACCGGCACTCCGGCGGGCGTGGACGCTATTGCCCGCGGACAGACTTGCAGCGTCGAGATCGAGGGCGTCGGCCGGGTCTCGACCCGCGTGCTCTAGGCCCAGCGGAGGCTCGCCCGCCGCGCGCGGACGGCACCGGCACGGCACCGGGGCCGCGCCGACATGTCCACGCCGCCTTGCAGCATGGCTTTCGCAGGGGTATCGGTCTGACCGAACGCCACGCCGGAGCCGCCGATGACCGATCCCGTCGCCCTCACTGCCGAGCTGATCCGCTGCCGCTCGGTCACGCCCACCGAAGGCGGCGCCCTGGTCCTGCTGGCCGACCGGCTGTCGGCGGCCGGGTTCGACTGCCGCCGGGTCGACCGGAACGGCACCTCGAATCTCTTCGCGCGCTGGGGCGGGCGGGGGCACGAGCGGACCTTCGGCTTCAACGGCCATACCGATGTGGTGCCCGCGGGCGACACCGGCGCCTGGACCGCCGACCCGTTCGGGGCCGAGATCCGCGACGGCCAGCTTTGGGGCAGGGGCGCCACCGACATGAAGTCGGGCGTCGCGGCCTTCGTCGCCGCCGCCATCGACTTCGTGACCGACACCCCGCCCGATGGCGCCATCGTGCTGACCCTGACCGGCGACGAGGAGGGCGACGCGACCGATGGCACCATCGCATTGCTGGACTGGATGCAGACCGAGGGCGAGCATATGGCGGTCTGTCTGGTCGGCGAGCCCACCTGCCGCGAGGCCATGGGCGACATGATGAAGATCGGGCGGCGCGGGTCGATGACGGCCTTTTTCACCGCGCGGGGTGTGCAGGGGCATTCGGCCTATCCGCAGCGCGCCCGCAACCCGATCCCGGCGCTGGCGCGGCTGGTGCAGCGGCTTGATGCCTACAGCCTCGATCAGGGCACCCGGCATTTCGACCCCTCTACGCTGGCCGTGACCACCTTCGATACCGGCAATCCGGCGACCAATGTCATTCCGGGCCAGTGCCGGGCCACCGTCAACATCCGCTTCAACGAGGCGCACAGCTCGGAGAGCCTGGCCGACTGGATGGCCGCCGAGGCCGCCCGCGTCACCGAAGAGACCGGCATCGAGATCGAGATGGAAATCAAGGTCTCGGGCGAGAGCTTCGTCACGCCCCCGGGCCCGCTGTCGGCGCTGGTGGCCGATGCGGTCGAGGCCGAGACCGGGCGGCAGCCCGAGCTGTCGACCTCGGGCGGCACGTCGGATGCCCGCTTCGTCAAGGATCTGTGCCCGGTGGTCGAATTCGGGCTGGTCGGCAAGACCATGCATCAGGTCGACGAACGGGTCGAAACCGCCCAGATCGACGAGCTGAAGCGGATCTACACACGCATCCTGAGCGGCTATTTCGGCTGATCCGTTTCGCCGACGCACCCGCGCTTTCCGGCTGACGGCGAAGGGGCCGCGTGCTAGGTCTCGGCCATGACCCGCATCCCCGCCAAGACCGAGATCCTCGACTGGATCGCCGCCCATCCCGGCCAGACCAACAAGCGCGACATCGCCAAGGCGTTCGGGCTGAAGGGGGCCGACCGGATCGACCTCAAGCGCCTGCTGAAGGAGCTTGAAGACGAGGGCCATCTGGAAAAGCGCAAACGCACCTACCGCGACCCCGAAAAGCTGCCGCCGGTGACGGTGCTCACGATCCTCGCGCCCAATGCCGATGGCGATCTCTTCGCCCGGCCGCTGGAATGGCATGGCGAGGGCGCGGCGCCGAAGGTGCTGTTCCTGCCCCGGCAAAGCGATGCGGCGCTGGGCGAGGGCGACCGGATCCTTGCCAAGCTGCAGGAGGTCCGCGCCGAGGATCACCAGTACGAGGCGCGGCTGATCCGCAAGATCGGCTCGAACCCGAAACGCATCCTCGGGATTTTCCGCAAGGCCACCGAGGGCGGGCGGATCGTGCCCATCGACAAGGGCGCCGACAAGGAATGGACGGTCGCCGCCAGCCTGACCCATGGCGCGAAGGATGGCGAACTGGTCGAGGCCGAACTGGCGGGGCCGCGCGGCCGCATGGGTCTTCCGCGCGCCCGCATCGTCGAGCGGCTGGGCGACCCGACCGCGCCGAAGGCGGTCAGCCTGATCGCGATCCATCAGCATGGCATCCCCGACGACTTCCCCGACGAGGTGATCGCCGAGGCCGACCGCGCCAAGCCCGCCGGGCTGGGCACGCGCGAGGATCTGCGGGCGCTGCCGCTGGTCACCATCGACCCCGCGGACGCGCGCGACCGCGACGACGCGGTGCTGGCAATACCCGATGACGACCCGGCCAATCCGGGCGGGCATGTCCTTTGGGTCGCCATCGCCGATGTCGCCCATTACGTGACTCCGGGCTCGCGGCTTGACCGCGAGGCGCGGCGGCGGGGCAATTCGACCTATTTCCCCGACCGGGTGGTGCCGATGCTGCCCGACCGGCTGTCGGGCGATCTGTGCTCGCTGCACGAAGGCGTCCCGCGGGCCTGCATAGCGGTCCGGATGACCATCGACGCCGAGGGCCGCAAGATCGCGCACCGCTTCACCCGCGGGCTGATGCAATCGGCCGGGGCCTTCGCCTATGAAGAGGTGCAGGCGGCCGAGGAGGGCAAGCCCTCTGACCGCATCGCGCCGCTGCTCGACGAGGTGATCCACCCGCTTTACGCGGCCTACCGTGCGCTGATCCGGGCGCGGGAGGCGCGCCAGCCGCTGGATCTCGACCTGCCCGAGCGGCGGATCGAGCTGTCCGACGAGGGCAAGGTGGCCTCGGTCAGGTTCCGCGATCGGCTGGATGCGCACCGGCTGATCGAGGAATTCATGGTGCTGGCCAATGTCGCGGCCGCCGAGGAGCTGACCCGGCTGCGGCGCCCGCTGCTGTTCCGGGTCCATGAAGAGCCGAGCGCCGAGAAACTCGATGCGCTGCGCGAGGTGGCGGGCGCGTCGGGATTTACCCTGGCCAAGGGGCAGGTGCTGCATACCCGCCAGCTGAACGACCTGCTCGATCAGGCGATGGGGACCGAGTTCTCAGAACTCATCAACCTCTCGACCCTGCGCTCGATGACCCAGGCCTATTACTTCCCCGAGAATTTCGGCCATTTCGGTCTGGCGCTGAAATCCTATGCCCATTTCACCTCGCCGATCCGGCGTTATGCCGACCTGATCGTGCACCGGGCGCTGATCTCGGCCCATGGCTGGGGCAAGGACGGGCTCAGTCCCGAGGATGTGGACGAACTGGAAGCAACGGCCAAGCATATCAGCGAGACCGAGCGGCGCTCGATGGCGGCCGAGCGCGACACCACCGACCGCTACCTTGCGGCCTATCTGTCGGAACGGGTGGGCAACGAATTTGGCGGCCGGATCTCGGGAATCGCCCGGTTCGGTGTCTTCGTCTCTCTCGACGAGACCGGGGCGGACGGGCTCATTCCGATCCGCGAGCTCGGGAACGAGTATTTCCACCACGACCGCGACGCCCAGACCCTGATGGGGTCCAATAGCGGGCTGGTGATCGGCATCGGCCAGCGGGTGACGGTGCGGCTTGCCGAGGCAGTGCCGGTAACAGGCGGGCTGACCTTCGAGCTTCTGTCGATCGAGGACCGGGCGGTGCCGCGCGGTGCCGTGCGCGGGCGCGGCAAGCCGGTGCGGCGCAAGGTGGTGGGCGCCAAGGCGAAATCCGACAAGGTCAAGCGCAAGGTCAAGCGGACCCGCCGCTGAGCGATGCGCGGTCCGGCGCCTGCGACCGGCTGGGCGAAAGCCGCCCCCGAAACCCCGCTTTGCGGTTGAACGGACCTGCGCTACACTGGCTCAAAGCCTGACAAAAGGTGCGAGCAGATGACCCGACACAGATCCTTGGCCCCCGGCCTCGGGGTTGCCCTTGGGGTTGCCCTTGGCCTGGGCAGTCCCGCGGATGCGGTTCTCGACCGCGCGCCCCGGCCCTTGCCCCGTCCGGAGACGCCGGAAATGAGCCGGAGCCTGCGCCCCGAAACCCGCCCTGACCTGCGCCCTGCCGTCGCCGCTGCCCTGGCCGAAGCCGTCGCGCCCGACACCATCGCCGACGAGGCGCGCGGCTTTCCGGGCTGGATCGGGGGTTTCCGCGGCCGGGCGCTGGCGCAGGGCATCGCGCCCGGCGTCTTCGACCGGGCCTTCGAGGGCGTGACCTTCCAGGCCGACGTGATCCGGCGCGACCGCAACCAGTCGGAATTCGTCAAGCCGATCTGGGACTATCTCGACAGCGCAGTGTCCGAGACCCGGGTGCAGAACGGCCGCGCGGCGCTGGCGCGATACGGTTCGGTGCTGGCTCGGATCGAGGCGCGCTATGGCGTCGACAAGGAAATCGTCGCCGCCATCTGGGGCATGGAGACCTCTTACGGCAGCTATCGCGGGTCGTCCCCGATCGTCGACTCGCTGGCGACGCTGGCCTATGACGGCCGCCGCGCCGCGTTCTTCGAGACCCAGCTGGTCGACGCGCTGAAGATCATTCAGGCGGGCGATACCGATGCCCGGCACATGACCGGAAGCTGGGCTGGGGCGATGGGCCATACCCAGTTCATGCCAAGCTCTTACCTCGCGCATGCGGTCGATTTCACGGGCGACGGGCGGCGCGACATCTGGTCGGACGACCCGACCGACGCGCTGGCCTCGACCGCGGCCTATCTGGCGCATTTCGGCTGGACCAAAGGGCAGCCCTGGGGCGTCGAGGTGCAACTGCCGCGGGGCTTCGATCACCGGCTGGCCGACCGCTCGGTCAAGCGGATGCCCTCGGACTGGGCGCGTCTCGGGGTGCGCGACATGGGCGGCCGGGCGGTGCGCGACTATGGCCGTGCGGCGATCCTGCTGCCTGCGGGCGCGCGAGGCGCGGCCTTCATGGTCTTCGACAATTTCCGGGTGATCGAACGCTACAACCCCGCCGATGCCTATGTGATCGGGGTCGGGCATCTGGCCGACCGGCTGAAGGGCGGCGGGCCGATCCGGGGCGGCTGGCCGCGCGACGACCGGGCGCTGGCCTCGGCCGAGCGCAAGGAGTTGCAGGAGCGTCTGACCCGCGCAGGCTTCGACACCAATGGTGTCGACGGACGGATCGGGCCTGACACGGTCTCGGCGCTTCGGGCCTATCAAAGCGCGGTCGGGCTGATCCCCGACGGCTATGCCAGCATGGCGGTGCTGCGGCGGCTGAGATAAGGCCGCCGGGTCCGGGACGCGCCTAGAACTGCGTGACGCCCATCGGAAGATCGAGGCTTTGCACCAGGCCCTGCAGCGTGTCCGCAGACGTGCCCAGTGCGATCCCCTCCAGGGCTGGGGCGTTGCTGCCCCAGTACATCGTGACGGTCTCGTGCGCGTCGTATTCGATGTACTTGTCGGCAGAGCGCTCCTCCTTGGGATCGCGCGCGGTGATGATCTTCGAGAAGGTGTCGACCGACTCGACGCTCGGCTCCCATTTGAGACCGATCACGGCGGGGTTGTTCGTGACGCGCAGGGTGATGGTGACGTCGAGCATGTAGACGTCGGTATCGACCGTGTTATCGAGACTTCCGACAAATTCGCGCAGGTAGGTCTGGCGGGCGCCGTTATTGGTGAGCGCCTGAAACTCCTCGTCTTCCATACGGTTGCCGACGGTCTTGGCGGTGTCTTTCATGATCTGGCGGATGTCGTCCAGGACATGCTTGCGCAGGTGGTCGACATAGTTCTGGTATTTCTGGACTTCGTAGGTTCTGGGGTCGAGCCGTGTGACCTGGTCGAGATTGGGCGTTCTTCGCAACCGGTCTTCCTGAAATGCGCGGTCCACCGTCAGATGGCGGCCCATCATGTGGCCGCGATCGCCCGAGAGGTCGCTGTCGCGCATGCTGGCGGCCCGTTCCTCGAGCCCCGAGATCAGGCCGCGAACCGCCTTTGCAGAGTTTCCGGCCTGCTTGGCCTGGCCCACCAGCCAGTCATAGGGGATCGTGACCTTTGCGTCCTTGGCGGCCGTGTAAAGCTGGCGCAGCGCCGTATCGAGGTCCTTGTTCTGCTTGGGGTTCCGTCCGCGGATCTCGGTCTTGAAGATGTCGAAACTGTTGCCGGTGTCCAGCAGCCGCTGAATGGGCGCGGGGCTGGCGGCCGGGGCGGCGGCAAGGCGTTGAAGCGCGACCAGGGCCCGGACGGGGGTGCTTCGGTCTGCGGTTTCGGTGAGGCTGTCGAGCGCCGTATCGGGCGGGGCCTGCATCCGGCTTTGCGTCGGGGCTGTCCTGGCGGAAGTGGGGCGGGCCGTCCGTACCGCCCGCGGTCGCGCTGTCTGCATCATTCGCCCTCGGTCCACGGCCGCCATGGGCGAGCTTGCCCCGACCGGTACAATCACAGGGGAAGCCTAGCAAGGGAATGGGGCGGCGTCAGCCGCTTTCTCAGCAGCGCAACCGGATGGGCGCGCAGCGTCAGGTGGAGGGCCAGGTAGTCCTCGACGATCTCCTCGCCCTCGGTCATGGCGGGCAGGGCGACGGCGGGTTCGGCGCGGCCTTCGCCGTCGAGGTCGCGGGCGAAAAGCGGCAGGGGGGCGGCGACGCGTTCGGGGCCGCCCAGCGCCCGGGCCGCCCACAGCGCCTCGCGTCGGGATAGCCCCAGCGCGGCGAAGGCGTCGGCCTCGGCCAGTACCGTCAGCAGCCCGGGGCCAAGCCCGGCCCGGCGCCAGAGATCCTCGACCGAGGCATAGCCGTTGCCGCGCGCGGCCGCGATCCAGGCGGCCTCGTCCTCGGGCAGGCCGCGCACCTGGCGAAAGCCCAGCCGCAGCGCCAGCCCGCCACGGCCGTCGGGTTCCAGCGCGTTGTCCCAGCGGCTGGCATTGACGCAGACCGGGCGCACCTCGACCCCGTGCGCGCGGGCGTCGCGCACGATCTGGGCGGGGGCGTAGAACCCCATCGGCTGGGAATTCAGCAGCGCGCAGGCAAAGACCGCCGGGTGGTGGCGCTTGATCCAGGCCGAGGCATAGACCAGAAGCGCGAAGCTGGCGGCATGGCTTTCGGGAAAGCCGTAGCTGCCGAAGCCCTCGATCTGGGAAAAGCAGCGTTCGGCGAACTCGGCCTCATAGCCGTTCGCCGCCATTCCGGCCAGGAACCGGTCGCGGAACGCGCTGACATTGCCGTGTTTCTTGAAGGTGGCGAGCGAGCGGCGCAGCCGGTCGGCCTCTTCGGGCGAGAAGCCCGCGCCGAGGATCGCGATCTGCATCGCCTGTTCCTGGAACAGCGGCACGCCCAGGGTCTTGCCCAGAACCTGGCCCAGCGCGTCCGAGGGAAAGCGCACCTCTTCCTCGCGGTTGCGGCGCCGCAGATAGGGGTGGACCATATCGCCCTGGATCGGCCCGGGCCGGATGATCGCGACCTGGATCACCAGATCGTAGAAGCTGCGCGGCCGCATCCGGGGCAGAAAGTTCATCTGCGCCCGGCTTTCGACCTGAAACACGCCAAGGCTGTCGGCCTTGCAGAGCATGTCATAGGTGGCCGGGTCCTCGGCGGGCAGGGTGGCGAGGTCGAAGCGCCGGCCATGGTGGCCGTCGATCAGGTCGAAGGCCTTGCGCAGGCAGGTCAGCATCCCCAGCGCCAGCACGTCGACCTTGAGGATGCCCAGCGCGTCGATGTCGTCCTTGTCCCAGCAGATGACGGTGCGGCCTTCCATGGTGGCGTTCTCGATCGGCACCAGTTCGTCAAGCCGGCCTTCGGTGATGACGAAGCCGCCGACATGCTGCGAGAGGTGGCGCGGAAAGCCCTGGATTTCCTCGATCAGCTCGAGGGTGCGGCGGAGCCGCAGGTCGGCGGGGTCGAGCCCGATCTCGGTCAGCCGCTCGGGCGCGATCCGGCCCGAGCCCCAGCCCCAGACCTGGCTGGAGAGGGCTGCCAGCGTGTCCTCGCTGAGCCCCATGGCGCGACCGACCTCGCGGATCGCGCGTTTGCCGCGGTAATGGATGACGGTGGCGCAAAGCCCGGCGCGGTGGCGGCCGTAGCGGTCGTAGATATGCTGGATCACCTCTTCGCGGCGTTCGTGTTCGAAATCGACGTCGATGTCGGGGGGCTCGTCGCGGGCCTCGGAGACGAAGCGTTCGAAGACCATGGTGCCGATCTCGGGCGAGACCGAGGTGATGCCGAGCGCGTAGCAGGTGACCGAATTGGCGGCCGAGCCGCGGCCCTGGCAGAGGATGCCGCGGCTGCGGGCGAAGGCCACGATGTCGTTGACAGTGAGGAAGTAGGGTTCGTAGCCGAGCTTGCCGATCAGCGCGAGTTCGTGATCCATCATCGCCCGGACCCGGGCGGGCGCACCCTGCGGATAGCGCCAGGCCAGCCCGGCCTCGGCCAGCCGGGCGAGGCGCCGGGGGGCGGTTTCGCCATCGCTGCATTCCGAGGGGTACTCGTAGCGCAACTCGTCGAGCGAGAAGCCGCAGCGCCGGGCGATTTCGCCCGCGCGGTGGACGGCGGCCTCGTGGCCGCGGAAGAGCCGCAGCATCTCGGGTTCGCTGCGCAGGCGGCATTCGGCATTGGCGAGTGCTGCCCGGCCCAGCGCGTCGACCCGGGTGCCGGTCCGGATCGCGGTCAGCACATCGGCCAGCCTGCGGCGGCGGCCGTGATGCAGGATCGGACTGGCGGTGGCGACGGGGTCGAGCCCCAGATCTGCGGCGAGCGCGGCCAGCCGGTCGAAGCGGGCGGCGTCGTCGCCGTCATAGGCCGGGGCCATCGCAAGCGCGACGGCGCCGGGGAAGCGGCGCGTCAGCCGGTCCGCCTGTGGCCGCCATGCGCCCGCGCCGCGCTGCAGGCGTGGCGCCTGTGGCGGGTGGAGCAGGAGTTCGGCGCCATCGCCCCAGTCCATGAGGTCGTCGAGGCCGAGCTGGCAGGCGCCCTTGGCGGCCCGGAGCCGTCCGGCCGAGAGCATCCGGCAGAGCCGCCCCCAGGCGGCGCGGTCGCGCGGCAGCAAGGTGAGGCTGAGCCCGTCGGTCAGCACCAGCCGCGTGGCCGGGATCAGGCGGGGCAGGGCCTTGGGCGCGGCCTCGCCCCGGCCTGCGGCCCGGGCAATCTCGCGCGCGGCGACATGGGCGCGGACGATGCCCGCCACCGTGTTCTCGTCGGCGATGGCCAGGGCCTCAAGCCCCAGCTCGGCGGCGCGCGCCATGTATTCCTCGGGATGCGAGGCCCCGGTGAGGAAGGTGAAATTCGAGGTGGCGTCGAGTTCGGCGAACATGGCGAGTCGGGAGTATATTCCCGTTTTGTTCTTTCCGGGAGTCCGCTTCGCCCCCGGCTAGTCGGGGCGGCTGGCCGCGATCTCGAGCCAGGCGCGGGCGGCCTGGGGCAGATAGGCGCCGCGCCGCCAGAGCGTGGCCATCACCCAGTCGGTCGAGGGTTCGTCCAGCGGCACCTGCGCCACCGGCACATGCACCCGCGCCCGGGCGATCAGCCGGGGCAGGAAGGCCACGCCCAGCCCGGCGGCCGCGAGCCGGATGATGAAGTCGATCTGGCTCGACCGCGCGGTCACCTCGGGCTCGAACCCATGCCGGGCGCAGGCGGCGCGGATGATCCGGTTCAACGCGAAGCCGCTGTCGAAGAGGATGAAGGGCATGGCGCGCAGATCGGAGAGCGTGATCGGCCCCGGGCTTTGCGCCAGCGGCGCGTCGGGGGCCATCAGCGCGACCAGCGGGTCGCGATGCACCGGGCGCCAGTCGAATTCGTCCGACACCGGCAGAAGCGAGGCGGCCAGGTCGATTTCGCTGGCCCGCAGCAGTTCTTCGAGCCGGTCGCTGCCGTGTTCGACCAGCGTGATGTCGACCCCGGGATAGCGCTGGCGGTAAAGCGTGAAGACCGGCGCGAAAAGTTCGCTCGACCCGATCGGCGGCAGCCCGATACGCAGCAGCCCACGCCTGAGCCCGGCCAGTTCCTGCAGCTCGGTCATCAGCGTGTCGCGGTCGGCCAGCAGGGCCTGGCCGCGCTGGAACACGATCCGGCCCGCGGCGGTGAGGGTGACGCCTGCCGGGCCGCGATTGAGCAGCGGCACCCCGATCTCGTCCTCAAGCTGGCGCACCGCCTTGCTGATCGTCGACTGGGTTGCATGCACGCGCCCGGCCGCGGCCGAGAACCCGCCTGCGCGCACGACCTCGACAAAGACCCTGAGCGTCCTGAACTCCATGCTCATTCCAATAACGACTGAGGGTCAGTCAAACAAGTCATTTGAAGAATGCGGCATCTTGCCCACATGAACCCCTTGCGGGACGTTTCCCGCGCGTCTTCAGGAGTAGAGATCGTGACCGCCCATGCCCATGCCCGACAGCTTCGCATCGCCCTGCGCCGGAGCCGCCTGGTGCAGACCGGCCTTCTGGTCGGCTTCTGGCTGGCCGGCGAGGCGGTGGTGCGGCTGACCGGGCTGCCGCTTCCGGGCGGGTTGGTCGGGATGGCGGCGGCGCTGGCGCTGCTGGGCTCGGGACTGGTGCGGGCGGGCACGCTGCGGCGGGGCGCGAACTGGTTCCTGGCCGAGATGCTGCTTTTCTTCGTGCCGGCCGTTCTGGCGGTGCTGAACCACCGCGAATTCCTGGGACTTCTGGGGCTTCAGATCCTGCTGATCATCGTTCTGGGTACGCTTGCGGTCATGGCGGTCACCGCATTGACGGTTGATCTGTGCTGCCGCTGGGGGATCGGGGGCCATGGACAGCCTTCTGCACTGGACTGAGCAGCTTCTGCCGGTCGCCGGCTGGACGGCGCTGACGGTGGGGTTCTATCTGCTGGCCAAGCGGGTCTACCGGCGCTGGTCGCGCTGGTGGCTGATGCCGCTGGCGGTGGCGCCCGCGCTGTTGATGATCGCGGTGCTGGCGCTGCATGAAAGCTATCGCGACTATATCCGCGGCGCGGGCTGGCTGATGCTGATGCTGGGCCCGGCGACCGTGGCTTTCGCGGTGCCGATCTACGAACAGCGCGCGCTGATCCGGCGCTATTGGCCGGTGCTGCTGGTCGGCATGGTCGCGGGCAGCGCGACGGCGGTGGCGGTCAGCTGGGGGCTGGCAAGCCTGTTCGGGCTGGACGAAAGCTTGCGGCTGAGCCTTCTGCCCCGGTCGATCAGCACGCCCTTCGCAATGGAGGTTTCGGCCGATATCGGCGGATTGCCCGACCTGACGGCCGTCTTCGTGGTGATGACCGGCGTTCTGGGCGCGGCGCTGGGCGATGTGGTGCTGGCCTGGCTGCCGGTGCGCTCGGCCCTGGCGCGGGGCGCGCTTCTGGGGGTTGCTGCCCACGGCGCGGGCACCGCCCGGGCGCATCAGATCGGCCCGGTCGAGGGCTCGGTCGCGGGACTCGTCATGGTGCTGGTCGGTCTGCTGAATGTCTGCCTCGCGCCGCTGCTGGTCTCGGCCGCCCGGTTGGCCGCCGGATGAAAGGGCCTGACGGGTCAAAAATGCTTAGCATTCGGAATGGTTCGTGGGGCGAATGAAGGTCCGCCGATGCTGGCCTTCGGCGGTCGCGCGGCGGGCGGAAGGGCGGCGAGGCCAAGGGACGGGCGGCTCGCCTCCCGCCGGAATCTGCGGATTTTGCCTTCCAGAACTGCAGACCCGACTGGACTGGCCGAAGGGCGCAAAAACCGGTCGCGGTGCATATTTCGTGAGCAGAACGAAGAAGGGCGCCCTCGATTTCGCTTCGCATTGATGCTGCGGTGCGGCGAATGCTTGATTTGACGAAGTAACGGCATAGCTTTGGCTGGCGCGTATCGCCGCGCTTGCGGCCCGTATCCTTCCCGTATCGCAACGGCATCGATAGGGCGGCCGCGCGCAGGCGTACCGCGGGCCGGCCCGGAGGCGGCTTTCAACGCTTTCCCGGACCCGTCCTTCCGACAGATGGCAGGGAGTCCGACCAGACATGAAAGACATCGCATCCGGGGACCGGCAATCCTCTCCCTTCGGGACGGTCGCCGTGCTGGGCGCCGGGTCCTGGGGCACGGCGCTGGCGCGCGTGCTGTCCCGCAACGGTCGTGCAGTGCGGCTTTGGGCGCGGCGCCCGGCGCTGGCGCAGGAGATCGCCGCCACCGGCCGGAATTCGCAATATCTGCCGGGCATCGAGCTGGGCGAGACGTTGCACGCGACCGCCTCGCTGGCCGAGGCGCTGGACGGGGCCGAGGCGGTGCTGATGGTCACGCCGTCGGCGACGCTGCGCGAGATGTGCCGGGCCGCGGCGCCGCATATGCCGCCGGGCATCCCGATTGCGCTTTGCGCCAAGGGGATCGAGCTTGGATCGGGGCTTCTTCTGTCCGAGGTCGCGGCGCAGGAATTGCCGGGCCATCCGATCGGCGCGATTTCGGGGCCGACCTTCGCGCGCGAGACCGCGCTGGGCCACCCGACCGCGGCGACCGTGGCCTTTCCCTTCACCTATGCCGACCGGCTGGCGCCCCAGTCCAGCGCGGCGGCGCGGATGGCGATGTCGGTCGGGGGCCACGGCTTCCGGCCCTATGTCTCGGACGATCTGGTGGGCGTCGAGGTCGGCGGCGCGGTCAAGAACGTGATCGCCATCGCCTGCGGGATGATGTCGGGCGCGGGCTTTGCCGAAAACACTCGTGCGGCCCTGATTGCCCGCGGCGTCGACGAGATGAAGGCACTGGCCGAGGCCCTGGGCGGGCAGCGCGAGACCGTGACCGGGCTGTCGGGGGCGGGCGATCTGACGCTGACCTGTTCCTCGACCACCTCGCGCAACATGGCGCTGGGCACCCAGCTCGGGCAGGGCATCGCGCGCGCCGATTGTTTCGGCGGACGCCCGGTCGTGGTCGAGGGCGAGGTCAATGCCCGCTCGGTCATCGATCTGGCACGGCAGATCGAGGTGCCGATGCCGATCTGCGAGACGGTCAATGCCGTGCTGCACGAGGGGGCCGATCTCGAGCGCAGCTTCTCGGCGCTCTGGACCCGGCCGATCGAGGCCGAGCCGCGCGCCCTGACGCTGTCGCTCGACCATCCCGCCCCGACCGTTCCCCTGCCTTTCGGAGTGTCCTCATGAACCTTGCCACCGCCCCCCATCCGCCGTTGTCGGACCGCCGCTTCGTGCTGGCAACCGATCTGGACGGCACCTTCCTTGGCGGGACCGAGGCCGAGCGGCAACGCCTTTACGACTGGATCGAGGCCAACCGCGCCAGCGTGGGACTGATCTTCGTCACCGGGCGCGACCCGGAATTCATCATGGAGATGTGCGCCGAGAACGGCCTGCCCTGGCCCGAATACGTGGTCGGCGATGTCGGTACCTCGATTGCCGAGGTTCATCCCGGCGAGGCGATCCGGCCGATCCCGGCGCTGGAAGAGGATATCTCGCGGCGCTGGGATGAAAGCGGCGCGCGTGTGCGCGCGGCGCTTGACGGCCATCCGGGGCTGACGCTGCAACCCACCGAGTTCCGCTACCGCGTCAGCTTCGACATGGACCCCGAGACCTACGACCCCTCGGCCGAGGCGAAGGTCGAGGCGATGGGGCTCGACTGGCTGATCTCGGCCGACTGCTATTTCGACGTGCTGCCCAAGGGCGTGTCTAAGGGGCCGTCCCTGCGCCGGCTGGTCGCGCATCTGGCCATCCCCGAGGGCCGGGTGCTGGCCGCGGGCGATACGCTGAACGACCTGTCGATGCTGGAATGCGGTCTCAACGCCGTTGCCGTCGGCAATTCCGAACCCGCCCTGGTCGAGCGGGTCCGCGACCTCGACCATCTGCACATCGCCCGGGCGCATGGCGCCGCAGGCATCATGGAGGCCATCGCCGCTTTCGATCTTCACACTTTGCCCAAAGGAGCCTGACCCATGCCATCGGATCTTGTCATCGTCTATCACCGCCAGCCCTACGAGGAGGTGGAGGAAGACGGAAAGATCGTCCTGCGAGAGAACAAGAGCCCGAACGGCATCGTGCCGACCCTGAAAAGCTTCTTCGGTCGGTTCGAGAAAGGCGCCTGGATCGCCTGGAAACAGGCCGAAGACCCGGCCAATCCCGATTTCGAGCGGGTGATCGAGGTCGACGACGCTTTCGGCAAGTACACGGTCTCGCGGCTGCCGCTGACGGCCGAGCAGGTCAGCAGCTTTTATCACGTCACCTCGAAAGAGGCCTTCTGGCCGATCCTGCATTCCTTCAAGGAGCGCTACAATTACGACCCCGTCGACTGGCCGACCTTTCGCGAGGTGAACTGGGCCTTCGCCGAGGCCGCCGCCGCCGAGGCCGCCGAGGGCGCGGTGGTCTGGGTGCATGACTACAATCTGTGGCTGGTGCCTGGCTATCTGCGGACCCTGCGCCCCGATGTGAAGATCAGCTTCTTCCACCACACGCCGTTTCCGGCGGCCGACACGTTCAACGTGCTGCCCTGGCGCAAGGAGATCCTGCAAAGCCTGCTGGCCTGCGACGTGGTGGGCTTTCACATCCCGCGCTATGTGGCGAATTTCGTCTCGGCCGCGCGCAGCCTTCTCGATGTCGAGGTGACGGCGCGCCAGAAGGTCGAGCCCGAATTCGCCGCCGAAGTGACCGCGCTTTCGGAGCGCAGCGTGCCGACCGAACTGGTCTATGAAGACCGGCGGGTGGCGGTGCAGGCCTCGCCCGTCGGGGTCGATGCCGATTACATCGACGCGGTCGCGCGGCGTGAGGAAACCGCCCGCCGCGCCGAAGAGATCCGCGCGGAAATGGGCGGCGCCAAGCTTCTGCTGTCGGTCGGGCGCACCGATTACACCAAGGGCGGGATCGACCAGCTGCTGAGCTATGAACGCCTGCTGGAGGCCCAGCCCGATCTGCGCGGTAAGATCCGGCTGATGCATGTCTCGGTGCCCGCGAACCGCAACATGACCGTCTACGAGAATATCCAGAACGAGCTGGAACAGATGGCGGGGCGGATCAACGGCCGTTTCGGCAGCCTTGACTGGCAACCCATCGTGCTGATTTCGCGCGCGATCCCGTTCGAGGATCTGGTGGCCTATTACCGCGCCGCCGATGTCGCCTGGATCACGCCGCTTGCCGACGGGATGAACCTGGTCTGCAAGGAATTCTGCGCCGCGCGGGTCGATGGCGACGGGGTGCTGGTCTTGTCGGAATTCGCGGGCGCCGCGGTCGAGATGGGGGCGGCGCTGCTGACCAACCCGTTCTCGCACCGCTCGATGGACAGCGCCATCGCCCAGGCGCTGGACATGCCGACGGCCGAACGCCGCGACCGCATGGCGGCGCTTCGCGATGTGGTGCATCGCCACGACGTCCGGTTCTGGGCCAACCATCAGATGGAGGCGCTGTCCGGTCCGACGCTGGGCGCGGCCGCCTTGCCCGCCGCGTGATCTTTTCCTGACGCAGCGGAACCTTGCGGGGCGACAGGACGCCCCGCCTCTGCTACCATGAGCCAGCGGAAGACGGGCTTTCGGTGGGGAGGGTGCGGTGCGCGTCGCTTTGTTCGGCGGAAGCTTCGATCCGGTTCACGAGGGGCATCTGGCGGCAGCGGTGCTGGCCCGGCAGGCACTTGACCTAGACCGCGTCATCCTGATCCCCGCAGGCTCGACCGCCACGCGGCCCGGCCCCAAGGCGCAGGCCGTCGCCTCGGCGGCGCATCGGCTTGCGATGCTGCGGCTGCTGTGCGAGGGCCGTCCGTGGCTTGAGGTCAGCGATGCCGAATGCCGCCCTGGCGCCTCGCCCTTTGCCGTCGATACCCTGGCGCTGTTTCACAGGACGCTTCCGGCGGGCACTGACATCGTTCTGCTGGTCGGCAGCGACAAGCTGGCGCTGTTGCCGCGCTGGCACGGGATCGACGCGATCCGGGCCTCTGCGCGCATCTTGGCGCTGGACCGGCCCGGTCATCCGCTCGACGCGGCGCCGCCCTGGGTCGAGCGGCTTGGCGGACCCTTGCCCGACCTCTCGTCGACCCAGATCCGTGCGCGTCTGGCGGCGGGCGGGCCGCTTGACGGGCTCTGCCCCTCGGCGGTGATCTCTTATCTGATGACAGAGCAGCCCTATGCCCGGCCCGGCCCCGCAGCCCGCCTTGCCTGAGCGGCTTAGCGCCGTGCTGGCAGGACTGCCATTGCGGGCGGTGGCCTGCAGCGGCGGCATCGACAGCCTGCTTCTGGCCACGCTTGCCCATCGGCAGGCGCCCAAAGCCACGCGTATCGTGCATGCCGTCAGCCCCGCCGTACCCGCCGCCGCCACCGCCCGGGTCCGCGCACAGGCCGGGGCCGAGGGCTGGGCGCTGGATCTGGTCGATGCGGGCGAGTTTTCCGATCCCGACTATCTGGCCAACCCGGTCGACCGCTGTTTCTTCTGCAAGCAGCGGCTTTATTCCACCTTGCGGCAGGTGACGGCCGCCGTCGACGGGCCGGTCGCGATCCTTTCGGGCACCAATGCCGACGATCTGGGCGAGTATCGCCCAGGCCTTCGCGCCGCCGAGGCGCTGGGGGTGCGGCACCCCTATGTCGAGGCGGGGATCGACAAGGCGGGCATCCGCGGCATGGCGCGTGCGCTGGGGCTTTCCTTCGCCGATCTGCCCGCCTCGCCCTGTCTTGCCAGCCGACTGTACACCGGGCTTGCGGTCACGCCCGAACGGCTGCGCGCGGTCGAGCGGGCCGAGGACCGGCTGCGGGCCGAAACGGGGCTTTCGGTGCTGCGCTGCCGCCGCCGGGGGGATCTGATGCTGATCGAGGTCGAGGCGGGCGAGGGCGCGCGGATCGGTCCCGGGCTGATCGCCTGTGTTGCCGCCGAGGCTCGCGCCATCGACCCGGGCATCCGTGAGCTGAGGCTCGATCCGCGGCCCTATGCGCCGGGCCGGGCGTTTCGTGGGGCGCGATGAGGGTGCGGCTCGATCACGACCGGCCGCGCCGGATCGGCCAGCCCGAGGCGATCCTCTGCGAGGGCAAGGCGCTGGCCGATCTCGACGCGATCCTCGGGGCGCTGCCGGGCCGGCCCACGCTTCTGACCCGGCTGGCGCCCGAGCGTCATGCCGCGCTGGCCGCCCCGCCCAAGGATTACGACCCGGCCTCGCGCACCGCCATCGTCAATGGCTGTCTGCCTGCGCGGACGGGCAGGGTGCGGGTGGTGACGGCGGGCACCGGCGATCTGCCGGTGGCGCTGGAGGCGCTGCGCACGCTCCGCTTCGGCGGGCTCTCGCCGGACCTGATCGCCGATATCGGCGTGGCCGGGCTCTGGCGGCTGGAGGAACAGATCGAGAGCATCCGCGACAGCGATGCGGTGATCGTGGTTGCGGGCATGGACGGGGCGCTGGTGTCGGTGATCGGCGGGCTGGTCGGCGTGCCGGTGATCGGGGTGCCCACGTCGGTCGGCTATGGCGCGGCAGAGGGCGGGCGCACGGCGCTGAACGCGATGCTGGCCAGCTGCGCCCAGGGGGTGCTGGTGTGCAATATCGACAACGGCTTCGGCGCGGCCTCGGCGGTGCTTCGGATCCTTGAGGCACGGGCGCGGTGAGCGGGGTTCTGGTGATCCGGACGCCTTCGGGGCTGAGCGGCGACATGCTGCTGGCGGGGCTGGCGGTGATGGCGGGTCAGGCGGCCGATATCGGCTCGGTTCTGGCCGCGACCGGCCTGCCGCTGCCGCAAGGCGCGGTCGAGATCCGGCCGCATGCCTTGCAGGGCATCTCGGGCTGGCAGGCGCGCGTCCGGCTGCCGCATGAACATGCCCATCGCCATCTGGGCGACATCCTGGCGCTGATCGAGGCGAGCCGTCTCGCGACCCCGGCGAAGGCGGTCGCGGCGCGGGCCTTCACGCTTCTGGCCGAGGCCGAGGGGGCGGTTCATGGCTGCCCGCCCGGGAAGATCGCGTTCCACGAGGTCGGCGCGCTCGATTCGATCCTCGACACCTGCCTCGCGGCCGAGCTTCTGGTCCGGATCGCGCCCGACCGGCTGGTCTGCAGCCCGCTGCCGCTGTGCGACGGGACGGTCCGCTGTGCCCATGGCCTGTTGCCGACGCCCGCGCCTGCGGTGCAGGAGCTTCTGCGCGGGGTGCCGGTCTGCGGCCTTGCCTCGACCGGCGAGACCGTGACCCCGACCGCCATCGCCTTCCTGCGCGCAGCCGGTTTCGTCTTCGGCGACTGGCCCGAAATGGTGATTCGACAGACCGCCCGGATCTATGGCGGGCGGGTGCTGCCGGGGGTGCCGAACGGCGCGCTTTTCGCGCTGGGCGATGCGGTCCCGGCCCCCGCGAAACACCGGCCGCACGATCCCGCCGGGCCCGACAGCGAGTCATCTTGACTTAGCGTCAAGTGCCACGCATAATAATGAAATTAAAGGCAATTTGTTTCTGTCCTCTGCGTTTGCCGAGCCTGGCAGTGCGTGCCGAGTGGCGTTTGTTCCCGAAAGTCATTGACCCCGAGGTGTGCGATGCCCGTGACCGTCACGACTGCGCCCGCGTCCGCAGGCGAAAGCCACAAGACCCCCTCTGCCGCGCCGCTTTCCCTGACAGACTACCTGATGCCGATCGAGGTGCATGTCTTTGCCCGCGACGGCCAGCACTATGCTTTCGACTGCCGGTCCTATGCGATCTTCAAGCTCGACCGGGGGGCGGCGCTGGTTCTGGATCGTGCGGCGCGCATGAGCCTTGCCGAAATCGTCGAGGATCTGGCGGGCGAGGTGCCCGAGGCTGAGATCCGCGCCCATTACCTGCGCTTCCTCGAGATGCTGGTGGCGGGCGAGTTGTCCTGCGAGCCGGTGCCGAGGCCCGGCCGGCCGCCCTTCAAGAACCTCGTCCTGATGCTGGCGGGGGGCTGCAACATGGGGTGCAGCTACTGCTTCGAGAAGGACGTGCCGATCTACCAGAAGCCCAATGTCATGACCCGCGAGCGGGCCGACGAGGTTCTGGACTGGTTCTTCCGCCATCAGGAAGGGCCGAAGGCGCATGTGCAGCTTTACGGCGGCGAGCCGCTGCTGAACTGGGAGGTGCTGACCCATGTCGTCGAGCGGATCGACGCCTGGGCCGCGCGCGAGGGCAAGGACCTGAGCAAGTACCTGATCACCAATGGCACGCTCCTGAACGAAGAGAGGGTGGGCTTTCTGGTCGATCATGGGGTGACGGTGCAGGTCAGCGTCGATGGCGACCGCCGCACCCATGACCGGTTCCGGACCTTCAAGAACGGTCGTCCGACCATGCCCGCGATCCTGCCCAATATCAAAAGGCTGGCCGAGAAGGGAGCCGATTTCAACCTGCGCGCGGTGCTGACCCGGGCCAACAAGGACCCCGATGCCGTGACCCGCGGGCTGAGCGCGCTGGGCGGCGAGAGGGTCTCGTTCGAGGTGGTGGCGACCGACGCCCGCGAGGCGCAGTTCGACGAGGCCGACTGGGAAGAATTCCTGGCCCATTACGACCGCTATCTTGGCCGCGCCTTCGAGACCTGGACCGGCCTGCCCGACGAAATGAAGGGCACGATCCTCAAGATCCTGCGCCAGCAGCGCGTGGTCTATGGCTGCGGCGCGGGCGTGTCCGAGGTGACGGTGGCGCCCGATGGCAACATCTACGAATGCCAGCGGATCTATCGCGATCCCTATTCCAACATCGCCGAGAACAGGGGGCCGACCGAGCTTGACAGCCGCTTCCTGACCATGGTCGACGACCGCCCGGTCTGTCGGGATTGCTGGGCGCGGTATCTTTGCGGCGGCGGCTGCCTGCATCAGTCGCAGACCGGGCACGGTTCGGACGACCCGCTGCCGCAATATTGCCGGATGAAACATGCGCTGGTCGAGGCGGCCATCGTGCGGATCGACGAGATCCGCAGCGTCGCGGCCCGGGCCGTCGAGGCCTGAGGCCATGGCGCTGGCTCTCGACAGACGCCCGCTGGGCAAGACCGGGATCGAGGTCTCGGCGATGGGGATCGGGTCGAGCCCGTTCCGCCATGGGGCCGCGGCCGACTGGGTCGGGCTTCTGGAAGAGGCCTATGACTGCGGCATCACCTATTACGACACCGCCCGCAGCTACGTGAACGGCGAGGCGGTGATCGCCCATCTGCCGCCCAGCGTGCGTGACGGGCTGATCATCGCCACCAAGACCGGCGCGCGGGGCGGGCCGCATTGCCTGCGCGATCTGCAGGCCTCGCTTCGGACCATGGGCCGGGACCATATCGACCTGTGGATGACGCACATGGTCGAGACCATGCGCGAGTATGAGCTTTGCACCGAACTGGGCGGGTTCTGCGATGTCGCGGTCGCGGCCCGGACGGCGGGTCTGGTGCGCGCCACCGGCGCCTCGTTCCATGCCCCGACCGAGGTCATCCTGCGCGCCATCGAGGAGCGCGCCTTCGATGTGGTGATGTTTCCCTTCAACGTGCTTGGCCGCGAGACGGTGTTCGGCGCGCCCATTTCCGACTATCGCGACCGGCTGTTGCCGGCGGCGCGCGCCAACGGCGTGGGCGTCGTGGTGATGAAGGTGCTGGCGGGCGGCGAGATGAAACATGGCGCTCCCCGGCTCGGGTTTCTGGCCGATCCCGCCACGGGGCAGGACACGCTGTCGGGGGCGATCCGCTATGCGCTGATGCAGCCCGGCATCGCGACCGCCGTGCTTGGCATCGCCAACCGGACCGAGCTGCGCCGGAACCTCGCCGCCGGGATCGGCGTCGGGCCGGACCCCGAGGCCTGCCGGACGCTCGAGGCCCGGGTGGCGGTGGCCTCTCCCGGCGAATGCACCCGTTGTGCCGCCTGTCTGGACGTCTGCCCCGAGGGGATCGAGATCCCCAAGGTGTTCCGCCTGCTCGATCAGGACCGCTTCTTCGGCATGACCGGGATCGCGCGGTTCAAATATGCCCGGATGCAGCCCGATGCCTCTGCCTGTGCGCGCTGCGGAAAATGCGCCGAGGTCTGCCCCGAGGATTTCGATATCGCCCGCCTGTTGCAGCTTGCGCATGTGCGGTTGACCCAAGCCACCCGTCCAGCCGGTTCCAGACAGACAGAGGAGGAAAATACGCATGGCTGACGAAGTCCAGGGCTTCAAGAAGGTGACTGCCGAGCAGTTGCCCGAGGAGCAGAAGAAGAAGCTCCGCAACGCGCTCCAGCAGGAGCTGGCGGAGGCGATGATCAAGACTATCCGCGCCGAGCCGCCCCAGGTGGATCTGAGCGAGATCGAAGTGATCCTCAAACCCGGGCAACGGATCGAGGAATGGGACGTGCTCGCCAGTTGCGGGACCTGCGGGACCTGCGGGACCTGTGGCACCTGCGGCACGTGCGGGACGGCGGCGCTGACCGACGACATTCCGATCAATATCGCCCGCGAGCTTGGAGTGCTGCTGCCCAAGCCGCAGGTCGATCTGTTGCGGCTCCATTCCGACATGGAGAAGATGAACTCGATGATCCTGACGCTGGCCAATCGCCGGCAGAAATAGCGGCGCGGATCAGTCGAATGAGGCGAGCGCCGCGTCCAGAACCGGATCGCGGCCCTCGCGCAGATCGAAGGCCCCGGGCGCGGTCTCGATGTCGGGGACCAGCCCCGCGCCCTCGATGGGCGCATCGGTGCCGGGCCGCGCATAGCGGGCCACGGGCACGAAGACCCCCAGAAGCGACCGCGGCAGGCGGAACTCGACCGGATCGCCCACGGCGCCGCCGCTTGGGCTGCCGACAAGAACCGTGCCGGGCAGGGCGGCAAGGGCTGCCACACAGATCTCGGCGGTCGAGGCGGTGCCCGCGTCGATCAGCAGCCGGAGCCGGGCGGGCTGGGGCGTGGCTGTGGGCGCGAGGATCAGATCCTCGAACCGCCCGAGCTGTCCGCCATAAGGGGCGGGATGGGCGTGACGCATCCAGACCAGCGGCGCGCCGGTCAGCTTTGCTGCCAGCATGCGGGCCTGTTCGTCGCGCCCGCCGCCATTGCCGCGCAGGTCGATCACCAGCCGGTCGCAGCCCGCAAGCCCGGCAAAGGCGGCGTCGAGCTGGCGCGCCATCTCGGCATCGCTGATCTGACCCGTCCGGTCGCGGCAGGCGAAGCTGCGCATCGCGATCAGCCCGGTCCGGTCGTCAATCCGCCGGGCGCGTACGGCAGGCGGCGGCGGGGCGGCGGGGTCCTGCACGCGCCAGTCGGGCGCAAACGTCAGATCGCGTCTGCGGGCATCGGTCAGGCTCAGGCGTCGGGGCAGGGGGGACTCGCCCGGCAGGCAGTCGCGGTGCGAGAGGCTTTGCAGGGCAAAAAGGTACCTCTGCCGGGGCGTCGAGCCGGGGCGCAGCCGGAGGGACGCCAGAACCTTTTCGGCCGGGACGCCGTCGATGGCGGTCAGGAGATCGCCGACAGAGGCCGCCCGATAGGCCGAAATCGCAGGATCGGCCCAGAGAAGCACCGGGCCCTCGGGGGTCGGGGCGAAAGCCAGACCCGACAGCCAGGCGGTCTCTGCCCCCATCACGCTGGGGGCCAGTCTCAGGTGACAATCGCCCAGCGCCCAAAGCCCGTCGCGAAGCGCCCGCGCCCCGGCCCAGAGATCGCCTGCGGGGTCGACTGTGCGCAGGGCCGAAAAGACGGCCGCCGGGTTGGCTCCGTCAGAATCGGCATGACGGTCGCGGCCGGCCCACCAAAGTGTGATCGTCTCTTCGAGAAAACCCAGATCGGCCAGCCAGTCGGATCGCAGATAGGACACTTCCGGCCCCTCCTGCCCGAACGGCGTTCTCCCCATGATGCGGCGCCGGGTCGGTCCGGTCCAGCCGAAATGCTGTCATGGTTCTTTCGGTGCCGCCGGGGGGGCGGCAATTGCGAAAGGGGCGGTATTGTTGACAGGGCGGGGTGGGCGCGCGCCACTTGATCCGACTGGCCGGCGGCATCGGGCCGGACAGACCGAGCGCTCCGGCGCTGCGTGCGAAGAACCGATGATGCTGCGTCGTGCGCTGTTCCTGGCCGCCGCCCTTGCGCCCCTCGCCCCGCCTGCCGCCGCGCTCGACCCCCGCGAGGCGCTGGGTCGTACCGAGGCCTCCCGGTCCCTTGCGGCGCGCGCGCTTTTCGGGGCGATGGCCAACCGGGGCAGCGACGCCGCCCGCGCCGAACTGGCCCAGATCGCGCTGATCTTCGACCCCGAAGGCGATGCCGACACCCTGTCCGAGGCGATTTCGGGCTTGGTCTCGTCGGTGCATGGGCCAGACAGTCCAGCGCCGGTTTTGGCGTTTTACGAGCCCTTTGCCGATACCGCGCTGCCGGTCCGCTGGTCGGCCGGGGCCGAGACCAGCGAGGCGGTCGAGATGGTGCCGGGCGCGGTGTTGCTCGGCAAGCCGTCGCCCTTTGGCGGGCGCGCCGGATGGGAGGCCATGGGGCTGGCGGTGCCGCTGGCCATCGGGCTGAACGCGGCGCGGACGCTGGCCGCCGTCGGCCGGGGGTGGCACCCGGGGCCGAGGCGCCGGGCTGGGGCTGGGACTGGGGCGGCTATGACGAGGACAGTTCGGCGCGCTGGCGATGGCGGCAGCGATGCTCTGGACCCGGTCGCGGGCCGGCCGCGCCGCCCCCGGGCGGGGCGTTTCGGGTCCAGAAGGTCACGGCGCGCTTTTTCGCTCAGGACTCCTGCGGGTCGACCAGGGCCGATGTCGAGTTCTGGAATATCGGCGCGCGGGCGTCGTCCGGCTGTGATGCGGTCACCGTCCGGTTCGAGATGCACACCACCTGGCCGAAGGCCGAAACCGAGCATGTCACCGCGACCGGCACCTTCTCGGGCGGGCCGGACGGGACGATGCGGTTGATGGTTCCCGACGAGGGGCGCGTCGCCCGCACCCTGTCGGGCGGGCGGACGTTGACCTGTCAGGGCGTGGCGGCGACGTCGCCAATCCCGACGCCTTCACCAACTGGCCTGGCGGGCCCCCGGGTCCGGTCGCAACGGCCTCAGAAATCGAGGTTGGCAACGCTCAGCGCGTTCTGCTGGATGAAGTCGCGGCGCGGCTCGACCACGTCGCCCATCAGCTTGGTGAAGATGTCGTCGGCCTCGGCCACATCCTCGACCCGCACCTGCAGCAGCGTCCGCGCCTCGGGGTCGAGCGTGGTTTCCCAGAGCTGTTCGGGGTTCATCTCGCCAAGACCCTTGTAGCGTTGCAGCGACAGGCCCTTTTCGCCCTCGCTGAGAATCGCCTGCAGCAATTCGGAAGGCGCATGGATCGGCTGGTCGCGGTCCTTTCGCACCAGCTTGGCGGGACGTTCGTAGACCTCCTGCAGCTTGGCGGTGAAAGTCCCGAGCCGCGCGGCCTCGGCCGAGCGCAGCACCGCACCGTCCAGCACCCGCACCTCTTCGACGCCGCGAACGACGCGCGAGAAGCGCATGCCCTTGTCCTGGGTCGGGCGCCCCTGCCAGCCGCGTTCGTATTCCAGCGCGATCAGGTCGAGCCGCCGGGCCACCGCCTCGGCCGTGCCCTGCAGGTCGGCGTCGATCTGGCCGGGCCGGAAGGCCCCGGCGATGGCGGCCTGTTCGAGGATATGCGCGGGGTAATGGGTCGGGAAGGCCTGCAGGATGCGCCGAACCTGGCGGGCCTCTTCGATGACCCGGGCCAGATCGTTGCCGATCAGGTGCTGCCCGTCGCCCAGCTGCAGCACGGCGCCGTCGATCCCCATCTCGACAAGGTAATCCTCCAGCGCGGCCTGGTCTTTCAGATAGACCTCGGACTTGCCGCGGGCGACCTTGTAAAGCGGCGGCTGCGCGATGTAGAGGAAGCCCCCCTCGATCACCTGCGGCATCTGCCGGAAGAAGAAGGTCAACAGAAGCGTCCGGATATGCGCGCCGTCGACATCGGCGTCGGTCATGATGACGATCTTGTGGTAGCGCAGCTTCGAGATGTCGAACTCGTCCCGCCCGATCCCGGTGCCAAGCGCGGTGATCAGCGTGCCGATCTCCTGGCTCGACAGCATCCGGTCGAAGCGGGCGCGTTCCACGTTGAGGATCTTGCCCCGAAGCGGCAGCACCGCCTGATTGGCCCGGGCCCGGCCCTGCTTGGCCGAGCCGCCGGCGCTGTCACCCTCGACGAGGAAGATCTCGGACTTGGAGGGATCGCGTTCCTGGCAATCGGCCAGCTTGCCCGGAAGCGAGGCCACATCCATCGCCGTCTTGCGCCGGGTCAGCTCGCGGGCCTTGCGCGCCGCCTCGCGGGCCAGTGCCGCCTCGACGATCTTGCCGACGATGTTGCGGGCCTCCTGCGGGTGTTCCTCGAACCACTCGGCGAGCTTTTCGTTCACCAGGCTCTCGACCGCAGGGCGGACCTCGGAACTGACCAGCTTGTCCTTGGTCTGGCTGGAAAATTTCGGGTCGGGCACCTTCACTGACAGCACGCAGGTCAGCCCCTCGCGGGCATCGTCGCCGGTAAAGTTGACCTTCTCGCGCTTGGCGATGCCGCTGGACATCGCGTAATTGTTGATGCTGCGGGTCAGCGCCCCGCGGAAGCCCGCCATGTGGGTGCCGCCGTCGCGCTGGGGGATGTTGTTGGTGAAGGGCAGGACGGTTTCGTGATAACCGTCGTTCCACCACATCGCGACCTCGACCGCGATCCCGTCGCGTTCGCCGGTCATGAAGATCGGATCGGGCACCAGCGCGGTCTTGTGGCGGTCCAGATAGCGGACGAATTCGCGCACGCCGCCTTCGTAGAACAGCTCGGACCGCAGCGGCTCGGCGCCGCGCTCGTCCTCCAGCAGGATGCGGACGCCGGAATTGAGGAAGGCCAGTTCGCGCAGCCGGTTTTCGAGCGTCTTGAACGAATAGTCGCGGTTCGAGAAGGTGTCGGTCGAGGCCAGAAACCGGACCTCGGTGCCGGTGCGCCCGTCCGAGGGACCGACGACGCGCAGATGCTCGGCGGTATCGCCATGCTCGAACCGCGCGTAATGTTCGTGGCCTTCGCGCCAGATCCGCAGTTCCAGCCAGTCCGACAGCGCGTTCACGACCGAGACGCCGACGCCATGCAGCCCGCCCGAGACCTTGTAGGAGTTCTGGTCGAATTTGCCCCCGGCATGCAGCTGGGTCATGATGACCTCGGCCGCCGAGACGCCCTCTTCCTCATGGATGCCGACCGGAATGCCGCGGCCGTTATCGCTGACCGAGACGCTGGAATCGGCGTGAATCTTCACGGTCACCGCGTCGGCATGGCCGGCCAGAGCCTCGTCGATGCCGTTATCGACGACCTCATAGACCATGTGATGCAGGCCCGACCCGTCATCGGTGTCGCCGATATACATCCCGGGCCGTTTGCGTACCGCTTCCAGGCCCTTGAGAACCTTGATGGAATCGGCGCCATATTCTTCGGCAACCCGTGCGTTTTCGGCCATGTGCAAGATCCTCTGTTCGTCGCCGATCTTATACGGGGTCGTGGTGGGATTGTCACGCAAGAGCCACAATATTTGGTATCAGGCGAAGGGAATGACCAGCCCCACCGCGATCAGCATGCCGCCCGCGATCCGGTTGACCCGCCGCAGCGTCCGGGGCTCTTCCAGTAGCCGCCGCGCGCGGTCGATGAAAAGCGCAAGCGTCAGGTTTCCGAGAAACGGCACCAGCACCGAGATCGCCACGATGGCGGCAATGTCGGGGCCCCGCAGGCGGTCGATATCGAAGAAACCCGGCAGCACGCCCATGTAGAACAGGATCGCCTTCGGATTGCCGAGGATCGCGGCCATCCCCGCCAGAAAGCCCGCGATCCGGCCGGGCCGGGTCAGGCGGCTGTCGGCGGCGATGCCGCGCCCGGCCTGAAGGATCAGCATGAGCCCCATGGTCAGGAACAGTGCCGAGGCCAGAAGCCGCAGGATCGCCAGTAACCCTCCGAAGGCTGACACCGCCCAGCCCAGCCCGAAGATGGCAAGCGGCGGCCAAAGTGCGTCGCCCACCATCACGCCCGCCGCCAGCGGCCAGGCGGCGGCGAAACCGCCCGACAGCGCCCGCGCGGTCAGCGCCAGCCAGACCGGCCCCGGCGTCAGGAAAAGGATCAGCACCGCGCCCGCGTAAAGCGCCAGGTCGGCGGCGCTGGCGGTCATGATGCGGGCGGGGAAGGAGGCACGGTCAGCCGCCCCTTGGCATCGAGCGGCCAGAACGGGTTGTGCGCCAGCTCCCAGACATGCCCGTCGGGGTCGGCGAAATAGCCCGAATAGCCGCCCCAGAAGACTTCCTGGGGCGGTTTCATCGGCCGGGCCCCGGCCGAAAGCGCGGCCTCCCAGGCAGCATTGACCCCGGCGCGGTCGGGAAAGTTCTGCGCCAGCGTCATCGCCCCGGTGCCCAGCTCCGCCTCGGGGCGCCGCTGATCGGCAGCCAGCGCCGCCCGCCCGAAGAGCCCCAGCGCCATCCCGTCGAGCTGAAAGACCACGATCCCCGCTTCGGCCTCGGCGGGCCGCCATCCGAGCGCCTCGTAGAACGCGCGGGCGCGGTCAAGATCGTCCACGCCCAGCGTGATCAGGGTGATGCGCTGCGGGGTCACGGGCTGTCCCTCCTGTCGATCCGGCTGGTGCCGCCGGTTTCGGCCACCTCAAGATACTGCGCCCGGTCTCCCAGTTCGGAAAACAGGTCGGCCCCGGTGCCGGTCATCCAGGCCTGAGCCCCCAGGGCGCAGATTTCGTCGAAAAGTGCGGCCCGCCGACCGGCATCCAGATGCGCCGCCACCTCGTCCAACAACAAGAGCGGCGGCGCCCCGAAATCCTGCGCCAGCGCCCGCGCATTGGCAAGGATCAGGGCGATCAGCAACGCTTTCTGCTCGCCTGTCGAACAGTGCCGCGCCGCGACCCCCTTGGCGGTGAAGATCGCCTCGAGATCGGCGCGGTGCGGCCCGGCCAGCGTCCGCCCCGCCGCCATGTCGCGGCCCCGACCCGCGGCCAGCGCCCCGGCCAGGGCTTCGGGGTCTTCTGGGTCGGCGCCTTCGGGACCCGCCAGTGCCAGCGCCGCGGCGGGAAAGGCGGTTTCGGCCTCGGCCTGCGCGGCGTCGAGCCGGGCCAGCGCCGCCCGCCGGTTTGCACCCAGCACGGCCCCGGCGTCGGCCATCTGCGCTTCGAGCGCGCCGAACCAGTGGGGGTCGCGCACCTCGTCCTTCAGCAGGCGGTTGCGTTCGCGCATCGCCTTTTCATAGGCAAGCGCCGCCTCGGCATGGCCAGGTTCGAAACTCAGCGCGATCCGGTCCAGAAACCGCCGCCGCCCCTCGGCCCCCTCGATCCAGAGCCGATCCATCGACGGCACCAGCCACAAGACCCGCGCGATGCGTGCCAAGGCCACCTGCGCCGCCGCCTTGCCGTCGAGCCGCACCTGTCGCGTGCCGCCCGGTTCGGCCCAGGTCTCGATCTCGTGGATCGAAACAGGTCCGGCCAGCACCGCCCCGACCTTCCAGCCCAGCTGTCCCGGTGCCCGTGCCAGATCCTCGGCCCCGGCCCGGCGCAGGCCCCGGCCGGGCGACATCAGCGATACCGCTTCCAGAAGGTTGGTCTTGCCCGCCCCGTTCGCGCCGAAGACGGCGACCGGCCGCCCGTCAAGCGCAAGTCGCGCCCGCTCATGCGAGCGGAACTGCGAAAGGGTCAGCTCTGTCAGCGAGAGCCCGGGCACGGCTGGCCCTTCTTCTTGGCGAAAATACCCGCGCCGCAGGCCGCCCGGCGTCCGCCGGGCCCCGCATCGCTCACCGGGTCTCAGACCCGCATCGGCATCACGACATAGACCGCCGAGGCATCGTCACCCTCGCGCATCAGGGTCGGATCGCCGGACGAGTTGAACAGGAAGACGGCATTCTCGCGATCGACCTGACCGGCAATTTCCAGCAGGTATTTCGCGTTGAACCCGATCTCGAGCCGTTCGTCGCCATAGGCCACGGCCAGTTCTTCCTCGGCGGCGCCGCTGTCGGGCGAGGTGACCGACAGCGTCAGCCGGTCTTCTTCCAGCGCCAGCTTGACCGCGCGCGAGCGTTCGGAACTGACCGTCGCCACCCGGTCGACCGCCTGGGCGAATTCGGCCGCGTCGACCTCGAGCCGCCGGGCATTGTTCATCGGGATCACCCGCGAATAATCCGGGAAGGTGCCGTCGATGACCTTCGAGGTCAGGGTGATCTCGGGCGTGGCGAAGCGCACCTTGGTTTCGCTGACCGAGACCGCGATGTCGATGTCGTCATCGTCCAGCAGCTTGCGCAACTCGCCCACGGTCTTGCGCGGCACGATCACGCCGGGCATGGTCTCGGCCCCGTCGGGCAGGGCCGCGTCGATCCGTGCCAGCCTGTGGCCGTCGGTCGCGACGCAGCGTAGCGCCTGTCCGTCCTCGCCGGTCGCCACATGCATGTAGACGCCGTTCAGATAATAGCGCGTCTCTTCGGTCGAGATCGCGAATTTCGACTTGTCGAACAGCCGCCGCAGCACGGGGGCCTTGGCGGTAAAGTTCGAACTGTATTCCGACGAGGCCATCACCGGGAAATCTTCGCGCGGCAGCGTCGCCAGATTGAAATGCGACTTGCCGGCATTGACCGTCAGCCGCCCCGAGGCGCCGTCATCCGACAACTCGACCAGCGCGCCGTCGGGCAGCTTGCGGACGATTTCGTGCAGCGTGACGGCTGGCACGGTGGTCGCGCCCGCGCGTTCGACCGTCGCCGGGGCCTTGTCCACGACCTCGATATCGAGATCGGTGGCGCGGAAGCTGACGCTTGCCCCCTCGGCTTCGATCAGGACGTTGGCGAGGATCGGAATGGTGTTGCGCCGCTCGACCACCGATTGCGCCTGGCCCACCGCCTTGAGAAGTGTGCCGCGTTCGATGCTGAATTTCATGCCCCTCGCTCCTCTTGCGCCCGGGAGGCGAACCCTAACGGTTTCGCCCCCCCGCTCAAGCGTTTTGTTGGACTGTCCGAGACTTTCACAAGGGCGTCAAGGGGCCCCCTGGGCCGGGGCCGATCAGGCCTCCAGCATGCGGCGCAAAAGCTCCAGATCCTCTTCGATCTGGCTGTCCTTTCCGCGCAACTCCTCGATCCGCTTGACCGCATGCATGACCGTGGTGTGGTCGCGCCCGCCGAAGCGGCGCCCGATTTCGGGCAGGCTGCGCTGGGTCAGCTGCTTGGACAGGTACATCGCGATCTGGCGCGGACGGGCGATGGTGCGGTGCCGCTTGGGGCCGACCATGTCGCTGAGCCGCATGTTGTAATGCTCGCTGACCTTGCGCTGGATCTCCTCGATGGTGACCTTGCGGTCCGAGGCGCGCAGGATGTCGGCCAGACAGTCCTGGGCAAGATCCAGCGTGATCTCCTTGCCGACCAGCGAAGCGAAGGCAAAGAGCCGGGTCAGGGCGCCTTCCAGCACACGGACGTTGGTGGTGATCCGGTGGGCGAGGAATTCCAGCACGCCGCCCGCGATGACCAGACCCGGATACTGCATCCGGTACAGCTCGACCTTCTGCTGCAGGATGCCGAGGCGCAGTTCGTAGTCGGTCGGGTGCAGGTCCACGACCAGCCCGCATTGCAGGCGGCTGCGGATCCGGTCTTCCAGATCCTTGATCTCGCCCGGCGCGCGGTCGGCCGAAATAACGATCTGCTTGTTCTGATCGACCAGCGCGTTGAAGGTGTGGAAGAACTCTTCCTGGGTGCTGTCCTTGCCGGCGATGAACTGGACGTCATCGACCATCAGCACGTCGACCGAGCGGAACAGCGACTTGAAGCCCATCATGTCGCGTTCGCGCAGCGCCTGCACGAAGCGGTACATGAACTGTTCGGCCGACAGGTAGACCACCTTCTTTTCCGGTGCCCTCTGCAGCAGATCCCAGGCGATGGCATGCATCAGGTGGGTCTTGCCGAGGCCCACGCCACCGTACAGGAAGAGCGGGTTGAACGCGACCGGGCCGCCCTCGGCCACGCGGCGCGCGGCGGCATGGGCCAGTTCGTTCGGCTTGCCGGTGACGAAGCTGTCGAAGGTGAAGCGCGAGTCGAGCGGCGCGCCGGGCATGTCGCCCTCGTCGCGCGGCTCGGCCGCGGCGGCGCGGCGCGGTTGCGCCGCAGGCGCGGGCTCTGCCGGTTTCTGGGCCGCGACCGCGAATTCCAGCCGGTCCACATCGACACCGCTGCGGGTGAGATGTTCGAGGATCTTGTCGCCGAAGTTGCGATTGACCCAGTCGCCGACAAAGCTGGTGGGCACACCGAACCGCGCCACCCCGTCTTCGAGGGCGCGGAATTCCAAAGGAGCGATCCAGGTTACGAAGTTGTTCTTGCCGATCGATTTCTCCAGATCATCTCGAATGCGTCCCCAGGTGTCGTCTGTCATCTTCTCTTGCCCGCTCTTAGCCGATCCCGCAAAACCGGACAGCCCGAGAGACGCTCCGTCATGGAGCGGCCGTCGGAACCCCGGTGCGCATCGAAACGGGAGAAGACCCTTTCGGCAAAAGCGACACTTCCCTTGCCGGACTCCGCCATCGCGGCGCCCGGGTGTCCCCAAGTCGCTTTGCCTATCACGGTCCTTTGGACATGACACAAAACCCTACGGACAGAGCCAGGCTCCGTCAGGCTCGCAGCAGCGTTCGGTCAGAGCGCATCCCCTGAATATACGCCCTGTCCGGCAAGCCCCCCTCGATCGTCTCTCCCGCCGGCTCTGGCCGGATAAAAAAGCAGATCGTGGCGCGGGTCTTTCCGCGTCATGCCCCCCCAAGTCGATGTGAATCGCCCAAAGACGGTAGACCGGGCGTCGTGAGGGGTGCAACAGAACTTCGGCCTTGACGGCGAGCATGCGCGGAACGAATCCGGAGCGTGTTGCCGCAGGCCCATAAGGGCCGGGGAGGGGGCCCAAATGACGAAGGGCGCAGCCTTGCGGCCGCGCCCTTCGGAGCCCTTGTTTTTATGATGGAATCAGCCCCGGATCAGGCGTTCAGCGCCTTCACCCGCGAGGCCAGCCGCGACATTTTCCGAGCCGCCGTGTTCTTGTGAACGACGCCCTTCGTGACGCCGCGCATCAGCTCGGGCTGGGCCTGGCGAAGGGCGACCGCAGCGGCCTCCTGATCGCCCGAGGCGATCGCCTCTTCGACCTTCCGCAGGTAGGTGCGGATGCGCGAGCGGCGCGCCTTGTTCACGGCATAGCGGCGCTCGTTCTGACGGGCGCGCTTCTTGGCTTGGGGCGAATTGGCCATGTGGTCCTTTTCCCTTTTCCGGGTCTCGTGGTCAAAATCTCTCGCGCAACGAGTCCCCGGCCGGGTTTTGATGCCACCGGCTGATTCCGGCCAAAGCGGGCCTCACGCGCATGTAAGGCGCGGCTTATAGTCGAGCTTGCCGCAAAAGGAAACCGGAAAATGCGCAGCCCCGGGGCGGCGCGTCACTTGTCGCGGAACTGGGGCTCGCGCTTTTCGACGAAGGCCTGCATGCCCTCGGCCCGGTCTTCGGTCGCGAACATCATGTGGAACATCCGCCGCTCGAACAGCAGCCCTTCGCGCAGGGTGGTCTCGAAGCTGCGGTTGACGCATTCCTTGACCGCCATCGTGGTCAGCGCCGATTTCTCGGCAATCTTCTGGGCCGCCGCCATCGCCTCTTCGATCAGCTTCTTGGCGGGCACGACGCGGCTGACGAGCCCCGCGCGCTCGGCCTCCTCGGCATCCATGAAGCGGCCCGTGAGGTGCATGTCCATCGCCTTCGACTTGCCGACGGCGCGGGTCAGGCGCTGGGTGCCGCCGATCCCGGCAACGACGCCGAGATTGATTTCCGGCTGGCCGAATTTCGCGGTGTCCGCGGCAATGATGAAGTCGCACATCATCGCCAGTTCGCAGCCGCCGCCCAGCGCATAGCCCGCCACGGCCGCGATGATCGGCTTGCGGCAGGCCAGCAGGCGTTCCGTCTCGGGGGTGAAGAGGTCGCCCGCGAAGACGTCGACGAAGCTCTTCTCGCTCATCTCCCGGACGTCGGCACCGGCGGCGAAGGCCTTCTCGGACCCGGTCAGGACGATGCAGCGGACCTTTTCATTGGCATTGGCCTCGCTTACCGCGTCGGCCAGCTCGCCCATCAGCTCGCCGTTCAGCGCGTTCAGCGCCTCGGGCCGGTTCAGGCGGACCAGCGCTACGTGGTCCTCGATCTCGACGATCAGCGTCTTGTAAGCCATGGACTGTCGGCCTCCGTTCGGTTCGAGCCCGAGTCCTTAACAGTCTCGGGCCTGCGATCAAGCTATCTTTGGCATTGCGGACAGTAGAATGTCGACCGCCCCGACTGGACGACTCGGCGAATGGTGCCGGGGCATCCGGGGGTGGGGCAGGGCTTGCCCTCGCGTCCATAGACGCGGAAATTGTGCTGGAAGTAGCCCAGTTCGCCATCGGCCTGACGATAGTCCCGAAGGCTCGACCCGCCGGCCTCGATGGCCTCCGTCAGCACCGTCCGGATCGCCGGAACCAGAGTTGCCAGCCGGGCTGCGGCAATCCGGCCCGCCTGGCGCAAGGGCGAGATCCCGGCCCGGTGCAGCGCCTCGCAGACATAGATATTGCCAAGCCCCGCGACCACGCGCTGATCGAGCAGCGCGGCCTTGATAGGGGTCTGCCGCCCGCCGAGCCGCCCGGTCAGGTAAAGCTCGTGAAAGCCGTTGCCCAGCGGTTCGGGGCCGAGGCCCGCCAGCAGCCGGTGACGGTCCAGCGCGTCGGTGGCGGTCAGGTCCATGGCGCCGAAGCGGCGGGGGTCGTTAAAGGTGATCCGCGCGCCGCCCTCGATCTCGAACACCACATGGTCGTGCTTTTGCGGCGCCGGATGGTCATGGACGAAATGGCCCAGCGCGACGCCCGACACCAGGATCCGGCCCGACATGCCCAGATGCACGATCAGAGTCTCGCCGGTCGAAAGCTCGGCCAGAAGGTATTTGGACCGCCGCCCGAGCCGCAGCACCCGCGCCCCTGTCAGCCGCTCGGCCATGCGCTCGGGCAGGGGCCAGCGCAGGTCGGGGCGGTTGAGGCGCGCGGCGAAGATGGTGCGACCTTCCAGCACGGGGGCCAGGCCGCGACGCACTGTCTCTACCTCTGGCAATTCCGGCATCGGACCTTCACTTCATGGCGGAACGGATTGTAGTCCCCGCAGAGCGCCCTATAAGAAGGGCCGGACAAATGAACGGCAAGGCCCCATGACCGAGAGTGCCCAGAAAACCACCCATTTCGGGTTCCAGACCGTCGCCGAGGAAGAGAAGGCAGGCCTTGTGCACGGGGTCTTCACCCGCGTTGCCTCGCGCTACGACCTGATGAACGACCTGATGTCGGGCGGCATCCACCGGGTCTGGAAGGACGCGATGATGGACTGGCTCGCGCCGCAGCCGCATCAGCGTCTGCTGGACGTGGCGGGCGGCACCGGCGACATCGCCTTCCGCTTTCTTGGCCGCGCGCCCGGCGCGACGGCGGTGGTCTGCGACATGACGGAATCGATGCTGGTCGAGGGCCGCAAGCGCGCCGAGGCCGACAACCTTGCTGCCAGTCTCGACTGGGTGGTGGGCGACGGCATGGCGCTGCCCTTCGCCGATAACAGCTTCGATGTCTTCACCAATTCCTTCGGTACCCGGAACATCACCCGTATTCAGGACGCTCTGAACGAGGCCTACCGGGTGCTGAAACCCGGCGGGCGGATGATGATCCTTGAATTCAGCCAGATGCCGAACCCGCTGCTGCAATGGGCCTATGACCGCTATTCCTTCAACGTGATCCCGCCGCTGGGCCAGTTCGTGGTCAATGACCGCGACAGCTATCAGTATCTGGTGGAATCGATCCGCAAGTTCCCCGATCAGGAAACCTTCGCCGGGATGATCCGCACCGCCGGGTTCGAGCAGGTGAAGTATCGCAACCTGTCGATGGGCATCGCGGCACTGCATTCGGGCTGGAAGATCTAGGTGCGCGGGCCTCACAATATCTGGCGGCTGGTGCAGACACTGGCCACCATGGAACGCACCGGCGCGAACCGCTTCGTGCTGGAGCAACTGGGCGCGCCCGCCAGCGTCCGCGCTGCGGCGCGGGTTATGGGCTGGCCGTTCAAGGTGCTGGGTGAGAAGGGCGATCCGGCTTTGCCGCCCGCGACCCGGGCGATCACTGCGCTGGGGCCGGCCTATATCAAGTTCGGCCAGATCCTCTCGACCCGGCCCGATGTGGTGGGCGACGAGCTGGCGGTGCAGCTGCGGGTTCTGCAGGACAAGCTGCCGCCCTTCCCGACCGAAATTGCCAAGGAAACCGTCGCCCAGGAGCTGGGCCAGCCCGCCGACGAGCTGTTCTCGGAATTCTCCGAGCCGATCGCCGCGGCCTCGATTGCCCAGGTCCATCGCGCGCGCGTCGCCCGGACCGGCGAGCTGGTGGCGGTCAAGGTGCTGCGGCCCGGGGTGGAACGGAATTTCCGCAAGGATATCGACGCTTTCTATTTCGCCGCCTCGACCATCGAACTGCTGGCGCCGTTCTCGCGTCGGCTGCGTCCGACCGATGTGATCGCCCATTTCGACGGGGTGGTGACGGGTGAGCTGGACCTGCGGATCGAGACCGCCCAGGCGGCCGAGTTCCTCGCCAATACCGAAAACGATGCGGGCTTCACCGTGCCGCGGGTGATCTGGCCTCTGTCCTCGAAGCGGGTCATGACCATGGCCTGGTGCGAGGGCGTGCCGATCGGCGACAACGCCGCGCTGGATGCCGCCGGGCACGACCGCCGCGCCATCGGCGAGCGGGTGCTGTCGATGTTCCTGCGCCATGCGCTGCGCGACGGCTATTTCCATGCCGACATGCACCAGGGCAACATGAAGGTCGGTGCGAACGGCGACATCCAGTGCTTCGATTTCGGCATCATGGGCCGGATCGACGAATATACGCGCCGGGTCTATGCCGAGATCCTGTACGGGTTCATCCGCCGCGATTACCGCCGGGTGGCCGAGGTGCATTTCGAGGCGGGCTACGTCCCTGCCGACCGCGAGATCGACGAATTCGCCCAGGCGCTGCGGTCGGTCGGCGAGCCGATTTTCGGCATGGACGCGACCCACATCTCGATGGCGAAGCTTCTGGCCTATCTCTTCGAAGTGACCGAGCGGTTCGGCATGGCGACTCGGACTGAACTGATTCTGCTGCAGCGGACCATGGTCGTGGTCGAGGGCGTGGCGCGTTCGCTCAACCCGTCGATCAACATCTGGGAAGTCGCGCGGCCGATCGTCGAGGAATACATCAAGGAAAATATCGGGCCGAAGGCGGTGGTTCGCGATCTCAGCCGCACCGTTCGGGTGCTGTCCCGTTTCGGGCCTCGGCTGCCGGAACTGGCCGAAGCCGCGCTGATCCGCCAGTCGCAGTCCGAGCCCGTGCGGCCGTTGCGTCCCTGGCTGCAGCCACTGCTATGGATGGGCGCCGGCGCCGCGCTGACCTGGATCGGCGCCGGATTGGCCCTGCTGCTGTCCTGAAACCCGTCAGGCGGCCCGTGAGGGCCGCCTTCGCGACGATCAGACCGGATCGCGCAGTGCCGAAACCTCCGATGCCTTGACGATGGTGCCGCTGTCGAAGACGATGCTGATCTCACCCTCGTCGGTGCGGACTTCCGCAATCTGGGCATAGATCCGGGCCTGGGCCTCCGAAAGTTTGCTGCCATCCTCGGCATAGCTTTCCACGATGAAATCGTAGAGCCCTGCCTCGTGGTCCTCGCCGCCGGACCAGAGTATGGTCTTGGTGTCGGGGGGGATGGGCTCGGACTGCACGATGGCGCCGGTGTCATCGCGCACCACAAGCGTGGCAGTCGAAGCGTCCTTGTCGATCTCCGGGAAAACCGTGACGGGCGTCACTCCGTCATAGTTCGCGGGAACAGCGGCCTGGCCTTCCATTCCGACCCAGGATCCGTATTGGGACAGGCCGCCGCCGCCCAGATTGGCCGAGAGGGCCTTGAGCAATTCGTTGGTCTGCACCTGCTGTTCGACCCCCGAAAAGGTCGCGATCTGCAGCGCATAATCCGACGATTCCATCGGGTTCAGGGGGTCCTGATTCTCGAGTTGCGTGGTCAGCATGCGCAGGAAGGTTTCGAAGTCGCTGCTGATCATCGTCTTCGAGTTGCCGCTGGTCGAGGCGGAGGACGAGTTCGTGGCGGCGCTGGCGGCGGAGGAGACGCTGTCAACCATGGAAAATTTCCTTCAAAGACGAAGATCTAGACCGCCGCCCGACGTGCGGGCAGAGGTACTGTTCGTGGCAAGGGGGCCGGTGTCGGCCCCGTCGTCGCCCGGAGTGAGCCCTGCGGCGGCAAAGCCGCGCGCCTGCCCCTGAGAGCCGCGCTGCTGCCCGGCGAAATCGAGGACGACCTCGCCATAGCCGAGATCCCGCATCGCGCTGGTCAGCATGTCGCCATGGCGCCGCATCAGGTCGAGCGTATCGCCACGATCGGCGAGAATGCTGACGGTGATGCCATGATCGCCCGGGGTCAGGGTCAGCCGCACACGGCCAAGCTCTTCCGGGCTGAGTGTCAGATGGACCGATCCGTCAGCCGCGCGGTGAAGCGATTCGGCCATCTGGCGCATCGCCGTGCGCGGTGCATCGGCCAGTTGGGGAGGGGTGGAGGCAGAGCGTGCGGCTTCGGAAGTCCGCGCCGGGTCGGACCCGGCGCGATCCGAAAAGCCGGCCTCGGTTGCAGCGGTGTGATCGGCGCGGGCGCCGTCGGCACCCGCCGACCCATCGGAGCCCGCGCCCGCCGATAGCGTCGCGGCCGCGCCATCCGGCTGTGACTGCGTGATCGGAGCGGTGGCCGTCTGCTGTCCCGTGGCGGGGGCAGCGGCCTCCTGTCGGAGCGAGTCGCGGCCTCGATGGTCGCCACGCCCGCCGGATCTGCCGTCGGAGGCCGAGGCCGCACTGGTCTGAACCGCAGCTGCCGCAGCCTGCCCCTGCAAGGTGTCGCGGGCCGTCTGGGTGGCGGGATCGGCGGCAGCCTGGGGCTGCTGCGGCGCTGGCGTTGCTTTCGCCTGAAGGGGCTCGGGGGAAGAGGCCGATGCGCTCTCGGTTCCTTTGCCCGTCCGAAGCTCGGATTTCGGGCTTTCGATTTGCGACGCGGCCGCCGAACCCGTTTCAGGTCGGACGCCTTCAGCCGCGACCGGCGGTGTGTTCTGGTCGGCCGGGGTCGGCTGCGGCCTGCCGGTTGCCCTGGCCGCCGATTGTGCGGCGGCCTCGTTGGCGGCGGTCTCGCCGACCTTCGGGTCTTTGCCGCCCGGGGCGACATCTTCCGGCACGGCGGGTGCTGTCGTGGCCTCTGTTGCCGCCCGGGGCAGGGGCGAGGCTGGCGTGGAGGGCTCGTTTACCGAAACGGCGCCACCCGGCGGGGGAACCGTCGCAGGCGCCGGTCCTGCAGGCTCGGAGGGAAGGACGGTTTCGGCCGCGGCAGCGCGCGTCGCCCCGACGGCTCCGATCGCGGCCGGCTCGGCCCCGGGGGCGGTCGCCGCGGCGACCGCCGTGGAGGCCGCCGGCGGTGGCGCGGCCAAGGGGACAGCGACTGCAGGATCCAGCGATTCATCCTTGGACGTGATCTCGGACGCAGCCGGGCCGTCGCTGTCGGTGTCTGTCTCCGCTTCGGATTTCGGCGCTTCTTTGCCCGTGATCCTGGCTTCGGGGGCTTCGGCGGTCTCTTGCGGGTCAGTCTTGGCTGAAGCGGTGTCCTCGGCGGCCGAGGTCGGGCCGTCGCGTCGCGCGGCAGCATCCGACGCCTTGTCCCTCGCCGGGGCCCGGGCGGGCGCCTCGGTCCGGTCCGGGGGCGTCGACTCGTCGAAGACCGACCGGAAATCCGCACCCTCCATGTCGGAAGGCCGGGAGGGGCCCGGGGTGTCGAATCGGGAAGGCCCGGAGGGGCCGAGCGTGTCGAAAGGGAAAGGAACCTGCATGCGTATCGCCAGACTTCTGTCGGAGTTGGCCGCAGATTGGACCGGGATCGGTTACCGGTCCTTTACCGGAATCCTCCAATAACGGAAAAAACGACTCGCAGTTTAGGAGTTCCGCCATGCTGCCTTCCGCCCTTCCTCCTCCCGGTGCGAGCGGCGCCACCGATCGCGAAACCCGTCTGGCCCAACTCCGTGCCGCGGCCGAGAAGCTCGAGGCCCAGTTCCTGTCCGAGATGCTCGAATCGGCCGGTCTGGGCGATCTTTCCGGCGAATTGTCCAGCGGTGCGTTCAGTGGCGGCATCGGCGAATCCCAGTTCAACTCTTTCCTCCGCGACGCTCAGGCCACGGAAATGGCGCGCGCGGGAGGTATCGGCCTTGCCGAAAGCATCTTCGAATCACTCAAGGAGCGGATGGATGACCTCGATTGACACGATCGCCGACCTTCTCGAGCGCGAGTACCAGGCGCTCCGGCAGAGCGACTTCACGGCCCTGCGCGCATTGACCGACGAGAAGGAGCAACTGGTCGCCCGGTTGCAGATGCCTTCCGAGGCCGACCGCGACGCGCTGGACAGGCTGCGCAGCAAGGCGCGGCGTAACGATCGCCTGCTGGCGGCGGTCGAAAAGGGGCTGGACTCGGCCCGTGCTTCGCTGAAGCGGCTGCGCGAACCGGCGGCGGCGCTGGATACCTATACGCAGCGCGGCGAGCGCACCCGTATCGGTGCCACGCCTTCGGCGCTCACGCGCCGCGCCTGAGCCCTATTTTAGCCAAATCCGACGATTACAACCTTCCCCAGTTAGTCGTCCCTTAACCCCGGACTGAAAGGTTCGGGGCGCGCCCTGAGACGGGTGGCACGGCACGGGGAAACTCCGCAGCCGTATGGGTCAGAACGCCTTCAATTGCCGCTTATCCGCGGCTTAACCCCTTGGGCGCAAAGCGCCTTGTACTTGGAAGGACCATACCCATGTCCAGCATTCTGACGAACTCCAGCGCGATGGTCGCGCTCCAGACCCTCCGCGGCATCAACTCCAACCTCGAAAAAACCCAGTCGGAAATCTCCACCGGCAAGTCCGTCGGCTCGGCCAAGGACAACTCGGCCGTCTGGGCCATCTCGAAGGTCATGGAAAGCGACGTGGCGGGCTTC
This sequence comes from Rhodovulum viride, assembly GCF_003265965.1. Taxonomy (NCBI): domain Bacteria; kingdom Pseudomonadati; phylum Pseudomonadota; class Alphaproteobacteria; order Rhodobacterales; family Paracoccaceae; genus Rhodovulum; species Rhodovulum viride. The sequence goes on along the minus strand of NZ_MUAV01000008.1, from coordinate 24,544 downwards.
GACGCCGTCTCGGATAGCCTCGCGACCGGCCAGGCGATGGTCGGCGTGGCGCGGACCGCGACCGAAACCATCACCGACCTGCTGAAGGACATCAAGACCAAGGTCATCGCGTCCCGCGACGCGACCGCCAGCACCACCAAGCTGCAGAACGAAACCGACGAACTGATCAGCCTGGTCGAATCCACGATCGGCGCCGCGCAATTCAACGGCGTCAACCTGATCAACTCGGGTACCGGCACTTCGGTGGTCGGCTCGATCGACCGCTCCGGCAGCAGTGTGACCGCGAACACGATCACGATCGATGCCCAGAACCTGAACACCGCGGCCGCCGCGACCGCCGCCGGCCAGCTGGCCGCCGGTACCACTTCCGGTACGAACCTCGTCGTCGTTGGCAACAACAACGACGGTGCCGTGTCCATCGCCTCCGGTGCCGGGGAGTCCTTCGGCCTGTCGGCCGTGGCCCAGGACGAAACCATCACAGTGACGCTGGGCGATCAGAATTTCAGCTACACCGTGACCGCCGATGACGTGGCTGCTGGCAACGATGCGAACGAGATCGCGCTGTCGAACCTGCGCGATCTGATCAACGCGGCCGGCATCACCGGTGTCACCGCACTTTACGACCCGGTGAACGCCGCCGGTGAATTGGTTGTCGACAACCAAGGTGCCGACGACATCAACATGACGGTTCGCGTGCGCGCCGACGGCGCTGGCGCCCTGGCCGGCCTGAACGGCTTCAGCATCACCGGCGGGACCGCGCTGGCCGATATCGAGACGATGATCAACGCCTCGATCGACGCTGCCGCGGCCTTCGGTGCGGCGGAATCCCGTCTGGAAACCCAGTCGGACTTCCTGTCGAACCTGACCGACGCCCTGAAAACCGGTATCGGCGCCCTCGTCGACGCCGACATGGAGGAAGCTTCGGCCCGCCTCCAGGCGCTGCAGGTGCAGCAGCAGCTGGGCACCCAGGCTCTGTCGATCGCCAACCAGGCGCCGCAGAACCTTCTGTCGCTCTTCCGTTAAGGACGGCAGGCCGGGGCCAAAGTGCCCCGGCCTTCTCCGCCTGAGAGCTGAAAGCTACGATAGGAATGGAAGGACAGAACGTGAACGCACTCCAGATGGCTCAATCGGCCTATTCCGCCCCGAACCAGAACAAGACCCGCAGTCCCCGCGCCACCGAATACGCTGCCTTCGTCAGGATCACCTCGCAGATCAAGCAGGCTCAAGACGCCGGACGGCGCGCCTTTCCCGCCCTTGCCGCCGCCCTGCACAGGAACCGCAAGCTTTGGCGGACCTTGGCGATCGACGTCGCCGACAAGGACAATGCGCTGCCCGCCGATCTCAGGGCCCGCATCTTCTACCTTTACGAATTCACCGATCGTCACACCGATGAGGTGCTTGCCGGCCGTGCCAAGCCGACGGCGCTGATCGAGATCAACACGGCCATCATGCGCGGACTCGCCGAACGGGAGCGTGTGTCATGAGTGGCGGTCTCGTCCTTAAACTCGGTCCCAAAGAACGCGTGCTGGTGAACGGCGCGGTGATCGAGAACGGCGACCGGCGCACCCGGCTGTCGATCAAGACCCCGAACGCCAACATCCTGCGTCTGCGCGACGCGATCCATCCCGAAGAGGTCAACACGCCGGTCCGCCGGGTGTGCTACGTGGCCCAACTCGTGCTTTCGGGCGACTCGACCCCGACCGAGGCGCGCCCGCAACTTATGCGCGGGATCGAACAACTGAGCCAGGCGTTGACCGATCCGGACAGTAGGGCGCAGCTTGCCGCGGCCACCGATGCTGTCCTGCAGGATCAGTACTACCAGGCGCTCAAGGCATTGCGCGGCCTTCTTCCGCGCGAAGAGCGTCTTCTTGCGGGGCTTCGGGACCAATGAGTTTCCAGCCGGTTCTCCCTCTGACGGGTTATGCCGGCTGGCGCTTCCTCGAACGCACGATGGAGCGCCAGCAGGAAGCTTTCAACAAGAGCCAGACGACACAGAAGGAACTCGACTACTTTGCCAAGAACATCGGCAAGGTGACGTCGGCGGACGATCTGGTGTCAGACTATCGGCTGCTTAAGGTGGCGCTTGGGGCTTTTGGGCTGCAGGATGACATCGGCAACAGGTACTTCATCAAGAAGGTCCTGACCGAGGGCATCGACGATGATAAGTCACTGGCCAACAAGCTGTCCGACAAGAGCTACTACAATTTCGCGAAGGCCTTCAGCTTCGTCTCTGCGGATGCTTCCGCTGTGGCGACCGAGAAGGACTTTGCCAATGATTTGAGCCTGAAGATCGAGGGCGCGGGATATCTCGCGGTCATGACGCCTTCCGGCGAAGTCGCCTATACCCGAAATGCCAGCCTGCAGCGCGACGCAGACGGCCGGATCGTCACCGCCGAGGGCTACACTGTCGCCTCCTCCCGCGACGTCGGCCTGTTGCCTGTCGCAGCCGCTGAGACCGAAACCGGTGAGGAGACCGACACCGATACCGACGAGGAAGAAACGGCCTTCTCTGGTATCACCATTCCTGACTTTGTCGAGACCGTCACTGTGAATGACAAGGGCGAGGTCTATGGCCACTTCGAAGGGGGTGGGCAGGGCCTTCTGCTCGGTCGTCTCATCCTGACCAATTTCTCCGATGAAAAGGCTGAAGAAGCCCTTGCCGTGCTTGGGGCCGAAGAAGCGGACGCGGTTGAAGATGTGGATGCCCCGCCCGTCGATCGTGAGACGGCCTACTTCGTTGTCACCGAAGGGTCGGGCTATCCGATCTCGGGGCCTGCGCTTGAGGACGGGTTCGGCAGTTTCAAGCGGGGCGAGGCCGTCGAGGCGCAGGAAGTCTTCGATACCGAAATGATCACTGCGGCCTTTCTGACCCGCAGCTTCGAGCTCGCGGTTGGCGAACAGGACGAGGGCATGCGCCTGGCGCTCAATATCGACCGGGAACTCGTCACGCTTGCCGCCGACGACATATCGGAGGACGCCAAGTGGTTCTCGATCATGGGGTCAGGGCCGATGCGGTCGGTCTTCGATACGGCTTTCGGCCTGCCCAACTCCTTCGCTTCGCTCGATCTTGACCGGCAGCTCGATGTCTACAAGGCCAAGGCCAAGGCGATGTTCGGCGATACCAGTGTCTCGCAATTCTCGGGCGACGAGATGCGCGAGAAGCTGATCAAGATGTACATGATCAGGTCCGACGCCGATACCGGTGCCGGGTTCAGTTCAGGGCAGATCGCGCTGAGGCTTCTGGGCGGCTGATTGCGTACTCCAATTTCCGGGGCGGGATCGGTCCCGCTCCGGCTCGGTGGGCGCGCTCAGCCCCGGATCGTGCGAAGCCCCGGTTTGACCGGCGCGGGCTTTGCGGTTTCGAGAGTTCCGGCAAGGCGCGCAAAGCTCTCGGCGACGCCGCTAGGAGCGTCTTCGGACAGGAACGCATCAAGCGCGGGCCAGACCGCGATGGCTGCGTCGATTTCCGGGTCGGATCCGGCGGCATAAAGCCCGGCCTGGATCATCATTTCGGCCCGATCATAGGCGCCCAGCATCCGGCGTGCCCGTGCGATCAGCGCGTTTTCTTCTCCGGTCGCCGCCCGCGGCAGACTGCGCGAGACAGACCGAAGCAGATCGATCGCCGGGAACCTTCCGCGCTCTGCGATGCGGCGGTCGAGGACGATATGCCCGTCCAGAACCCCGCGCAGAATGTCCGCCACGGGTTCTTCCATGTCCGACCCGGCAACGAGGACCGAGAACACCGCGGTGATGTCGCCGCTGCCCGCGACCCCGGGACCGGCGCGTTCGGCAAGGGACATGATCGCCTGGGCGGTGGAGGGCGGATAGCCGCGAAGCGCGGCCGGTTCGTGGGCCGCCAGTGCCAGCTCGCGATGGGCCTCGGCAAAGCGGGTCACCGAGTCTGCCAGAAAGAGAACGTGGTTGCCCTGATCGCGGAAATGCTCGGCGACCGCCATCGCCGCCCAGGCCGCGCGGCGGCGCACCATCGGCGACTGGTCCGAGGTCGCGGCCACGACCACGGCACGCGCCATGCCGTCTGGCCCCAAGACCTGGCTGACGAACTCGCCCACCTCGCGCCCGCGTTCGCCCACAAGGGCGATGACGGCCATGTCGGCCTCGACCCCGCGCGCGAATTTCGACAGGAGCGACGACTTGCCTACGCCCGATCCCGCGAACAGCCCGATCCGCTGTCCGCGCACGATCGGCAGCAGGGTATCGAATGCGGCAAGCCCGGTCCCGAGGCGTCCGCCAAGCGGACGGCGTTCGGTCGCGGGCGGCGGAGCGGCGCGCAGCGGGCGCGGCGTGGGACCGGGCATCAGCGGCCGACCGTCAAGCGGCTGGCCGAACGGATCCACGACCCGGCCCAGCCAGGAGCTGTGCGGCGCGATTTCGCCCGGTCCCAGAAGCACCGCCCGGTCGCCGACCGACAGACCCTCGGGCGTGCCGTCGGGCAGCACCGTGACGGTGCCTTCGGCCAGCGCCAGAACCTCGCCGCGTCGCCGGGGGCCGCGGCCATGCCGGATCTCGACCAGATCGCCAAGCCCCGCGCTGTCGGAGAGGCCCGCCACCGTGACGGTCCCGCTGCCCGCGGCCACGACTCGCCCCACCGTCCGCACCGGAGTCAGGGCGGAAATGCGGGCGATCAGCGATGAGAACGGGTTCTGCGGCATGAAGATTCTCCCGAAGCGATCATGACTTACGGTTTCTAAAGGAATCAAGCTTAAGCATCGTTTGAGACCGAGGGAGAAACCCCGATGTTCGAGAAGCTTGAAATCTTCCGGATGGCGTCCGGGCTGGCTGAACATGCCGGAACGCGCCAGACCGTCATAGCGCGAAATATCGCGAACTCCGACACGCCCGGCTATCGGGCGCAGGATGTCGCGGATTTTGCCAAGACCTATCGCAGGTCCGACACGGGCGCGCGCATGCGCGCCACGCGCCCCGGCCATCTGGCCGGGAGCGCGACCGCCTATGCCCCACAGCGCGCTGACGCGTCCGATCCGGAAGAGCCGAACGGCAACTCCGTCTCGGTCGAGGATCAGATGCTGAAGGCGGTCGAGACAAAGCGCCAGCACGAACTCGCGCTGGCCGTGTACCGAAGCTCGCTCGGGATCCTGAGAACCAGTCTCGGGCGGCAACGATGACCAGAATGGTAGGAGCCTGAGATGAACGATCTTAGCCAGAGTTTCGGCCTTTCGGCCAGCGGGCTGAAAGCCCAGGCGACGCGGCTTCGGCTGGTGTCCGAGAACATCGCCAACGCCGACACGCCCGGCTATCGCCGCAAACTGACAACCTTCGAGACCCAGCTGACTTCGGACGGTCCCACCGGCGAGGTGCAGACCGGCCGGGTGACGCTGGATCAGTCAGATCTGAGCATGATCCATGACCCGTCGCATCCTTTGGCCGATGCCGAGGGCAACTATAGCGGGTCCAATGTGGATCTGGTTGTCGAGATCGCCGACGCGCGCGAGGCGCAGCGCAGTTACGAGGCGAACCTGAAAATGTTCGACCAGGCGCGGCAGATGTCCCGCGGCCTGCTCGACCTGTTGCGCCGATAGGAGAGACGGAGATGGACATGAAATCCAGCGCCGCCGCCCTTGGTTACGCCACGGCGCGCCCGGCCACCCAACCCCAGCATGCCGAAGACAGCGCCGAGAATACCTTCGCATCGGCGGCCCAGGGGCTTTCGGACACGATCCGGAACGCCGAACAGACCGCGATGTCGTCGATGACCGGCGGCGCCGATCCGCATGCTCTCGTGCAGGCGCTGGCGCAGACCGAACTGGCGATCGAGACCGCGGTCACGATCCGCGACAAGGTCGTCGAGGCCTATCAGGAAATCCTGAGGATGCCGGTCTAGCGCCATGAATGAGCTCATCTTCTACGACACCCTGCGTCAGGGCCTCTGGATCTCTGTGGTGATCTCGATGCCGATTCTGACGGCCGCGCTGGTGACCGGCGTGGTGATCGGCCTGTTTCAGGCCCTGACCTCGGTACAGGAGATGACGCTCACCTTCGTACCCAAACTTGCGGCGATCCTGATCGTGTTCTGGGTCTCGATGGCGTTCATGACCGAAACGCTGATCGGGTTCTTCACCGACCGGATCGTCCCCATGATCGCGGGGATCTGACCGATGGACAGCACCGGCTACGTCACGCTCACCCGGCAATCGGGCCTGATGCGCGAGATGCAGAGCATCGCCAACAACATCGCCAACAGCTCGACGATCGGCTATCGCCGCGAGGGGCTGATCTTCTCGGAATACATCGCCGATGTCGACGGGCCGGGCGGGTCCCTGTCGATGGCCGAGGCCAATGTGCGCGTCACCGATCTGGGACAGGCGCCGCTGACGCAGACCGGAGGCACCTTCGATTTCGCCATCGAGGGCGAAGGGTTTTTCCTGCTCAACACGCCCCAGGGCCAGCGCCTGACGCGCGCCGGAAGTTTCACGCCCGATGCGGCCGGCAACCTGGTGTCGCCCGACGGCTACGCGCTGCTCGATGCTGGCGGCACCCCGGTCTTCGCGCCGCCGGATGCGGCCTCGTTCGCGGTTTCCGCCGATGGAACAGTCAGTGCAGACGGCACCCCCCTGACCCAGATCGGCATCTATCTTCCCGCCGATCCGAACGCGATGACCCATGTCGCTGGGACGCTTTTCGATCCGGGCGGGGCGCCCCAGCCGGTGGAAGATACCAGCATCCTGCAGGGCTATGTCGAACAGTCGAACGTTCAGCCGGTGACCGAGATTACCCGGATGATCGAGGTCCAGCACGCCTATGAGCTTGGCCAGAAATTCCTTGAACGCGAGGACGAGCGCGTCCGCGACGTCATTCGGACTCTCGGGTCCAGCAGCTGATTCAGAAAGGACGAATCCCATGCGCGCCCTCCAGATCGCCGCCACCGGTATGTCGGCCCAGCAGATGCGGGTCGAGGTCATCTCGAACAACCTCGCGAACATGAGCACAACGGGGTACAACGCTCGCCGCGCCGATTTCGCCGATCTTCACTACCAGCAGGCGACCCGTCCCGGGACCATCAATGCCAACGACGGCACGGTGTTGCCGACCGGCGTGCAGCTGGGGCTTGGCGTGCGTCCGGCGTCAGTGTCGGTGATTCTGTCGCAGGGGTCGCTGTCGCAGACCAATGGCGACCTCGATCTGGCCGTCGACGGCCGCGGCTATCTTGAGGTGACGTTGCCGTCGGGCCAGTCCGCCTATACCCGGGACGGTGCGCTCAAGCGCACCGGCGACGGGCTGATCGTCACCTCGGACGGCTATACGGTGGTTCCGGGCATCACCATTCCCGACGATGCCCGCAGCCTGTCGATCAACTCCGAAGGCGAGGTCTACGCGTATTTCGACGGCCAGGTCGCGGCGCAGCTTCTGGGCCAGTTCAACCTGACCATGTTCTCCAACGACAAGGGGCTCGAGGCCATCGGGTCGAACCTCTTCGTCGAGACCGAGGCCTCGGGCGCGCCGATCGTGGGCACCGCCGGCGTGGACGGTTTTGGCACCCTGCGCCAGGGATACCTCGAGGACAGTTCGGTCGATGCGGTGCGCGAGATCACCGAACTGATCGAAGCCCAGCGCGGCTACGAGTTGAACGCCAAGGTCATCACCGCCGCCGACCAGATGATGAGCGCGACGACACAGGTGCGCTGATGCGAACGCTTGCCCTCCTTGCTGCCCTGGCCGCCGGGTTGCCGGTGCCCGCAGGTGCCGACATCCTGGTTGCGACCCGGTCGGTGCGGGGGCAGACGATCCTCGGCCCGGGCGATGTCGCCGTCATCGAAGGCGATGTCGCGGGGACGCTGATCGCACCCGAAGAAGCCATCGGTCAGGAAGCGCGCGTCAATCTTTATGCGGGACGCCCGATCCGTGTCACCGATGTCGGTCCGCCGGCGATCATCGAGCGCAACCAGATCGTGACCCTGCGCTTCCAGAGCGGGGGACTTGTCATCGCCGCTGACGCCCGGGCGCTCGACCGCGCCGGGGTGGGCGATGCGCTGCGGGTGATGAACCTCGCCTCGCGCAATACCGTCACCGGATTTGTCGCGCCCGACGGCAGTGTGGTCGTTGGCGCCAGCATGAAACCCTGAGGAGCCTTTCCGTCCATGAGACCCCTTGTCATTGCCCTTTGCGCCACGGCGCTGCTTGTTCCGGCCGCGTGCGACCGGCTGAAGGAGGTGGGGCGTCCCCCGTCCTTCAAGCCGGTCGAGGGCTCCAACGCCTATTATGCGATGACCGATGGCGAGACGCTGCCGATGCAGGTCGAGCGGCGCAGCCCGCTGGAGAGCTCGTCGCTCTGGTCCCATGGCCGTCAGTCGCTTCTGGGCGATCACCGGGCCGGGCGCCGCGGCGACATCCTGACCGTGGTGATCGAGATCGACGAAAAGGCCGAAATCTCGAACAGCACCTCACGCAGCCGCAGCGGTGCAACCTCGATGGGCATCCCGCAGATGCTGGGCATTCCGCAGCGGATCAACAAGGCGCTGCCTGATGGGGTGACCATGGACAACGCCGTCGAGGCGGATTCCAGTTCAAGCCACAGCGGCGACGGGTCGGTCAAGCGCAAGGAAAAGCTGACGCTCAGGATCGCGGCCACTGTCACAGACGTGCTGAATAACGGCGTCATGAAGATCGAGGGCTCGCAGGAGGTCCGGGTCAACTTCGAGATGCGCGAGCTTCTGGTCAGCGGCTATGTCCGGCCCGAGGACATCTCGCGCCAGAACGAGATCACCTATGACAAGATTGCGGCGGCCCGGATCTCTTATGGCGGCCGCGGTCAGATCATGGACGTGCAACAGCCCCGTATCGGCCATCAGATTGCCGATATCGTGCTGCCATTCTGAGACCTGAAATGGGCAAGCTTCTACCAGTCATCATCGCGGTCGTCGGTCTCGCAGTCGGAGGCGGGGCAGGGTTCCTGTTGAAACCTGCGCCCCCCCCTCCGGCTGAAATCGATCACACCGCGGCCGAAGGTGCTCCGGGGGACGGCGCGCATGCGTCGGCCGCCGAAGCTCATGGCGATGCCGCATCCTCGACCGCCGGACATGGCGCGTCGGGCGACGACGAGGCGGCAGGACCCGAATATGCCAAGCTGAGCAACCAGTTCGTCGTTCCGGTCATCCGGTCGGGTAAGGTGGCGGCGCTGGTCGTGATGTCGATCAGCCTCGAAGTTCCTTCGGGAAGCAGCGAATTCGTCTTCGAGCGAGAGCCCCGGCTGCGCGATGCCTTTCTGCAGGTCCTGTTCGATCACGCCAATGCCGGCGGTTTCGATGGCGCCTTCACCGAAAGTGGCAATCTCACTCTGCTGCGCCGGGCGCTTCTGGAAGCGTCGCAAAGCGTGCTCGGCCGGATCGTCTCCGATATCCTGATTACAGACCTGGTGCGCCAGGACGCCTGAGCGCGCATGACGGACGCGCCTCAGCGGCGGCGCGTCCGGTCGAAAAGACCGCGCAGCGCCTCGTCGCGCCCGAAGGTCCGTGCCGCCTCTTTCATCAATATCGCTTCCTGCGCCCGCGCCCGGGCCAACTGGGCATTCAGCGCGGTCCGTCGTTGCTGATGTCGAAGCATCCGGCTGCCGTCCATGACGGCTCGTACGGCGATGTCGTCATCGGCCGCCGCGCGCCGGGCCTCGTCGTCCAGCGTTTCGATGGCGGCCTCGATCCGGCGGCGGTCCTGGGCGGCCATCCGCAGCCGGCCCAGCGCCGCATCCTTCAGAATCGATCCGATCTGCATCAGGCGTTCGGGTCGGTCGTCGCGCTCTGCCATCACAGCCCCTTCGCCCTGGTCCGCATCTCTTCCGCAAAGCGGATCGCCGCGGCCACGGCCTTGTAATGTTCAGGTTTGATCTCGTCGCCGATCTCGACGCTGCCATAAAGGGCGCGCGCCGTCGGCGGGTCGCGCCGCATCGGAACCCCGGCCTCGGCCGCAACCTCGCGGATCTTCGCGGCGATTTCGTCCACTCCCTTGGCGACACAGACCGGGGCGCCACGGCTTTTTCGGTCCCATTTCAGCGCAACCGCATAATGGGTCGGGTTGACGATCACGACATCGGCATCGGCCACGTCGCGCAGCATCCGGTTGGTCGCGATGTCGACCGCGCGCTGGCGCCTTTGCTGCTTGATATGGGGGTCGCCTTCGGATTGCTTGAGCTCTTCCTTCAATTCCTCAAGCGACATGCGGTGGCGCCGGCGATGCTCGGCGACCTGCCAAAGGTAATCGATGGCGCCGATCGCGGCGGCGATGGCGACCACCACGGTCAGGAACTCCAGCGACATCCGTACGAGCTTGGCCGCAGCCATCGCCGGGGACAGGTACATCGTCCCCAGCATCTCTTCGAAGTGCTTACCGAGATAGAGCGCCAGAAGCACGGTATAAAGCGCCAGCTTGACCGTGCTTTTGGTAAACTCGAAAAGCCCGGACCGGCCGAACTTGTTCTTGGCGGTCTCGATCGGATCGATCCGCGAAAGCTTGGGCATCAGCTTGTCGGGCGCGACGACGAAGCTGCGCTGCGCAAGGATGGCCGCGAGTGCCGCAATGGCCGGGATCCCGAGCCAGGGCAAGGCGGCGAGTCCGAACTCGGCCATCAGTCCACCCGTGGGGGCAGTGCCGTGACCTCCAAGCAGCATTGGGGCCAGGCGGTCGGCCTGGCCGATCATGCCCGCGCCGAGTTCTCCCATGCGGATTAGGCTGGCGCCGCCCAAAGCCATCGCAGTAATGGCGAAACCGGCATAGACTGCGGCGGTATTGATATCGACCGACCGCGCGATCTCGCCCTTGCGGCGTGCGTCGTCGAGCTTTTTCTGTGTCGGCTCGAACTGCTTGTCGCCGGGGTCCTCGTCGCTCATCCACCCGCTCCGAATGGGGCGGCAAAGACCGTCAACAGCCGATCCTGCCAGAAAGTCAGCATCGGCGGCAGCGCGAGCAGCAAGATGATCAACCCGCCGGCCGTGATAGCCGGGGCGCCGACGAAGGCGACCATCAGCTGGGGCATGGCCTTGTTGATGACGCCAAGCGCCAGATTATAGATCAGCGAGGCAATGACGAAGGGCATGGCCAGCGTCGCGGCCAGGGCGAAGCCCCTGGCGATGCTGCCGGTGCCCCAATCCGCCAGGGTGCCCGCGTCGGGAAACCGGCCCGCGGGCAGCAGGTCATAGGACAGGATCATCGCCTCGGCCGCGCGGACGTGAAGCCCCGACATCACCGCAAGCGTCAGCCCTGCCATCAGCATCAGCCGCCCCATGGCCGGTTGCGGGTCCATCGATGCGGCGCCAAGGATCTGGGACAGCGACGTGGCTTGCGCGGCGATCTCACCCGCCATCTGCAGCGCGAGGATCATCATCCTCAGCACCAGCCCCAGCGCCAGGCCGATCACGGTTTCGGTCGCGAAGGATATCGCCAGCGAGGGCGGCGCCTCGATGAGCCGCGGTGCGACCGCCGGGGCCACGACCGCGGTAAAGGCAAGCGCAAGGCCAAGTCGCACCCGGGTGGGCACGGCACGCTCGCCGAAGGCGGGCAGCATGGCCATGATCGCGCCGACCCTCAGGAAGACAAGGAAGGCCGCGATTGTCAGAGGCCGCCAGATCTCGAGCGCCGGGGCCAGTTCGAGGCTCATGCCGCGACCATGCCGACCAGCGCCGGGCGCGAATTGGTGCCGATTTCCTCGAAGGACAGGACCGGTGCCGCGATGCCCTTGGCCGACAGCGCCATCTGCAGGAAACGACGGCGGCGGCCCGAGGTGGCGATCACCGGGAAGATGCCGTTCTCGCCCGCCTTGGCCAGTTTTTCCGAAACCGCGCTGGCCAGGCGGTTGAAATCTTCGGGGGGCAGGGCGACGTCGGGCACCCCGGTCTCGCCGCCCACCTGATAGGTCGAAAAGCGTGACTCCCATTCCGGCGAAAGTTGCAGAAGCGGCAGGGTTCCATCCTCGCGGCGATGTTCGGCCACCAGTTGGAAACCGAGGCGGCGGCGCACATGTTCGCAGATCGATTCGGCACCGACATGGCTCGGACGGGCCTCGGCGATGGCTTCGAGGATCAGCGGCATGTTGCGGATCGAGACCCGCTCGTCCAGCAGCAGCCTGAGCACTGCCAGCAGCAGGTCGGGCGGAACCTTGTCGGGCACCAGATCGTCGATCATCCGGCGGTTGGCCTGTGCCCGGGTCTGATCGGACAGGTTCTTCAACTCGTCGAAGATCTGGCGCAGGGCCTTGTTGGTCAGGAGCCGGGCGAAGTTGTTCTTGATGACTTCCAGCAGATGGGTGGCCAGCACTTCGGAGGCGTTGACGACCGTCACGCCCTGCAGGGCCAGTTCTTCGCGCCGGTCCGCCGACACCCAGCGCGCCGGCGCGCCATAGACTGGTTCCCGCACGTCTTCGCCCCGCGGCAGAAGCGCGATATCGCCCGCCTGCAATGCCAGAACCTGATCGGGCCGCAGTCGGTCCCGGGCCTGCTCAACCCCCTGGATCCGCACGACATATGTGCCCGGAGGCAAGGCGCCGTTGTCGGTCAGGCGCATCTCGGGCAGGATCAATCCGTAGCTTTCGGCCACGTGCCGCCGCATCGAGACGATCCGGGCCTCGATCCCGGTCGACGGATCGAGCACCATGCCGACCAGGTCGGGGGCGAATTCCAGGTGGATGTCGTCAAGGTCGAGCAGGTCACCCATGCGGTTTGCCGGTTCCATCTTTTCGGCGACCTCGGGTTTGGCGGCCTTCGCGGCCTCGCGCTGAATCGCGCGCCAACGGGTGAAGGACGCGATCCCCAGCACGAGGCTGCCGGCGATGAAGGGCACGAAGGGCAGGCCGGGCACCAGCGCAAAGAGCCCCAGCAGCACCGAGACCGTGCCGAGCGCCGCCGGATGCTTGCCGAGCTGGTTGAAGACTGCGAAATCGGCGGTACCGGTGGTGCCGCCCCGCGACAGCAGAAGGGCCGCAGCGATCGAGATGATCACCGCCGGAATCTGGCTGACGAGGCCGTCGCCGACGGTGAGGATGGCGTAGGTCTCGAAGGCACGACCAATCGGCATGCCATGCATGATCACGCCGATTGCGAGTCCCATCAACAGGTTGAGGAGGGTGATCAGCAGGCCGGCCACCGCGTCGCCCTTGACGAATTTCGACGCACCGTCAAGCGAGCCGAAGAACGTTGTCTCGGCCTGTTCGCGTTCGCGGCGCGCCTTGGCTTCGGCATGGTCGATGGCGCCGGCGGCCATGTCGCTGTCAATGGCAAGCTGTTTGCCAGGCATCCCGTCAAGGGCGAAGCGGGCTCCGACCTCGGCCATCCGCCCCGCGCCCTTGGTGATGACGATGAAGTTCACGATCATGAGCACCCCGAACACCACGAGCCCGAGGAAGACGTTGCCGCCCATGACAAACATGGCGAACCCCTCGATCACGTCGCCCGCCGCGCCGGTGCCGGTGTGGCCCTGGCCGATGATGAGCTTGGTCGAGGACACGTTCAACGACAGCCGCAGCATCAGCGATGCCAGCAGGATCGTCGGGAAGGACGAGAAATCGAGCGGGCGTTCGATGAAAAGCGTAACCGTGAAGATCAGGATCGCGATCGAGAACGAGGCGGCGAGGCCTATGTCGAGAACCCAGGCGGGCATCGGAAGGACCATCATGACGATGATCGCCATAAGGGCGAGGGCCATCAGGATGGTCGGACGGAACATCTCGGAAATCGAAAAGCCGGGCATGGGTCAGATCCCTTTCGGGCGGAAAAGCGGCAGATCGCCGGGCTTTCGGAAGCCATACGTCATGGGCTTGGAGCGGTGCCGATCCGTTTGCGACGACGTGATGGGGCTTGCGATCTCAAAGCTGGAAACGGGTCGGCACGGTCTTGTGCCGGTCCCTGGTCCACTCGCTGGACCTTTCGTCTTGGACCGGCCAGAAAGATGCGGGGCAAATTGCGCTGGCATTGGGCCGGGGTGTCCGTCAGGGACAGCTCCGGTCAGTTGCAGGAAAATTGCCCGTCGAGGCGGCTGTCGGCGCGCTTGTGACGGTCCGGTGCAGGTCATTGTTTCGCGGCCATCTGGCACGCGCAGCCAAGGAACATGTGCCATTCTGGCCCACTCAATTCGTTCTAACTTTTAGCCAGCCTATGGGGTAGGAATTGACAAAGGCTGAATGTCTGCGCTCCAGTTCCGGTCAGTTCCGGTCAGTTCCGGTCAGTTCCGGTCAGTTCCGGTCAGTTCCGAGCGGCCGGGCGGTCCAGAAGAGCCTTCAGCCGATCGCGCATTGTTTCGCTTGCGCCAAGTGCATCGCGGGCGACCGCGAGGCTCGGTTCGTCGGAGATCGGCGCAGGTTCCTGTTCGCGCCGGGTCTGGACGAAAGCGCGTTCTTCCGGCCCCCCCAAGGTTTCGACACCGGTCCAGTCGCGCGCGCGCCAGGCCATTGCCGATTGCGCTTCGGAATCACCCGCTGCGCCAAGAAAGTCGGCCGCCGACTGAAGATTGCCCTGCCGTTGAGCGATCTGGGCGCGCAGTTCGTCGGCTTCTGCCGTTTCGATGCCCGCAAGGTACTGCTGGGCTTCTCCTGCGCGCGCCTGTGCAAGGGCAAGACGGGCGCGGACCAGGCGTTCGCGTGTGGTTCCTCTGGGCGTCACTGGCTGAAGGATCGTGGACGCGCGGTCCGGGAAACCCGTCTTGGTCAGCCGATCCGCTACGGACAAACGGGCTTCGGAGTCGGCGGAAAGATCGGGAAGCGTCATCGCGCCGGCATAGACTTCGCGCATGAAGGCTTCGTCCGAACCTCGCTGTGTGAGTTCTTCGAGCAGTTCTGAAGCCAGTTCCGTCTGGGCCTCAAGGCCGTGATGGGCCAGCATGGCGAAAGCTGTTTCAAAATCGCCCCGAGCGCCGTAGCCCCGGATCGCGAGCGTCAGCAGTCGTGTACCGCTCGCCGTCCCGCGGCGCTCGAAGGCGAGCGATTCAGCGAGCTTTAACGAATCGACCGAGGGAACCTGGCCGCGGCCAAGTCCGGTTTCGATCTGGAGGGCGAGAGCGTCTGCCGTGCCCTGGCCTCCGGAGGAAACGACTTCCTCGATCTTGCGGTCGGCCTTGTCGTCGGCGCCGCGGGCAAGTTCGATCTGCGCCTCGACGATGGTGAGATCTTCGGTGCGCCCTCTCTCGCCGGTACGCGCCACTGCATTCCGGATCTGCAGGGCGGTCGCCTGATCGCCGGCGGCCAGAAACCGTTCAGCCAGCGTCGGACCGAGATGGCGGCGGATATGGATCGGAAGTTCGGAGAAGCTTTCCAGCAAGGCGGTGCGATCGAGATCCGACAGATCGCCCAGTACGGGCCTTGCCAGCGCCGCCCAGAGCGCCGCACGAGTTGGGCAGGACATCTGCCCGTCGAACAACTCGGGGTTATCCGCCTGGCCGTTATCCACAATTGCAGCCAGTTCGCGCAGCAAGGGCACGTCGGGCGCGTCGGTCCCGGCCACGCTCAGGACCGCGCGGGCTTCTGCTCCGAACCCGAAGGCGATATAGGCTTGGGCAAGGCCAACGGCACCCGCCGGATCGGTCGCATCCCGCATGTCAAGAAGCGCCGCGCGCTTTTCGGCAATGACCTCGCCCGGCGTGCGATCCCCGCCCCATCCATTCAGATCGAATTTGCTGTCGGACAGACACCGCGTGCCGTCGGCTGCGATAGGGTCTTCGCCCGAGGGAAAGTCGAGCCCGAGATCCATGCTGGTTTCGACCCGCATGTTGCGCCAATCGGAGGGCGCATGATGTTCGGTCTCGGGCGTTTCCGCCTGTCCATGCTCCGCGGCGCCATGGTCGGGCGCGGTTGTATCGCCATGGGGTTCATTGGACGCGTGCGACTCCTCCACCGAGGGGATGTCGACCGCGGGTTCAAGAAGACCCTGTGCCGTGGCACGCCCGATCTGCTTCATCAGTTCCGACTGCATCATCGCGACGCGGGGATCGGTTTCGGCGGGCGGGATTTCCGGCTCTAGCAATTTCTCGACCATCGCCGCCGGAGGCTTGATTCCGGTCGAAGACGAAAGCGGCGACCTGAGTTCCAGATCGATCGGAAGGCGCAGAGCCGCGCTATCGGTGCGTTCGGCCGGTGGCGGCGCAGGGGTGGCAGCGGTCGCGGGGTCGTCGTCTTGAGGCTCAGTGTCGGGGGGCGCCGCGGGCTCGGGGAGGGCCGCCGATTGGGGCGGTTCCGGCGCCTGGGACGGGGGAGAGGCCGGCTCTGAAACGGGAGGCAGAAGTGCGGCCTCGAACGGAGAGCCGTCCGGGGCCGGCCCGGTCCGGAAATCGAGCACGAGAACCCCCGGGCGCAGTTCGAAGGCCTCGACGTGAGCATCTGCACCCACGCGGAGCGAGACGAGACCGGGCGCGACCAGTGCCGCGTCGGCGAGACGCTGGCGCGGCATTCGGTCGAAGACGCCGCCCAGGTCGAACCGCAGGCCGGGATTGTCGAATTTCAGCAGATAACCGTCCGGTCCGCGTCCAAGCGCCCAGGCCTGGGGCGCGTCGGTTTCGAACACGAGGCGCGAATAGTCGGGATGCTCGCCAGACCGGATCTCGACCTGCTGGGCGAACGCCGGTGGCCCTGCAAGCAGGGCCAGGGCAAGTACGACGTGCCGGGCCTTCATGCCGCCTCCTGTTTCGAGGCCTTGAGGGCCTCTTCCAGTTCGGAGAAGCTGGGACGGCTGCCGCCTGGGGTGTTCTGTCTGCCGACCTCGATGCAGATCGCGGGGGGGTGGTTGTGCAGGTTGGCGACAAGAACCTCGCGGATCAGCAGATAGAAATGCGCGTCTTCCTCGACCACGACCTTCAGCTTGGACGCGAACGGCCCCATGAAACCGTAGGCGAGGAACACGCCCAGAAACGTTCCGACCAGCGCGCCGCCGATCATCTTGCCAAGCACTTCCGGCGGTTGGTCGATCGAGCCCATGGTCTTGATCACGCCCAGCACGGCGGCGACGATGCCGAGAGCGGGCAGGGCGTCGGCAACGGACTGCAGGGCATGGCTTGAGTGCATCGAGTGGTGAAGATGCGCCTCAAGGCGTTTTTCAAGGACTTCCTCCACCTGATGGGGATCGTCGTAGTTCATCCCTGCGGCACGGAGCGTATCGCAGATCAGATCGACGGCCTCGTGGTCGGCCACGATCTTGGGATAGCGCCCGAAGATCGCCGAGTCGGCAGGCGCCTCGATATGGGTTTCCAGTTCCAGCGGGTTCTGACGGGCGACGCGAATCAGTTCGAACAGCAGGCACAACAGATCGCGATAGTCGTCGGGCTTCCAGTGGGGACCCTTGAACACCTTGCCGATATCCTTGATCGTGTGCTTGATGGCGGCCATGTCGTTGCTGATCACGAAAGCACCTGCTGCGGCTCCGCCGATCATCGCGAATTCGAAGGGCAGCGAATGCAAGATGATACCCATCTTGCCGCCTGCCATTACGTAGCCGCCGAACACCATCACGAAGATGAGAATGATCCCGACGATACCAATCATGGATGGTGCTCCGCTACTCTGACCTTGTTGGGGACAGTCTCAGACCCGGGTTAACAAGGTGTGGTTACTCTTTGGGGGCGCGGGCGTTCCGTCCCGCCAGGATCACACTGATCGAATAGGCGACGTTCGGATCGAGGCCGGACATCACCGCGGCAGCAAGATCGGGACGCATTCGCCCGAGGAATCCTGCCGCGAATTCCGGGTCCATCTGCGCGAAAAGCGCCGATGCCTCCTCGGGCTTCATGCTTTCGTAGACGGCGGTCAGGCGCGCAACGTCGTTCTCGGCCGCCTGATCGGCCAGTGCGAGGGTCGATTTCAACGAATCCTCGGCGGCCTGAAGCGATGCCATCTGCCTTGATATTTCTTCCCCTGCGATATCCAGCGTTGCGGCCCGGTCGTCGAGCTCGGCTTCGCGCGCGTCCAGTTCGGCCGCGCGGGTCTTCAGAGCGTTCAGCAGATCCGCAATGTCCGCGGGGGGCGGGCAGGGATCGGCCGCGGACCCATGGTCTGCGGCCCCGCCGTGGTCGGAGGCTGCGGCATGTTCGGCCATGCCCCGCAATTCCTGCGCCAGGGCCTGCGCGGTGCCGTCGCCGAAGCGGATCAGACTGGAGGCCAGAAACAGTCCGGCGACAACCGGCAGAACGGCGCCACTGGCCCGTTTCGATCGCGAGGACTTCGTCATTCAGCGGCCTCCCGTGCGTTGCGGCGGAACAGGACCGTGGGTTCGGTGTCGCCGGTCTCGGCCGAAGCCGGTGCGGCGGGCTTCGGGGCGGCCGTCTGGGGGGCGGCCGGTCTCGGCGCTTCTGCGGCGGGCGCGGGCTGCGAGGCTTTCCGGGTGGCGTCGGAGACAGCGTCGTCGGGCAGGTCATGCATTGCCGCGACAAGAAGCTCGAGCCTTCGTGCGACATCTTCGGCGCGGCCGGTCAGGCCTTCGAGACTGTCGGTCGAACTTTTCGCCGAGAACTGGGCGCCCTTGAGGACCTTGGTCATGTCGTCGACCTGTGCCGACAGGACGGCAATCGCACCGCCCATGCCCTTTTCCAGGTCATTGAAACGCCGCAGTCGTCTCGCCAGGACATAGCAATAGAGCGTCGCTCCGAGTGCCCCGGCAATGAGCAGGATGTCCGAGATCAGCGCCATGGGATTCTCCTCAGTTCAGCACGAATTCGGTGATAAGCAGATCGCGCACCCGGTTGTCGCCGGTGACGAGCTGCACCCGGCGCAGCATTTGCGCGCGGAGGGTAATGAGCATGGTCGGATCTTCGAGCTCCGCCATGTCGACCGCCCTCAGGTAGCTGTTCAACACGTCGAGGACGCGGGGCATCAGCAACGTCACTTCCTGCTGATAGGCGGGCACGACTTCCAGCTGGGCTTCGAAGCGAAGGTGACGGCTCTGGGCGTCGGGCCCGAGCGAGATGATCATCTGCTCGATCGGGACGAAGGCCACGTCGAGCGGCGCCGATTCGGCCCCATGGGCGCCCTCTTTTCCGCCACCGCCATGTCCCGCATCGGCCCCGGCATCGCCCCCGAGAATCATGCCCGAATACAACGCAAAGAAAGCCCCGCCTCCCAGGATGAGAGCAAGCGCGACCCCGATGATAAGGGGCTTCTTTGAGGATTTTGCGGGTTCTTCCGCTTCGGCCATATCGGTCGCAGCCATGTCCTGGGCTCCTTCTGTGTCCCTCCCTCTATAGCCGGATGAGGGCTAACCGATTGTTAAGCCGGGCCTGCGAAGGATGTGCGGCAGAAACGGGGCAGAAGCCCCCCCCGGAATGGGAGAACTCAGTTGCAGCAGCTGTTGTCCGTTTGGACCGGGCTGAGCCCACGCAAAAGGCTGGTCGTGGTCATCGCCACCGTCGCCATGTTTGCGGCCGTACTGGCGCTGTCGCGCGTCGCCACGTCGCCTCGCATGGCCTTGCTATATTCCGGGCTCGATACTTCGGCCGCAGGGGACGTGATCCGCGCGCTCGACCAGACGGGGGTCGCCTACGAGGTGCGGGGGCCGGCCATCTATGTCGACAGCAGCCAGCGCGACTCGCTGCGGATGACACTGGCCAGCGACGGGCTGCCGGCCAACGGATCGGCGGGCTATGAACTGCTTGACGGGCTGTCGGGCTTTGGCACGACATCGCAGATGTTCGATGCGGCATACTGGCGCGCCAAGGAAGGCGAACTCGCGCGTACCATCGCCGGCAATTCTCAGTTCCGGACGGCGCGCGTGCATATCGCCACCCCAAGCGCGCGCCCCTTCGCCCGCGACGTGCAGCCCTCGGCCGCGGTCACCGTGACCCCGTCCGGCGGGTCGATTTCCGCGGCCCAGGCGAAGGCGATCCGTTACCTAGTGGCCTCCAGCGTCTCGGGCATGAGGCCCGAGGACGTGTCGGTGATCGACGGGACCACCGGGACTGTTGTCGCTGACGAATCGAGTATTGCCGCCGCGGGCGACGACCGTGCCGAGATCCTCAAGGGGCGGCTGGAGCGTCTGCTTTCCGCGAGGCTCGGACCCGGTCGCTCCATCGTCGAGGTCAGTGTCGATACCGAAACCCAGCGCGAGTCGATCCGCGAACGGATCATCGATCCCGAGGGCCGTGTCGCGATCAGCCAGAACAACCAGCAGCGGCAATCCACCTCCAGCGATACCAATGGCGGCTCGGTCACCGTGGCCAGCAACCTGCCGAACGGTGCGGGGAACTCGGACCGGTCGTCCCAGCACAAGGAAACCGAGACCCAGGAAGTGGTCAATTACGAAGTCTCCGAAACCGAACGCGAGATCCTGCGCGCGCCGGGCGCGATCCGGCGCCTGAGCATCGCTGTTCTGGTCGAGGGCGTGACTTCGACTGCTGCGGACGGCACCGAGACCTGGCAGCCGCTGCCCGATGCCGACCTCGAGTCGCTGCGCGAACTGATCGCCTCGGCGGCGGGGTTCGACGAACAGCGCGGCGACGCGCTGACCATCAAGTCGATGCCCTTCCAGCCGCTCGCTGAAGAGGGCACCGGCCCGCAAAGCAGTCTCTTTGGCGAGTTCACGCTCGATCCGCTGACGCTGATCCAGCTGGCGGTGCTGTCCGTGGTCGCACTGATCCTCGGTCTCTTCGTCGTCCGTCCCATCCTGGCCAGCAACGGCAGGGCCGGAGTTGCCGGATTGCCCGCGCCGGTCGGAGGCGCCGACCAGACCTGGCTCAATGGCGAGATCGATCCGGCCGACGGTCCGCAGGACGATCTTGGCGGATTGCCTGGCGATCTCGGGCTACCTGCGATGACCATGGCCTCGATCGATCCGTCGGACTTCTCGGACGAACCTCTGGGCATGGACGGCTTCGGCGGCGGCAGCGATAGCCCGGTCGACCGTCTGCGCGATCTGATCGAAAGCCGCCGCGACGAGTCCATTGCGATCCTGCGCGGCTGGATGGAAGAGCGGCAGGAGAAGGCGTGATGTCACGGTTGCTGCTGGAGGATTTCTCTAATCACGGCGCCAGGCCCAAGGTCGAGCGCGAGCCCGACCTGCCGGTCGAGGACACCCAGCAGGTCCGGCTCGATGCCTATGAAGAAGGTTACCGGGCGGGTTGGGACGATGCCACTGCCGCCGAGGCGGAATCGCGCGCGCGGATCGGCGCGGATTTCGAGAAGACTCTGCAGGACCTGTCGTTCAGCTATCATGAGGCGCGCACCCATGTGATGGAGGCGCTGGAGCCGCTTCTGACCGCGATGGTCGAGCGTGTCCTGCCCGAGCTCGCGCGACACGGGTTCGCCCGCAAGGTCGTCGAGATTGCACTTGAACTGGCCGAGGCCGAGGCCAACGCGCCGCTTCAGCTTCGGGTCTGTCCGGAAAATCGCGACGCGCTCGAAGAGCTTGCGGGGGCCGATCCCGGCCTGCCGTTGCAGATCGTCGACGATGCGACCCTTGGGCCCGGGCAGGCGCTGCTTCGCGGCGGGGCCGGGGAACGCGAGATCGACATTGATGGCATGCTGGCGGCAATCCGCAGCGCGCTGAACGACTTCATGACCACCGAAGAGGAGGCACGCCGCCATGGCTGACACATCTTCCGACGCGCCGGGCGAAGGCCTCGGTGCAAAGTTCCTCGATCAGGTTCCGATCGAGATCACCGTTTCGGTCGGCAAGGCCCGCCCGCTGCTGCGCGATCTGCTGCAGATCGACCGCGGCGGGGTGCTGCCGCTCGACCGCCGGATCGACGATCCGGTCGAGCTCTATATCGGCGACCGGCTGATTGCCCGCGGCGAGCTCCAGGAGGTCGAAGGCGCCCAGGCGGGGCAGATTGCCGTGCGCCTGACGGAAATCATCGACACCGTCTCGGGGGCCTGACCGCTATGCTCAAGCGCCTGCTGCCGGCCGTTCTGATCCTGCTTGCCCTGGCCGTACCGGCCCAGGCGCAGGAAATCTCGATCTCGCTGGGCGAGGGCGGGTCGCTGGCCGGGCGCGGGGTCCAGATGATCCTGCTGGTGACCGTGCTCAGCCTGGCGCCCGGCCTGGCGATCATGCTCACCTGCTTTCCCTTCATCGTGACGGTCCTGTCTCTGTTGCGGCAGGCCATCGGGCTGCAACAGTCGCCGCCCAACATGCTGATTGTCAGCCTGGCGATGTTCCTGACCTATTTCGTGATGGAGCCGACCTTCACCCAGGCCTGGCAGGCCGGTGTGGTGCCGATGATGAACGAGACGCTGCCGATCGACGATGCGATCCCGCGGATCCTCGATCCGTTCCGAACCTTCATGGCGGGCCGCGCGGATGCCGACACCTACGAGCGGCTTCTGTCGCTTCGGCCGCAGGCAGATCCCACCGCGGCGATCTCGGATGCGCCGCTGTCGCTTCTGGTGCCGTCCTTCATGCTCAGCGAGATCCAGAGGGCGTTCGAGATCGGGTTCCTGATCTTTCTCCCGTTCCTGATCATCGACCTCGTGGTGGCCGCGATCCTGATGTCGATGGGGATGATGATGGTGCCGCCCGCGGTGGTGGCGATGCCGTTCAAGCTGGCCTTCTTCGTCGTGGCCGATGGCTGGAGCCTGATTTCGGAGGCCCTGGTGCGGGGGTACTTCCCGGGCGGCTGAGCCGCGCCGTTGTCCCGGTTGCAAGCGTTTCATTTCTGCCCTGGCCCGTTTCCTCGGAAACGGGCCTTTCGGTTTCTGGGCGACCCAGGGGCTCCGATCATCCTTTGCATTCCTTCTGAAAAGGACCGCCGATCTGGGCGAAGCCCGGGCTCCGAATCAGTCCCGAATTCGTTTTCCTTTTTGCCATATGGCCGACGCCAGGTCGGCGGACAAACGAGTCCCGGCATTCGCCCGTGGCTCGGGAATGCCTTCGGCGTTGGTCGCTCACCCTGCGACGTTCTTGCCTGTTGGGGGTTCCAGAACAATGGCTTGAAGGCCGCCTGGGCGTCATTGGGCCAGTCCGGCCGGTCACGTGAAAAACGCAATTGTGGGATGTGTCGACATGTCGCGATTAAGCTGCCGTTGGGTCTTTTCTCGTATTTCTTAAGCAACCGGGACGGTCCCGGCCGCTGCCGAAGCGAAAGGAATACCATGATCCGCACAGCCTTCTCTTTCCCGCTCCTTGCCGGCCTCCTGTTCGCGGCCCCTGCCCCCGCCGCCGATGGCGACGCTGCGATGGCGGCCTTTCTGGAAAATGCGATCCGGCCATGGGCCGCGGCGCCGGTCGTGATCGAGGCGGTCGAGGCTCAGAATGCCGTCACCGGCGGCTATTCGCAGGAAAAGATCGACGAACTCGATGCGGCTTGGCGGGCTCAACTCGACAGCGGCTCTTCGGATCTGATCTCGGCGGTCACCGACAATGCGGCGGCCGAGTTCCTGCGCAGCCAGGTGGATGCCTCGAATGGCAAGGTGACAGAAGTGATCGTGATGGATGCGCGCGGCCTCAACGTCGCGACATCGGGTGTCACCTCGGATTACTGGCAGGGCGACGAGGACAAGTACTCCATGACCTATTCGGTCGGCCCCGACGCCGTCCATTTCGGCGAGATCGAGCTGGATGAGTCAACCCAACGCTATCAGGCACAGATTTCCTTCACCCTCGTCGACCCGGACAGTGGGGCGCCCATCGGCGCGATGACCGTCGCGGTCGACGGCGCGGCCCTGTTCTGATCAACCCGGAAAAAGGAGTGGCGCCAATGCCGAACGGAGCTTCCGCCGCCCTGGCGTCCCTTCCAAGACGCTCGATTTTAATCAGAATCTCGGGATTGATCGCGGCGACGACCTTCGTCGTTGCGATCCTCCTGGCCACTTTCGCCACGCGAAGCGCGCTGGATATTGTCGGCGATGCGCTTGGCGAAGAGTTACAGTCGATTCTTGTTGGCAGCGCCGCGAATCTGGGTCCGCATCTGCGTTTCAAGAACATTGAAGCCATCGAAGAGGACCTGAACGGTCAGCTTCAGCGCGCGGGCGACAAGGCGGTGGCGCTCGGCGTCTGGAACGCCGATGCAGAAAGCATCGCCCAAGCCGGCCCCGGGGATACAGAAGCCGCCGCCAAGTTGCAGGAAATGGCTCTCCAGGCGATTTCCTCAGGGGAAGCCGTCTTCCAAAGGGGAAGGCTTGTCCAGGTCGTGCCGGTTAAATTCGGACCCAATCAGGCAACTGTCGGAGCGGTGGGGGCTGTCTGGACTGCGCAAGGTGCAGTAACAGCCGTTTTTCGGAATGCGGCGCCAGGCATGGTCGTGACCATGGGTCTGTTCCTGGGATTGCTTTTTGCGGCCACGGCACTTTTGCGCCGCATGCTCGGCCGTCCTCTCGGCACACTCTGCGCTGCCATGGGGGACGTGGCGCGCGGGGATCTCGACAATGCAATTCCCATGACCGACCGTGCCGACGAAATCGGCGAACTCGCCCGCAGCCTCGAAAGCCTGCGTGGCGATTTGGGTCAGATGAGAGCTGCCGAAATGCGGCGCGAAGCGGCCCGGGCGGACCAGACGAGAGCGATCGAAGGTCTTGCCAGCGCGCTCCAGGCGCTGTCTGGCGGCGATCTGACGAGCCGGATCGACGAGCGGTTCGCGGAGGATTACGAGCGGCTGCGGAGCGATTTCAACGCGACGGTCGATA